>NZ_JBIRUL010000017.1:0-163282 GCF_044335095.1 Streptomyces sp. NPDC020597 | reverse complement strand
TCGACCACAAGGTCCACCTCGTCGTGGACGGCCACTCCGCCCACCGCTCCCGCAAGGTCCGCACCTGGCTCGCCGACCACCCCGACCGGATCGAGTTGCACTTCCTGCCCGCGTACTCGCCCGAGCTCAACCCCGACGAACTGGTCAACGCCGACCTCAAACGCAGCCTGCCGATGCACAGCCGGGCCCGCGACCAGGCCCAACTCGCCACCGAGACCCGCCGGTTCTTCCACCGCCGCCAACGCCAACCACACATCGTCCGCGGCTACTTCGGCGGCCCACACGTCCGCTACACCCTCGAATAGAACCCTTTGAGTTTCGGATCAATAATGTGAAGGTGATATTGCATGGCTCGTCCTCCGGCGCTGAAGCTCGCCGAGGTTCTCGCGGAGATTCGTATGAGTCCGTCGGCGTTCTACCGAATGCGCGCTCGCGGGCAAGCGCCCCGCATGGTCAAGTTGCCCAATGGTGAACTCCGGTGTCGTCGTTCTGACCTGGATGCCTGGTGGGACATGTGCGAGAAAGATACTGATACTTGGCGATGAGTTACAACGTCCGTTTCTGGGACATACGGGAGCGCCCCGATCGGCGCAAGCCGTTTATGGTCCGGTGGACAGTCAATGGGCGCGAGAAATCAGAGTCATTCATGACCGTCGGGCTCGCCGACAGTAGGCGGTCAAAGCTGATGACCGCAGCGCGCGATGGTGAGCCCTTCGATGAGCACACAGGGCTGCCAGCGACCGAGCTGCGAGCTATCAAGCAGCGGACGACATGGTATGACCTTGCGCACGAATACCTCGACCAGCGTTGGGGCCGCACGCCGGGAAACACCCGCCGCACACTGGCCGATGCATTCGCCACCATCACGCCTGCCCTTGTGCGCTCTGGCGCGACCTATTCGGAGCCGCGTGTGCTGCGGCGAGCGTTGTACTCCTGGGCGTTCAACAAGAAGGCCTGGGAGAAAGAGCCCGTTGAGGAATGGCGGCAGGCGCTGGACTGGATGAAGCGGAACTCCCTGCCCGTCAGCGCTCTCGCGGAAGCCGATGTGCTGCGACGGGCATTGGACGCCCTGTGCCTCAAGCTGGATGGCAAAGAGGCTGCGGCCAAGACGGCACGACGCAAGCGGGCTGCATTCAACGAAGGCCTCAACATCGCTGTGGAGAAGGGTTATTTCACGGAGAATCCTCTCAATGGGCTCAGGTGGAACGCTCCAGCGGTCAACGAGGAAGTGGACCCGGCTGCCGTTCCCAATCCCGCCCAGGTCGCCCGGCTGCTCGCAGCGGTTGCCCAGCAGCGCGGGCGCGGCCCTCACCTGGAGGCGTTCTTCGGCTGCATGTACTACGCGGCGATGCGGCCTGCTGATGGCGTCGTCATCGCAGGCAAAGACTGGACGGACGGCGGCGCGGTGCACGAAGTGCACTCCCTCAAGCGCCGTGCGGCCACCGCGACTCGGCCTGTGCCCATCCCGCCGCAGTTCGTACGCATGCTCCGCGCACACATCGAACGCTTCGGTGTGGCGCCGGACGGTCGACTGTTCCGGAACCAGGCCGGCAACTACGTGGACGCGGCTGCATATGGCACAACGTGGTCGCGGGCACGGAAGTACGTCCTGACCCGTACAGAACTCGCCTCCAAGCTGGCCAAGCGGCCCTACGATCTCCGGCATGCCGGGATCTCGTTCTGGCTGTACTCCGGTGTGGACCCCGCCGAGTGCGCTCGTCGCGCGGGCCAGAGCATCGAGGTCCTCTTCCGTCACTACGCCAAGTTCCTGGACGGCGTTCGAGAGCAGGCCAACCGCCTCATCGAGCAGTCCATGCAGGAGTGGGACCGCGTCAGCCACGGCGCGGAGTCTGAAGGGGGTGAGTCGGGGTTTGGTCCGTGACTGGTCCGGAAGTACTGGTCAGGAGCGGGACAGCGGTGGGAGGAACTGGGAGTTATGACGTAAGTCGGTCCCTGCTCTGGGCCGACCGAGGGGAAGGCGCCTGGCGGGCAAAAGCCCAGGTCAGACGCCTTTTTTCGTGCCTCTAGAAGAAGCCCAGCTTCTTCGGCGAGTACGACACCAGGAGGTTCTTCGTCTGCTGGTAGTGCTCCAGCATCATCTTGTGCGTCTCCCGTCCGATGCCGGACTGCTTGTAGCCCCCGAAGGCGGCGTGCGCCGGGTACGCGTGATAGCAGTTGGTCCACACGCGCCCGGCCTGGATCGCCCGGCCGGCGCGGTACGCCGTGTTGATGTCCCGTGTCCACACCCCCGCGCCGAGGCCGTACGAGGTGTCGTTGGCGATCTTGATGGCGTCGTCGAAGTCGTCGAACGACGCCACCGAGACGACCGGGCCGAAAATCTCCTCCTGGAAGACCCGCATGCGGTTGTCGCCCTCGAAGATCGTCGGTTGGACGTAGTAACCGCCCTTCAACTCCCCGTCGTACTCCGCGCGTTCACCGCCGGTGAGGATCCTGGCGCCTTCGTTCCGGCCTATGTCGATGTAGGAGAGGATCTTCGCCAACTGATCGCCGGAGGCCTGCGCGCCGATCATCGTGTCCGTGTCGAGGGGGTGCCCGGGCTTGATGAGCTCGGTGCGGGCGACGGCCGCCTGGAGGAAGTCGCCGTAGTTGCCGCTCTGTATGAGGCCGCGCGAGGGGCAGGTGCAGACCTCGCCCTGGTTCAGCGCGAACATGGTGAACCCCTCGAGGGCCTTGTCCCGGAGGTCGTCGTCCTTCTCCCAGACGTCGTCGAAGAAGATGTTCGGCGATTTGCCGCCCAGTTCCAGGGTGACCGGCTTGAGGTGCTCCGCCGCGTACTGCATGATCAGCCGGCCCGTGGACGTCTCGCCGGTGAAGGCGACCTTCGCCACCCGCGGGCTGGACGCGAGCGGCTTGCCCGCCTCCGGTCCGAACCCGTTGACGATGTTGACCACGCCGGGCGGCAGCAGGTCCGCGATCAGACTCATCCAGTAGTGCAGCGACACCGGGGTCTGCTCGGCGGGCTTGATGACCACCGCGTTGCCAGCGGCGAGGGCGGGCGCGAGCTTCCAGGTGGCCATCAGAATGGGGAAGTTCCAGGGGATGATCTGCGCGACGACGCCGAGCGGCTCGTGGAAGTGGTACGCCACGGTGTCGTCGTCGACCTCGCTGAGCGAGCCCTCCTGGGCGCGGATCGCGCCGGCGAAGTACCGGAAGTGGTCGATGGCCAGGGGGATGTCCGCCGCCAGCGTCTCCCGGACCGGCTTGCCGTTCTCCCAGCTCTCAGCGACCGCGAGCGGCTCCAGATGGGCCTCCATCCGGTCGGCGATCTTCAGCAGGATGTCGGATCGCTCGGTCGCCGAGGTGCGCCCCCAGCCCGGCGCGGCGGCGTGCGCCGCGTCCAGCGCCCGCTCCACGTCCTCCGCCGTGCCGCGGGCCACCTCCGTGAAGGTCTGCCCGTTGACCGGCGACGGGTTCTCGAAGTAGCGCCCGAGGGCCGGGGGGACGTACTCGCCGCCGATGAAGTGGTCGTAACGCGTCTGGTAGGAGACGATCGCGCCTTCGGTGCCGGGCGCCGCGTAACGGGTCATCCTGCTCTGCCTCCTTCAGCAGCGCTGCCCGCCGTTGGACAGCTCTTCGCGCGAGGCTAGGGAAACGGACGTTGCAACCACGTTGCGTGTGGGCGGAGACCGTGACAGCGCGGTGCAGCAGTTCCCGCCGCCGCGCACGACAGGGGCCAGGTGCCCGGCGGCACGGGCAGTGCCGGCGCGCAGCACCCGACACTCCGTGCCCGGTGAGGCTCCGTGCTCGGCGAGCTTCGAGTTCCTGGCGTCCCGGACCGTGTTCGCCGCGCTTCAGCGGTGCGGCCATCCCGGCGGGGTCGTCAGCTCCGCCTCCAGCGAGGCGAGGCGCGTCCGTGTCGCCGCCGTCGGACGGGCCTCCACAAGGGCCCGCCACACGTCGACGTCGTCCTCGCCCCAGGGCGCGTGTGCCCAGTCCGTCAGCAGATCGGGGTCGCCACAGGCGATCAGCGCGGCCCGCAGTCCCTCGGTGAGCCGGCGTCTGAGCCGCACGACCGCCGGAGCCTGGGACCCCGGCAGCGGCGGTCCCGCATACGCCGTCGCCGCCGCCGTCACCGCACCGGTCGCCAGCCGTCTCTCGACGACGGTCAGGTCGCAGTCGCAGGCGACCGTGAGCCGGTAGGGGCGCGACGCCAGCAGCCCGGGACCGAGGATTCCGCGCAGCCGTGCGAGTTCGGCCCGCAGGGTCACCGGGGTCACCGACTCGTCCTCGTACAGCGCGCACATGAGCTCGTCGCCGGTCAGACCTTCGGGATGCCGGGCCAGCAGCAGCAGGATCTCGCTGTGCCGACGGCTCAGCCGCAACTCCCGGCCGCCGGTGACCAGTCGCGCCTCGTCGCGGCCCAGCACGCTCAGCCGCGGAGTGTCGGCATTGGGCTGCGCCGGGGCGAGCAGGGCCAGGTGGGCCTCCGCGGCCCGGGCTACCGCCTGCACGAAACCCAGACTGTGCGGATGCGCGAGCCCGTTGCCGCCCGTGATGTCCACGGCGCCCAGCACCCGACCGGTTCGGGGGTCGTGCACCGGCGCGGCCGCGCACGTCCACGGCTGCACCCGTCGTGTGAAGTGCTCGGCCGCGAACACCTGCACCGGCCGGTCCAGGGCGACCGCCGTGCCCGGGGCGTTCGTCCCGACCGCGGTCTCCGCCCACCTCGCCCCGGGCACGAAGTTCATCCGCCCCGCGTGTCGCCGTGTCGCCGCGTGGCCCTCGACCCACAACAGCCTGCCGTGGGCGTCGCACACCGCCAGGAGATGCTCGCCGTCCGAGGCGAACGTGCCCATCAGCTCGCGGAACAGGGGCATCACCCGCGCCAGAGGATGCTCCGACCGGTAGGTTCCGAGGTCGCCGTCGGTCAGTTCCACGTCCGCCGTGCCGTCGGGGACGACGCCGGCCCGCGCCGAACGCCGCCACGAGTCGGCCACCACGGCCCGCACCGGCCGCGGCACGGTGCCCGCCTCGGTGAACGTCTCGTGGGCCCGGCGCAGAACCCGTACCCGCTCGGCGGGGTCGGCCCCCGGTTCGAGGGCCACCCAGGGATCGTTCAACTCGTCCTCCTGGTGGGCGATACGGCTGGAGACATCGTCACTCCGGGTGTGCGGCCCGACAACCGTCCGGACGATCCTCACCGAAACCAGTTCCTCCGGTCCCGGGATCGGGCGATCGGCGCCCGACAGCTCATGGTGTCCCATGACCCGCAGCCGTGCGCCCCGCGCCCGGAATCCGTGGACGGCCCGGTGCTTGTGGACAACTCCCTCACCCGAACGGGCAGTTCCGCGCGGGTCGCGTGGGCTGCATGGGTCGCGTGGACCGCGCGGCCACCCGCTCGGCGCTGTCGGCGTCCCAGGCGTCCGGCGTGCCAGAGGGGCCCGGGGTGTCGACGTGCCTGGTGTGCCCGGTGTGCTTGGCGTGTCCGCCGCGTGCGGCGTGTTCCGGGCGCTCGGCGTCGATCGGTTCGCGAGGACGACCAGGGCGGGCACCGGCCGCGGTCCGAGCCGCTCGGAAGTGCTCGAAACCGTTCGGACCCGAGCGGTCCTCAGTCCGGCCGGACCCGCTCCGCCACCGCCGCCGGGTCGTCGAGCACCGCCCGCACCACCGAGTGCGCGGCGCCGAGCAACGGTCCCTCGGGGCCCAGCCGGGACACGGAGACAGGGCGGGCGGGTCCCGCGGTGCGCCGGGAGAGTTCTGTCTCCAGCGACGGGAGGAGCCAGGGCGCGAGGCCGGCCAGGGCGCCGCCCAGCACGATGCTCTCGGGGTCCAGCAGGTTGAGCGCCCCGGTCAGGGCGATGCCGAGCGATGTTCCGGCGTCCCGCAGCGCGCGCCGTACGTTCGGGTCGCCGTCCGCGGCCCGTCCGGCGAGGAGACCGACGCGGTCCTCGCCGGGTTCCAGCCCGGCTGCCCGCAGCACCGCCTCCTCACCGGCGTACTGCTCCAGACATCCGCGCCCGCCGCACACGCACGCCGGACCGTCGGGATGCACCGGCACATGGCCGAGTTCGCCCGCGAAACCGCGGGTGCCGCGCAGCAGGGCCCCGTCCACGACGAGCGCCGCGCCGATGCCGATCTCGGCCGACACGTGCAGGAAGTCCCTCGGGGTGTCCGTGCCGAGCCAGAGTTCGGCCAGGCCGCCGAAGTTGGCCTCGTTGTCCACGGTCAGCGGGTACTCCGCGGGCAGCAGCGCGCCGAGATCGACGTCGTGCCAGTCGAGGTTCGGTGCGCGCACGACCGTACGGGCGTCCCGTGCCACAAGGCCCGGAACCGCGACGGACAGCCCGGCCGGCCACAGCCCCTCGCGTTCCGCGCCCGCGACGACCTGGCGCAGGAGCTCGGTCAGCTCCCCGACGACCGGCTCGGGGGAGCGGCCGCGGTTGGTGCCGTGTCGCACCGCCCGCGCCCGTACCTCGCCGCGCAGGTCGACGGCGCAGACCGCGAGGTGGTCGACCCCGATCTCGGCGCCCATGCCCGCCGGACCGTGTCCGCTGACCGCGAGGGCCGAGCCGGGCCGGCCCACCCGGCCGGGCCGTTCGGGGCCGAGTTCCTCGAGCAGCCCGGTGCGTATGAGCTCGTCGACAAGGGTCGACACCGCCGCCCGCGTCAGACCGATCCGTGAGGCGACGGCGGCGCGCGAGAGCGAGCCCTCGGCACGGACGGCGTGCATCACCCGGGCCAGGTTGCGGCGGCGCATGCCCTGCTGGGTGTCAGGAGTCGCGCGCCCCCGGCCGGCGGGCCGGGCCTCGTGCAGCGGTGCGGTCATGCCTCCGTCGATTCGTCGATTCGTCGATGGGCTGGTGGGTCGATGTGGGTCGATCGGGTCGATGGTCGATGCCGGGTTGTCGGACGGCCCGGCCTCTCGGCCCGGTCTCTTTGATGGTCAGTTGGCGTTCGGGCTCCGCTCCAGCAGCGGGGACGCGTCGGAGAGTACCCCGGCGATTCTCGTCAGCGTCGCCTCGTCCCGCTCGACGGCGTCGAGGACCGGGCCCCGGGCGGTGTTCCAGCGCCGGGCGACCGCGGCCGGGTCCTCGCCGGTCAGCAGCCCCGCCGCCTGCGCGGCTGCCCCCAGCGCGACGAGTTCCTTCGCTTCGGGGACCTGGACCGGACGGCCCGACAGCCGGCGCACCGTCTGCTGCCAGGCCGCGCCCCGGGCGCCGCCGCCGATCAGCAGCAGGGGGGACGAGCGGTCCGCTTCCGCGTCGAGGACGAGGTCGAGCGCGCCGAGCAGGGAATGCACCGCCCCGTCGTAGGCGGCCTGGAGCAGCTGGCCGGCGGTCGTGTCGTGACGCAGACCGTGCAGCACGCCCGACGCGTTCGGCAGGTTCGGGGTGCGCTCCCCGTCGAGGTACGGCAGGAGCGTGAGGTGCGCGGTGGGCTCCACGGCCTCGCGGTCCAGCCCCAGCAGAGCGGCGACCCGGTCGACGGCGAGCGTGCAGTTCAGGGTGCAGGCCAGGGGCAGCCAGTCGCCGTGGGCGTCGGCGAAGCCGGCCACGGTGCCGGTGGGATCGGTGGGGCGGCGCTTGGCCACCGCGTACACCGTGCCCGAGGTGCCGAGGCTCAGCACGGGAGTGCCGGGACGCAGCCCGAGGCCGAGCGCCGCCGCGGCGTTGTCGCCGGTGCCGGGAGCGACCAGCGTTCCCTTGGCGAACGGCAGGTCGTGGCTGTCGCGCACGGTGCCCGCCACCTCTCCGGGCCGCACCACGCGGGGCAGCAGGGCGGGGTCGAGTCCCACGTGGGCGAGGATCTCCGGGTCGTACGATTCCGTCCCCGAGGCCCACCAGCCGGTCCCCGAGACGTCACCCCGGTCGGTGGTCCCCTCGCCGGTGAGGCGTTCGGTGAGGTAGTCGTGGGGGAGGCGCACGGCCTTGGTCGCGCGCAGGGCCTCCGGCTCGTTCTCCGCCAGCCACGCCCACTTGGTCACCGTGAAGCTGGCCGCCGGCACGGATCCGGTGCGCTCCGCCCAGAACTTCGCTCCGCCCAGCTCCTCGGTCAGCCGGCGCGCCTGGGGAGCCGAGCGGACGTCGTTCCACAGCAGCGCCGGGCGCACCGGCTCGCCACGCTCGTCCAGGGTGACGAGTCCGTGCTGCTGGCCGCCGATCGACACGGCGGCCGCTTCGCGGGCCGCGTCGCCGCACTGGTGCAGCGCCTCACGCAGGGCGTCCCACCACTGGCGGGGGTCGCTCTCACGGCCCGCCCCCGAGGACACGGTGTGCGGCGCCTGGCCGCTCGCGACGACGGCGCCGGTGGCGGCGTCGACGACCAGGACCTTCGTGGACTGGGTGGACGTGTCCACGCCGACGACGAGCGGACCCTCGGCTGCTGACATCGGGCTCTCCCTCAAGTTTTTCCGCGGCTCTGCGGGATCTGTCTTCCCAGAGATGCGTCCGCATACTAATTTGTAAACGGCCATGACGAAATAGTTCGCCACCGCCCCCGCACCGCAGACTTCGAGCAAGGAGCCCGGCATGAGCTACCAGCCCACCCCCGACGACAGGTTCACCTTCGGCCTGTGGACCGTCGGCTGGCAGGGAAGGGACCCGTTCGGCGACGCCACGCGGCGTGCCCTCGACCCGGTCGAGACGGTGACGCGCCTGGCCGACCTGGGCGCCTACGGCGTGACGTTCCACGACGACGACCTCATCCCGTTCGGATCCTCCGACAGTGAGCGCGAGGAGCACGTCAAGCGCTTCCGGCAGGCCCTGGACACCACCGGAATGACCGTGCCGATGGCCACCACCAACCTCTTCACGCACCCCGTCTTCAAGGACGGCGCGTTCACCGCGAACGACCGTGACGTGCGCCGGTACGCCCTGCGCAAGACGATCCGCAACATCGACCTCGCCGTCGAGCTCGGCGCAACGACGTACGTGGCCTGGGGCGGCCGTGAGGGCGCCGAGTCCGGCGCCGCCAAGGACGTCCGCGTGGCGCTCGACCGCATGAAGGAGGCCTTCGACCTCCTCGGCGAGTACGTGACCTCGCAGGGTTACGACCTGAAGTTCGCCATCGAGCCCAAGCCCAACGAGCCGCGCGGCGACATCCTGCTGCCCACCGTCGGCCACGCCCTGGCGTTCATCGAGCGCCTGGAGCGTCCCGAGCTGTACGGCGTCAACCCGGAGGTCGGCCACGAGCAGATGGCCGGGCTGAACTTCCCGCACGGCATCGCGCAGGCGCTGTGGGCGGGCAAGCTCTTCCACATCGACCTCAATGGTCAGTCCGGCATCAAGTACGACCAGGACCTGCGCTTCGGCGCCGGTGACCTGCGTGCCGCGTTCTGGCTGGTCGACCTGCTGGAGAGCGCCGGTTACGCGGGCCCGAAGCACTTCGACTTCAAGCCGCCGCGCACCGAGGACCTCGACGGCGTGTGGGCGTCGGCGGCGGGTTGCATGCGCAACTACCTGATCCTCAAGGAGCGGGCGACCGCCTTCCGCGCCGACCCCGAGGTCCAGGAGGCCCTGCGCGCCTCCCGCCTCGACGAGCTGGCCCAGGCCACCGCGTCCGACGGCCTGGAGAGCCTGCTCGCCGACCGCACCGCCTTCGAGGACTTCGACCCCGAGGCGGCCGCCGCGCGTGGCATGGCCTTCGAGCAGCTCGACCAGCTCGCGATGGACCACCTGCTGGGCGCCCGTAACTGAGCCGCGCACACGCGCGTGGGTGCCCCGCGGCCACACACGCGCGTGCCGCCGAACGCTCCTCCTCCGGTCGGCCTCCGCCCGCAATATGCCGGAACCATGCCCTCCGTGCCATGAACCGGTATCAAGCCGCGTGCGGGGGTCGCCCTCGGGAGGGCTCACGGTCACGCTGGACGGCATGGCCATGCCGCCCGTACCGCCTCAGCCGCCCGGACCGCCGGGAGACATGCCGCCCCCCGGCGGCTACGGACCGCCCACCGCCCCCTACGGGACCGGCGCGGCCGGTGATCCCGGCGGCCCCGGCCGACGGCGCAGAAACCCGCTCTTCGTGGTGTTCGCCCTGCTGGTCCTGGCCGCAGCGGTCGTCGCCGTCGTGCTGATGAGGTCGGGAAGCGGCGACTCGCCGGACGACGAACCCACGACCGGGGTCGGCGCCACGGGCTCGCCCACACCGTCCGCCGGTCTTCCGACCGACCTGCCCAGCGGCTTCCCCAGCCGCCTTCCCACCGCGCTGCCGAGCACGCTCCCGACGGATCTGCCCACCGCGCTTCCGAGCACGCTGCCGACCGAGCTGCCCAGCGGGCTGGAGTCGCTGCTCCCCTCGGTGGGGGACCTCGCGCCGTAACCGGCGTCACCGGCCCCGCGGCCGACGCGCGTGAGGCACGCCGTTCCTCATGCCGACGGCGTGACGGCGGAGGGCGCTTCCGCCGGGGGACGGCGCTTCCGTCACGGAGGGGACGGCGTCTCCTCGCCGTCGGGGCGCGCTGTCGCCAGGGCGGTCCCCGGGTCGTCGGCGGCCTCCCCGGCCGGCGTCCAGCGACCGCCCTCCTTGCGGTACGGCCACCAGCGACCGTCCCGTCCCAGCCGGAGCTGGCAGGGCTCACCGACGACCGTCCAGCGGTTGGCCTGTGCCCGCAGAGCCGGCCGCTCGTCCTCCTCCCAGGCGGCTTCCAGCGCGGCACGCGCGCGGGCCAGCGCATCGCCTTCGACGGCCCACTCCTCCTCCCACACCGAAAGGGCGGCGGGCCCGCCGTGCCGCCAGGCCCGTACGGCCGAGGCCAGCTGCTCACGGCTGCGCCCGGAGCCCGCGGCCAGCCGTCCGGTCACGACGGCGAGCCGATGCGCGCCTGGACGGCCGCCGACGGCGCCGGCCGCCAGTCGTACGGCGTCCTGACCGACCGACAACGCCTCCTCGCCGGCGCTCCGTCCCGGGCGCTCGTGCAGCGCCTCCGCGAGCAGCAGGTGCGCCGCGGCGGCTGTCCGGGCGGCCAGGAACTCCACAGCGGCGGGCTCCACCGCGGGCGGGGGCGGGGTGTCCGTGTCCAACGCGGGCGGGACGCCCGGCTGCGGCGGGAGAGCGGGCACGGCGGGCAGCGCTGGCAGGATGTCACCGGCCGCGTACGCCTCCGCCGCGTCCACCCCGTCGGCTCGGGGCGCCGCCGACCCGGCGCCGGCCGCAGCGCCGGCGCCGCGCGCCTGGAGGCCGTCCAGCAGGGCCCCTTCGGCGCGGCCGCGAAGCAGCAGCAGGACGAACGGATCCTGGTCGAGCAGCCTGGCCACCTGGTAGCAGACGGCCGCCGTGTGACCGCAGTGGTCCCAGGCGCCGCAGTCGCACTGCGCCTCCAGGTCGCCGAGCCCCGGCAGCAGGCGGACGCCCCCGGCGTCCGCGTCCTCGACGAGATGGGACGGCATCTCCCGGTCGAGCAGTGCGGCCATGTGGCCGGCCCGTTCCACCGTCAGGTCCAGGAAGCGGTCCCATTGCGCGTCCGAAAGCGGGTCGAGCAGCACGTCGGCCCGGTGCGGTGTGCGGTCACGACCGCGGACGACGGCCGTGACGCGGCCCGGTCGCACGGTCACCGCCCCCACGGCGCCCGCGCGCGCGAGCCGCCGGCCCTCCTTCACCTGCTTCCCGTCCACGGCGCCGTCCTCCAACGCCGTCAGCCACGCCCTGCCCCACCAGGTCTGCGCGAATCCTCTCCCGTGCGCGGGAGGCAGCGCCGCGAACGTGCGTGCCTCGGCGCCCTCGATGGGTTCCCCGCCGCGCCTGCCGGCGCCGTCGTGCCCGTTCATCGCGTGCCCTCCCGCAGTTCCACCAGATCGGCCAGCTCGGCGTCCGTCAGCTCCGTGAACGCCGCCTCCCCGGCCTCCAGGACGGCGTCCGCGACAGCCCGTTTGCGCCGCAGCATGTCGGCGATGCGGTCCTCGATCGTCCCTTCGGCGATCAGCCGGTGCACCTGCACGGGACGGGTCTGGCCGATGCGGTGGGCACGGTCGGTGGCCTGCGCCTCGACGGCCGGATTCCACCAGCGGTCGTAGTGCACGACGTGCTCCGCGCGCGTGAGGTTGAGCCCGGTGCCCGCGGCCCGCAGCGACAGCAGGAACACCGGGACCTCGCCGTCCTGGAAGCGCCGGACCATGGCCTCGCGTTCGGCGACCGGCGTGCCGCCGTGCAGGAACAGCGTGGGGACGCCCCGCGCGGCGAGGTGCCGTTCCAGCAGCCGCGCCAGGCGCACGTACTGCGTGAAGACCAGCACGCTCGCCCCCTCGGCGAGGAGAACGTCGAGGAGTTCGTCCAGGAGCTCCAGCTTCCCGGAGCGTCCGGCGGTCCTCGGCCGGTCTTCCTTGAGGTACTGCGCGGGATGGTTGCAGATCTGTTTGAGACCGGTCAGCAGTTTCACGATCAGGCCGCGCCGCGCCATGTCGTCGGCCTCGGCGATCGCCGCCAGCGTCTCGCGCACCACGGCCTCGTACAGGCCCGCCTGCTCGTCGGTGAGGGCGACGGGCCGGTCGGTCTCCGTCTTGGGCGGGAGCTCGGGCGCGATGCCCGGGTCCGACTTGCGCCGGCGCAGCAGGAACGGTCCGATCAGCCGGGCGAGCCGCTCCGCCGCCGCCGGATCCCCGCCGCCCTCGACGGCTCGCGCATGGCGCGCGCGGAAGTGGCCGGGCCGGCCCAGCAGGCCTGGCGTCGTCCAGTCGAGGATCGCCCACAGTTCCGACAGGTCGTTCTCCACCGGAGTGCCCGTGAGGGCCACCCGCGCGCGTGAGCCGATGGTGCGCAGCGCCCGCGCGGTCGCCGAGTACGGGTTCTTCACATGCTGCGCCTCGTCCGCGACGACCAGGCCCCACGCGACCGCGCCGAGCCGCTCGGCGTCCAGCCTCAGCGTGCCGTAGGTCGTGAGCACGAAGTCCCCGTCGGCCGGCGCCGCGAGGTCGCGACGCGGGCCGTGGAAGCGGCGTACGGCAGTGCCCGGGGCGAACCTCTCGATCTCCCGCTGCCAGTTGCCCATCAGCGACGTCGGACAGACCACGAGGGTGGGACCCGCGGCCGAGGCGTCCGCCTGGCGGTGCAGGTGCAGGGCGATCAGCGTGACGGTCTTGCCCAGCCCCATGTCGTCCGCCAGACAGCAGCCCAGGCCGAGGGCCGTGTTGCGGGCCAGCCAGTCCAGCCCGCGTCGCTGGTAGTCGCGCAGGGTGGCCTCGAGCGCGGCGGGCTGGGCCACCGGCTCGTGGCGGTCGGGGTGCGTCAGCCGCTCCCGCAGGGCCTCCAGCCACCCGGTGGGCTCCACGTCGACCCGGTGGCCGTCTACCTCCGTGGAGCCCGTCAGAGCCGCGCTCAGGGCGTCCACGGGGGTGAGCCTGCGGTCCTGCCGGTCGGCGGCGCGACGCAGTTCCCCCGGGTCGATCAGAACCCATCGGTCACGCAGCCGCACCAGCGGCCGCTTCGCCTCGGCCAGACGGTCCAGCTCCTCACGCGTGAGCTGCCGTCCACCGAGCCCGAACCGCCAGGCGAACGTCAGAACGGCGTCCGCAGACAGGAGCGGCGGTGTCTCCGACCCCGCGCGTGGTGACGTCGAGCCCTCCTCCGGCGGACCCACGACCGCGCGTACGGTCAGCGTCCGCACCAGCTCACGGGGCCAGTGCACCTCGACGCCTGCCGTCGCCAGCGCTCGTGAACCGTCCCCCAGGAGTTCGACGATCTCCTCGTCCACGAGATCGACCGCCTCGGGGACCGCGGCCGACAGCAGGGGGGTGAGCGGGGGCCAGGCCCGCGCGGCACGGCGCAGGGCGAGCAGTGCGTCGGTACGCGCACGGGGGCCGAGCCCCTCGGGCGCTGCCTCGGGGTCGCCCCAGATCGCGGCGGCGTCGGCGACGAGCGTGGGGTCGCTGACACTGTGCACCTGCGGCACTGCCCGGTAACGGGGCGTCACTCCGTCAAGGTCGGGATCGGGGTCGCCGCCGAGGCCTGCGCCGACGCCGCTCGAGGAGAGTGTGGCTGCACCGGTTCTGCCGATTCTGCCGGTTCCGCGGACGCCGGACCGGGACTCGGCGGCCTCGCTTTCGCCTGCGGGCGGCCCGACGGCCGGAGGTTCGTGTGCCGCGAACTCCGGGACTCCGACGCCCGACACCTCGATCCGCAGCGAGATCCGTACGCCGGCGTCATGGCCCGCGGCGACGTCGGCCGCCCAGTCGCGCAGCTCCGGCGCGGCCTGGGGCTCTCGCGTCGCGTACGCGGGTCCGCCGGTCACGAGCGACGCCGCGGGTGTGCGGGGCAGCGCGTCCGCGAGGGCGTCCAGAAACGCGCGCAGCAGCCGCTCGGGGTCGGGCAGCCGCAGCGGCGGGGCGTCGTCCAGCGGCTCTGCGTGTGCCTCGGGCGGCATGGAGGCGGCGAGCCGGCGTACCTGTTCGGTGTCGTCCGGGCCCAGCGGGCCGGCCCGCCAGGCGTCGTGGTCCTGTGCGGACAGGCCGGGAAGCAGCAGGCCGCGGGCCGTGAACCGCAGGGACAGCAGTGCGGCCGCACCCCAGAACGCGGCGGATCGGTGGGCGTCCGGCGCGGTACGCGCGTGGACGAGGACGGGAAGGGCGTCCAGCACCGGCAGCAGCAGGACGGGCACGCGGGCGACCGTCACGCCCGCGCCGGTCGGCCGGACGACGGACAGACTCGTGGACGGATCCCGCGCGCCTCGCGGCCACGCGACGGGAGGGGCCTCGCCGTCGGGTCGCCAGAAGGCGACGCCGCCGGCGCGGGCGGGGACGCCGGGCACGAACAGGGCGCAGCAGCGGACCAGTTCGGAGGTCTCGGGTGATACTTCCGTGGGAACCCTCTGCACGGTGATAAGCCTGCTCCTCAAGTTTGACTACCGGGGGCGGAGTCGCCGAGGGTACAGGACTCGCGAGGAGAGGGCGCACCGCTTCTTCGGCGGACAGGTCCGGGGCGGCTCTCTCCGCACGCCCAGTCCGGCGCCCGGGCGTCGCCGGACGCCTCGAGGGCGCCTCGGGGACTCTCGGGGGTGGGTTTCAGGGACGTCTCAGGGTCGCTGCCGGAACCGCGGGCGGCGTGGACCCGTTTTCATGGCAGAGAGCGGCAACGGCCGCGAAGGAGGCGACGCACACATGTCGAAGAACGCGAAGATCGCCGCAGGGGGCGTGGCGGTAGGGCTCCTCCTGCTGATCTGGCTGCCCTGGTGGGCCGCCCTGCTGATCGTGGTGGGGGTTCCCGCGGCGGCCTACCTCACGCTGGATCCGTCGCAGCGGCGCAGGCTGCGCCGTGTCACGCGCAAGGAGCTCGGCCGCTGAGAGACGGGGACCGCGTGGCGGCCCCCGTCGCCCGCTCGGGGAGACCCGACCGGTCTCACAGGGGCCGTACGGCCATTTTGTCGAGTGCCTCCAGCAGTCCGGGCAGTTCGGGTCCGCGGCCGACGGGCAGCACCTCGCCCGGCTCCTCGTCGAGCAGCACGAACGCGATGTCGTCGGTCCTGGCGACGAGCGACCAGCCGGGACCGTCGGCGCGCAGCGTTCGCGCGTCACCGGGAGCGAACGAGGAGCGCACCCGTCCGAGCGGAGGCGGGCTGTCCACGTAGGCGCGCACCTCGGCCAGCACTCGGCGGATGCCGCTGTGCCCGCCCGGCGACGCCTTGCCGGCCCCGCCGGACCCGGGCTCGCCGGCCGTGCCGGCACGACCGGCGTCGCCCTCGGTCACTGCTGCGTCGCCCGCGGAACCTGCGGCCGTCTCCGCGCGCTCCCGCGACGAAGCGAACTCCGCGTCGTCGATCTGCTCCCGCCACACGGCCCACTGGAGCGCGATCTCGTCTGCACCCAGACGACGCTGTGCGGGACCCCAGGTGCTGGTGTCCGGAGGCGTCAGCGTGGGACCGTCCGCGACGTCCGGGGCGGGGTCGTGCGGTGCGGGCACGCCGGGAGCCGCGACGGCGACCGCAAGCGGCCAGCCGGGCAGTGCGGCGACGACCGTCCGCTCGTCGGGCGACAGGTCGTACTCCATGCCGCAGTCCCACGACGCGATGGCGACGGCCACCAAGGACACGTCGTCGATGACGACGGTCCACCGTGCTCCTCCGCCGTCCTGGCCCAGCACCAGGCCGTACCCGTCGGCGAGCGGCGGCATGCCGAGCGCCGCGCAGGCCTCCGGATAGTCGTCGCCCAGCGCGCTCGGGAACTTCGCCGGCGTCAACAGCACCGCCGTGAGCACATAGAGCGCGTCGTCCGCGGCGGCGACGGTGTCCTCGTCCGTCCCGGCCATCCCAGCCTCCCCATCGGTTCGTCCAACCGCGCGCACCCTAGTGCGGCGAGAAGGCGCTTGTCACGGCCGCCGACTACCCGGAGCTGCAGGTTTCCGGCCGGACGGGGCGAATCGACCACGGGGAGCGGTCGGATGCGTCACGCCGCCGGCAGTCCGAGGAGTTCGCGAGCCACGGTCTGCGGCGATTCGTCGCGTTGCCGCGCCAGGGCGATGACGGCGCGGCAGGCCAGTTCGTTGACGCCGAAGGACAACGCCTCCGGCGACACCCAGTCCGCTGCCTCGTCGATTTTGTCCTGATCGTCCTCCGCGCAGGCCGAGACGTACACGGCGGCCGCCTCGAACAGGTTGTGCGTGCGCTTTTTGCCCGAGCGCGCCGTGGCGTCCGGGCTCGCCGCGCTGTCCGGACCGGGCCGCGCGCGCCCCGCGTCGAGGAGTCTTCCGCAAGCCTTGCGTATCGCACCGATCATGCCGTCCGCCTTCCCAGTGCCTCAATGCGTCGACGGGCCGTCCATCTCCCGCTGCTCACCCTGGAGTTGCCCGCCCGGGGGCGGAAGGGAACGGGGTTGCGGTCACTGATCGGGCGTCGAGCGACCCGAGGGTCTCGCGCAGCCAGGCGAGCTCGGCCCGCGAGGTGGCCCGGGCGATGGTCAGGATGCCGCGCCGGAACGGATCCGTCAGCTCCTCGGCCCGCAACGGGCGGTCGCCGTCGTAGAAGAAGCTCGCCGGTTCCTCGAGGAAGGCCAGCCGGCGGCGTAGCACCGCGGCCTGGGCGGCGGAGTCGTCCAGGTGCCGCAGGAAGGCGAGCACGGTGAACCAGCGGTTCTCGTCGGTGATGTCCCGCCGGTCGGGTTCGGCGAGCCGCCTGCGCAGTTCGTCCCGGCCGTCGGCGGTGAGGCTCAGGACGTGCCGCGGAGCGGCTGCGATGCCGGGCTCGGTGGCGCGCACCAGGAGGCCCGCCTTCTCCAGGCGCTTGATCGCCGGGTACAGCGTGCTCTCGGCCACGGGGCGCACGTGCCCGGTGAGTGCGGTGATGCGCTTGCGCAGCTCGTAGCCGTGCAGCGGGGCGTCGAACAGGAAACCGAGGACGGCGAGCTCCAGCATGTCCGCATTCTGCCGCAGAACAGGTGTACCTCGCAGTCTTGGTACCACGTCCTTGCCGTACTGCACTATGGACATACATCGTTGACGTAGTACCTCGTGAACGATGTATGGTCATCGCGATGCCGATCCCGGTGCCATGTCGATACCCGTGCCGGCCCTGGTGGCGATCGACCGGGCCGGGCGACGACCGTGATCCGAGGGGGAGCGATGCAGCAGACCGAGTTCGACGGCGAGGGGAGCCGGGTGCGCTGGACCGAGACCCGGGGCGGCGGGCCCGCGCGGGTGTACGTGCACGGGCTCGGCGCGGCCTCGACCGTGTACCACGCGCACGTGGCGGCGCGGCCGGAACTGGCCGGCCGGTGGAGCATGTTCGTCGACCTGCCCGGTCACGGCATCAGCGACCGCCCGGCGGATTTCGGCTACACGCTCGAGGAACACGCCGACGCCCTGGCGGCCGCGCTGGACGCGGCCGGGGTGACCGGCGCCGAACTGGTCGCCCACAGCATGGGCGGCTCCGTGGCCGTCGTCCTGGCGCACCGCCGGCCCGACCTGGTCGCCCGGCTGGTGCTGACGGAGGCCAACCTCGACGCGTTCCCGCCGCCCGCCGCGGGCAGCAGCGGCATCGCCTCCTACGGGGAGGACGAGTTCGTCGCCGGCGAGTACGCGCGCGTGCTCGACGAGGTCGGGCCTGTGTGGGCGGCGACGATGCGGCTCGCCGACCCGCGCGCACTGCACCGCAGCGCCGTCGGACTGCGGCGCGGATCGGATCCCGTCATGCGCGAGATCCTGACCGGCCTGCACACGGTGGAACGCGTCTACCTGCAGGGTGAGTTCACCGGCCCGCTCGACGGAGCGGACGCGCTGGCGGCCGCCGGGGTGCGCGTGGTCACGGTGCCGGGCGCCGGCCACAACGTCATGTTCGACAACCCCGACGCGTTCGTGCGGGCGGTCGCCGGAGGCGAGTGACTCCTCAGCCCTCGCGTACGGCCACGGCCAGGAACCGCGCGTCCTCGTCGACGTACGACGTCAGACGCCACCCCGCCCCCGCCAGCAGAGGGCGGAGGTTGGGTTCGGCCCGCAGATCCTCCGGCGTGATCCGACGCCCCTGGCGGGCCGCGAGCGCCGCCCGGCCTAGGGGATGGAACAGCGCCAGCATGCCGCCGGGGCGCACCACGCGCGCCAGCTCGCCGAGGTTCTCGGCCGGCCGGGGCAGGTGGGAGACGAGCCCCGCGCCGAAGACGGCGTCCAGGGCCCCGGAGCGCAGGGGGAGAGCGGTGACGTCCGCGAGCACCAGCCGCCCGTCGCGGTCCCGGCCGGCCCGTACGGCGGCCTCCAGCATGGCCGGGGTCAGATCGGCCCCGACGACCACTCCCGAACGCCCCACGGCGGCACGCAGCGGCGGCAGAGCCCGTCCGGTGCCGCACCCCGCGTCCAGCACGCGGTCACCCTCGCGCAGCCCGAGGCCGCCGACCGCAGCCGCGTAGGCGGGACCGTCGTCGGGGAACCGGTCGTCCCAGCCGGCGGCGCGGGCGCCGAAGAACTCCTGAACATGTGTGTGACGGTCGCTCATTCTCCGCATGATCCCTCACCGGACCGGAGGACGCCTCGGCGCACATGTTCGAGCGTGACCCGATCGTTCAGGCGCATCTCTGAGTCATATTCCAACAGCTTTCGAAATGCGCCGCCCTTGTGCTCCCTGGCCCCCGCTAGCGTCCCGTGGCCATGGGACACCTGGACCACGCCGCCTTCGGCTGGCTGACCCCCGTGCTGTCGTACGCGATGGCCTGCATCGGCGCAGCCCTCGGGCTGCGCTGCACCATGCGCGCGCTCGGCGTCTCCGGGCGCTCCCGCCGCAACTGGCTGATCACCGCCGCGTCGGCGATCGGCACCGGAATCTGGACCATGCACTTCGTGGCGATGCTCGGATTCGGCGTGACCGGCACCGACATCCGCTACGACGTCCCCCTGACCGTGCTGAGTCTTCTCGTGGCCATGGTCGTGGTCTGCGCCGGCGTCTTCGCCGTCGGCTACGGCGGCGACCGCACGCGCGCGCTGCTGATCGGCGGACTCACTACCGGTCTGGGCGTGGCGAGCATGCACTACCTGGGCATGGCGGCGGTCCGGCTGCACGGCGACGTCACCTACGACGCGGTGCGGGTGGGACTCTCCGTCCTGATCGCCGTCGTCGCGGCGACCGCGGCGCTCTGGGCGGCGCTCAACATCAAGTCGCCGGTCGCCGTCACCCTCGCCTCCCTCGTCATGGGCGTGGCGGTGAGCAGCATGCACTACACCGGCATGTTCGCGGTGCGGGTGCACGTCACGCCCTCGGGGGAGACGCTGCCCGGGGCCACGGCGATGCAGTTCATCTTCCCCCTCGCCGTCGGCCTCGGGTCCTATCTCTTCCTGACCTCGGCCTTCGTCGCCCTGTCACCCACCACCGGGGAGCGCGCGGCCTCCGCCTCGGCACAGCAGGCCGTGGAGATCGCCCAGGGCGGTCCGGGGCGACAACCGGCCCGGACCGTCTGACCGGCCGGCACACCCGTCCCAGCCCCCCTTCCGAGCGAGGAGGCCATGCGCACACCCCGCAGGACCCCGACGGCCGGCGCCGACGCGCCGCCCCCCGCGCGCGGGAGGCGCGCCCACGCCGGACCCCCGGCCGACGAAGGTCCGGACGAACGGACGGACCCGTCGAAGACCCCCGCCCCGGACACGTCGACCCCGCGCACGCAAGGCTGGCGCCTCCGGCCACGCACCGTACGAGCCAAGATCGTCTGCCTGCTGATGGTGCCGGTCGTCTCCCTGCTCGCCCTGTGGGCCTTCGCCACGGTCGGCACCGCACAGGACGTCTCCCGGCTGCGCCAGTTGCAGCGCGTCGACTCCCAGGTCCGCGCCCCCGTCGCGGCCGCCGTGGCCGCCCTCCAGGCCGAACGGACAGCCGCCGTACGGTACGCGACCCGTCCCGCACCCGGACAGGACGCCGGCCTGCGGACGCTCGCCGAACGCACCGACCGCGCGGTGTCCGGCCTGCGGCTCGGCGACGACAGCACCGTCGCCGACGGCCAGGACCTGCCCGCGGGCGTGGCCCGGCGTCTCCAGACGTTCGTCTCCGACGCCGGACGCCTGTCCGAGCTGCGGAGCGCCGTACTCGACGGCAGCGCCGGCTGGGAGACGGCCTACAGCCGCTACACCGGCGCCATCTCGTCGGCCTTCGCGGTCGGCGGTGCCCTCACGGGCATCCAGGACGCCGAACTCGGCTCCGACGCGCGCGTGCTGCTCGAGTTCTCCCGCGCGGGAGAGGCACTGGCCCAGGAGGACGCCGTGCTCGCCGGCGCGCGTCTGGAGGGGCGCCTCGACGGAACCCGTCTGCGACTGTTCACCGGCGCGGTCGACACGCGTCGTGCCCTCACCGGATCGGCCACCGCGGACCTGCGCGGGCCCGAGCACACCGCCTGGCGCCGTCTCGCCGCCGGCAGCGCCTACGCGGCCCTGGGGGCCTCCGAGGACAGGGTGCTCGCCAGGCGGCCGGGAGCCAAGGCGATCGCCGCCGCCCCCGAGGGCGCCTGGGAGTCGGCACACGCCCGCGTGCAGGACGGCATGCGGACCATCGAGGCGAACGCCGGCAATGACGTCGCCGGCCGCGCCGACCCGCTCACCCGCGGTCTGCTCACCGCACCCGGAGCCGCGGTGCTGCTCGGCCTCGCCGCCGTCCTCGCCTCGCTCGTCATCTCCGTGCGCATCGGTCGCGGGCTCGTCGTCGAACTCGTCGGCCTGCGCAACAGCGCTCTGGAGATCGCCCGGCGCAAACTCCCGGAGGCGATGGGGAAACTGCGCGCCGGGGAGCAGATCGACGTCCGCGCGGAAGCTCCGCCAGGTCCTCCCTCCGAGGACGAGACCGGCCAGGTCGCCGAGGCGCTGAACACCGTGCACCGGGCCGCACTGCGCGCCGCCGTGGAGCGCGCCGAACTCGCCAGCGGCATCTCCGGGGTGTTCGTCAACCTGGCCCGCCGCAGCCAGGTCCTCGTCCACCGCCAGCTGAGCCTCCTGGACAGCATGGAGCGCCGCTCCGACGACCCGAACGAGCTCAGCGACCTCTTCCGGCTCGACCACCTCACCACCCGCATGCGACGCCACGCGGAGAGCCTGATCATCCTTTCCGGTGCGGCGCCCGGGCGGGCCTGGCGGATGCCGGTCTCCCTCACCAACGTCGTCCGCGCAGCCGTCTCCGAGGTCGAGGACTACGCGCGCGTGGAGGTACGGCAACTCCCCGAGGCCGCCGTCCTCGGCACGGCCGTGGCCGACCTCACCCACCTGCTCGCCGAGCTCGTCGAGAACGCGGCACAGTTCTCGCCCCCGCACACCCGTGTGCGCGTCACCGGCGAACCCGTCGGCAACGGCTACGCCGTGGAAGTCGAGGACCGGGGCCTGGGCATGGGCAGGGAGACCCTCGACGAGGCCAACCGCCGCATCGCCCAGTCCGAGGCCCTCGACCTCTTCGACAGCGACCGGCTCGGCCTGTTCGTCGTGAGCAGGCTCGCCGCCCGGCACGGCGTCAAGGTGCATCTGCGAACCTCGCCCTACGGCGGCACCACGGCGGTCGTCCTGCTCCCGACGGCCCTGCTGCACAGCGGCACGCCGGAGGATTCCGCCCGGGAGGCGGCGGGGCAGCCGACGGAACGCGCCTACGCGCGCGTGGCCGGAGGCGGCGGCCACAACCCCGTCGGCCGCGCCTCCGACGGCCGCGCTGCCGACGAGCACGCCTTCGGGCCGCACGAGATGTCCGAGCGACCGCTCGACCACCGGCAGGCCGTCAGCCCCGGCCCTGCCGGCCGACGGCGCGAGTCCGTCCTCCCGCCCGCCGAAAGACCCGCGCTCGCTGCCTCCGCGCAGGGCGCCGCCGAGCCCGCCGCGGCCGTTCCACCGCCCACCGGAGTGACAGCCTTGCGTCTGCACCGTCCCCCGGACGACGACCAGGACGCCGGACACGGCGAGGCCACCGGACACGACGAAGCCGGGACCGGACAGGGGGAGGACACGGACGACCTTCCACGCCGGGTCCGGCAGGCCAGCCTCGCTCCCCAACTGCGCCGCTCGGGCCCCGGCGAACCGGCCCGGACGACCGCCCCGCGCGGCGACGAAGGACGCACCCCCGAGCTCGCACGGAACCGTTTGGCCGCGTACCGGGCGGGCTGGGCCCGAGGCGGCGGAAGGCAACCCGGCCGCGGCGCGGCCCCGGATTCCGCACCGGGCAGCGAAAGCACTGAAGGAGACCACGCATGATCCAGGATCCGAGCATGAGATCGGCCCAGCGGTCCGGCGAACTCGACTGGCTGCTGGACGACCTGGTCATGCGGGTGAGCGAGGTACGGCACGCGGTGGTGCTGTCCAACGACGGCCTCGCCGTCGGCGCCTCCACCGACCTCAGACGTGAGGACGCCGAGCACCTCGCCGCCGTCGCCTCCGGCTTCCACAGCCTCGCCAAGGGCGCGGGCCGCCATTTCGGCGCCGGCGGCGTACGCCAGACCATGGTGGAGATGGATGACGGCTTCCTGTTCGTGGCCGCCGCCGGCGACGGCTCCTGTCTGGCCGTGCTCACCGCCGTGACCGCCGACATCGGCCTGGTCGCGTACGAGATGGCACGACTGGTCAAGCGCGTCGGAGAGCACCTCTACACGCCCACGCGCCTCGCCGCGCGGCCGCCCTCCGTCGGATGAGACGAGAGTCCGTGCCGATGACCGAGGACATGACCGGCGCCCCGCACCGACCGGGCAGCCAGTGGTTCGACACCGACGCCGGCCCCCTGGTCCGCCCGTACGCCATGACGGGCGGACGGACGAAACCCGGCCCGACGGGAGTGCGCTTCGACCTGATCGCCCTGGTCACCCTGGATCCGGGCGCGCCCGGCACGGACGGTCTGGCGATCGGACCGGAGCACCGTGCCCTCGTCGGTCTCTGCCGCGAGGAGACCCAGTCCGTCGCGGAACTCGCGGCCGGCGCCGACCTGCCCGTGGGCGTCGTCCGAGTGCTCCTCGGTGATCTGCTCGAACTGGGCTGCGTCACCGTCAGCCGGCCGGTCCCGCCCGCGCAGCTCCCCGACGAACGGATCCTGCGCGAGGTGATCGCAGGGCTGCGAGCCCTGTAGACGAACCTCGCCGACCCGACCGGAGGCGCCCGGACCCGCGACGCCTCCCCCGTATCGCGTCTCCTCCCTGCCTCGCCTCCGCCCTGCCTCGCATCCTCCGTTCGGCGTCGAATTTGGCCGACGCCCCGGACCTGATCCCGAGAGAAGTGATCCATGGTCTCCGAGCACTCCGACACCGCCGACGGCGAGTCGGCCCCGATGGCGTTGAAGATTCTGGTCGCCGGCGGGTTCGGCGTGGGCAAGACCACCATGGTGGGCGCGGTCAGCGAGATCAAACCGCTGCGCACCGAGGAACTGCTCAGCCAGGCGGGCCAGTCGGTGGACGACACCGACGGCGTGGACCAGAAGGTCACGACCACCGTCGCGATGGACTTCGGCCGGATCACCATCCGTTCCGGACTCTCCCTCTACCTGTTCGGCACTCCGGGGCAGGACCGCTTCTGGTTCCTGTGGGACGAACTGTCGCAGGGAGCACTGGGCGCGGTGGTTCTGGCCGACACCCGACGGCTCGAGGACTGCTTCCCCGCGGTCGACTACTTCGAGCACCGGCACATTCCGTTCGTCGTGGCCGTCAACTGCTTCACGGGCACGCGAACGTACGGCGCCCGGGACGTGTCGCGTGCGCTCGACCTGGACGAGGGCACCCCGGTCGTCCTGTGCGACGCCCGTGACCGGGACTCCGGGAAGGAGGTGCTGATCCGGCTGGTCGAGTACGCCGGGCGGATGCACACCGCCCGCCTGCTCGACTCGGTCGGCTGACCTGGGCGTCCGCCGCGGGGCCGGCTCGCGATGTCCTGCGCCCCGGCGAAGGGCGAACTCCTGCTGTTGCACGCAGTGGTGGACGTCGACTTCCGCGCCATGCCGCCGTCCTCCTTGCTCCCGCCGCCGTCCCTGGGGAAGGGTGATGGGCGGGTCCTCCGGCGAGCCGGCGGATCGCAGGGGACGGCATACGGGGAATGTCACACGGGGAGCGGGACATGGCGGGCAACCAGGGAATGGGCCGGCTGCTGGACGATCTGGCCGAGCGCGTCGACCACGTACGACACGCGCTCGTCCTGTCCGACGACGGGCTGGTGGCGGGCGCGAGCACCGGAATGCGCCGGGAGGACGCGGAGCACCTCGCCGCCGTCGCGTCCGGCCTCCACAGCCTGGCCAAGGGCTCGGGACGTCACTTCGGGGCGGGCCGGGTACGGCAGACGATGATCGAGTTCGATGACGCGGTGCTGTTCGTCACCGCGGCCGGAGCAGGCAGTTGCCTGTGCGTGCTGAGCGGGGTGGACGCCGACATGGGTCGTGTCGCCTACGAGATGACTCTGCTCGTCAACCGGGTCGGCGAACACCTCACCGTGGACGCCCGGCACCCTGACCGCGCCCCACTGACAGGTATCTGACCTGCACTTTCACCCTCCCCTTCGGAGTTATCCACAGGCCGCCACGGAATCGGCGTCCACGGGTACGGTTTTTTCCGGGGCCACCGCCGACGGCGCGGGCCCGCTTCACTCCACTCACTCCACGGGGGAGATCCGCCATGTCCGCGAACACCTTCGCACGCCTGCACTCCACATCACTCGCGCCCGGTCGCGCGGCACGCGAACTGAGCCTGAAACGCAGTGAGTTCGACCTCGGCGTGCACCTAGGGCGCATCAGGACGACACCCGACGAAGGGGGAGGGGGCCGTCGGGTGGCCCGCGCCGAGATCGACCGCCTGCGGGCGGAACCGGGCTTTCCCGAGACTCTCCGTCAACGGGTGCACGCCGTGGGCACCGGCGAGGGCGCGGCGATCCTGGAGGTGCCGCCCACCCGGTTCACCCGTCTCGCACGGGTCGGACTGGTGGTGCCCGTCAAGTTCTATCTCAACCGGTACCGGGCCGTCGTATGGCTGTATCTCGCCGAGGAACTGCGCCAGTTCGCGGCGGACCGGACGAACGCCTTCCTGCTCACGGGGCGGACGCCCGAGGTGTTGCGCAGCCAGCTGGCCGCAGGCGTCGACCTGCGGGCCCGGAACTGGCGGGGACGCCACCTGGGCTTCCTGCTCCGGCAGACCGACGACCCCTGGCAGCGCGCCGGAGTGCTGGCGGCCTTCCTCGGCCCGCCACATGTCGCGGAGGTCGTGGACGACTCCTACGAGCGCGCGCATCTGAACAGGTTGCGGCCCGCGCCGCCGGCGCACGGAGCCCCGGGCTCTCCCGCCGCCCAGCTCATCGAGAAGATCATGACCGCACAGGACCGCGACGAGATCGACTGGCTGAGCTCCGATCTGGCGAACACCCTGGCCGAGGCACGCGCGGCACAGCCCGCGCCGCACCCCTTCCCGAAGCCCGCCCGGCGTCGTCCGTCACCGCGATACGCACGACTGGACGCAATGGACCCACTGGACTCCCCGGCCGAGTCGGATGCGTACGACCGGTCGGACGCATTCGGCGATCCGAACCCGTCGGCACGCGGCCTGTTCGGCTGGCTGCGCCGCCGCAGCGGCTGACGCCCGGCCTACAGCGCGCGGAAAAGACCTTCCTGGACGACGGACACCAGCAGCCGCCCCTCCAGGTCGTAGATGCGGCCCCTGGCCAGCCCGCGCCCGCCCGTGGCGATCGGCGACTCCTGGTCGTACAGGAACCACTCGTCCGCGCGGAACGGCCGATGGAACCACATCGCGTGGTCCAGCGACGCCATGTCGAAGTTCCGCGGACCCCACAACGGCTCCACCGGGAGGCGGACCGCGTCGAGGAGCGTCATGTCGCTGGCGTAGGTGAGCGCGCAGGTGTGGACGAGCGGGTCGTCGCCGAGCGGCCCGACCGCACGCATCCACACGGCGCTGCGTGGCTCGGCCCCCTTGACCTCGTCGGCGCTCCAGCGCAGCCGGTCCGCGTACCGGATGTCGAAGGGCTGGCGACGCGCCATCCGCTCCAACTGCTCCGGCAGCTCACCCAGATGCGTCCGGACCTCGTCCGTGACGGAGGGCAGTGACTCCGGGTCCGGCACCTCACGTGCCGGCGGCAGCTGGTGCTCGAAGGGACCTTCCTCAGGCTGATGAAAGGAGGCGGTGAGATTGAAGATCGTCCGCCCCTGTTGCACCGCGGTGACCCGGCGGGTCGTGAACGACCGGCCGTCGCGCACCCGTTCCACCTGGTACACGATGGGGACGCCCGGCCGGCCCGGGCGCAGGAAGTACGCGTGCAGCGAGTGCACGGGCCGGTCGCCCTCGGTGGTCCGCCCTGCCGCGACCAGCGCCTGGCCGGCCACCTGGCCGCCGAAGACCCGCTGCAGGGACTCGTGCGGGCTGCGGCCCCGGAAGATGTTGACCTCGATCTGCTCCAGGTCGAGCAGGTCGACTAGTCTCTCGGCCGGATTCGTCATCGGTGTGCTTCTCCTGTGCCCTGTGCTGGTCCTGGTCCTGGTCCGGTTCCCGTGGCGGCGGCCGCCGCCGCTGCGCTCACAACTGGCCGACGGACGTGACGCGGACGATCGCGCGGCCCTCCGCGTCGGAGGCCGTGAGGTCGACCTCCGCGCTGATGCCCCAGTCGTGGTCGTCGTTCGGGTCGTCGAAGATCTGACGGACGCGCCACAGCGCGTTCTGCGGCTCCTCCTGGATGACGAGCAGTTTGGGACCCCGCGCGTCGGGGCCGGTGCCGAGGTCGTCGTACTCGTCCCAGTACTTGTCCATCGCCTCGCCCCAGGCGTCGGCGTCCCAGCCGGCGTCCGCGTCGAGCTCGCCGAGTTCGGCGACGTGGTCGAGGGCGGCGAGCTCGACACGGCGGAACATCGCGTTGCGGACCAGGACCCGGAACGCGCGCGCGTTCGCCGTGACCGGCTTGAC
Source organism: Streptomyces sp. NPDC020597 (assembly GCF_044335095.1). Taxonomy (NCBI): domain Bacteria; kingdom Bacillati; phylum Actinomycetota; class Actinomycetes; order Kitasatosporales; family Streptomycetaceae; genus Streptomyces; species Streptomyces sp. NPDC020597. Next base: position 136,040 of record NZ_JBIRUL010000017.1, on the reverse strand, counting down.
CTCGTCGGCCTTCTCCTGCGCCTCCTCGGCCGTCATCACCTCCGGGTTGGCGAGCTGCTCCCACTCGTCCAGCAGGCTCGAGTCCACCTGGCGCACCATCTCGCCCAGCCACGCGATCAGGTCCTGCAGGTCCTCGGACTTCAGATCGTCCGGGACGGTGTGGTCGAGCGCCTTGAAGGCGCCGGCCAGGTACCGCAGGACGATGCCCTCGGTGCGGGCCAGCTCGTAGTGGGAGACCAGCTCGGTGAACGACATCGCCCGCTCGTACATGTCACGGATGACGGACTTCGGCGACAGCGGATGGTCGCCCACCCACGGGTGACTCCTGCGGTAGGTGTCGTACGCGTGGAAGAGCAGTTCCTCCAGCGGCTTCGGGTACGAGACGTCCTGCAGGCGCTCCATGCGCTCCTCGTACTCGACGCCGTCCGCCTTCATCGCCGCCACCGCCTCACCGCGCGCCTTGTTCTGCTGGGCGGCCAGGATCTGGCGGGGGTCGTCCAGCGTGGACTCCACGACGGAGACCATGTCGAGGGCGTACGAGGGCGACTCGGGGTCCAGCAGCTCGAAGGCGGCCAGCGCGAAGGTCGACAGCGGCTGGTTCAGTGCGAAGTCCTGCTGCAGATCCACGGTGAGGCGGACGATACGGCCGGAGGCGTCCGGCTCGTCGAGCTTCTCCACGACGCCGCCGTCCAGCAGCGACCGGTAGATCGCGATGGCGCGCCGGATGTGCCGCAGTTGCTGCTTGCGCGGCTCGTGGTTGTCCTCCAGCAGATGCCGCATCGCCGCGAAGGCGTTTCCGGGGCGGGCGATCACGGACAGCAGCATCGTGTGCGTCACCCGGAAACGCGACGTCAGTGGTTCCGGGTCGGCCTCGATGAGCTTGTCGAAGGTGCTCTCCGTCCAGCCCACGAATCCTTCCGGCGCCTTCTTGCGCACCACCTTGCGGCGCTTCTTCGGGTCGTCGCCGGCCTTGCTGAGGGCCTTCTCGTTCTCGATGACGTGCTCGGGCGCCTGCGCCACCACCAGCCCCGCCGTGTCGAACCCGGCCCGGCCGGCCCGGCCCGCGATCTGGTGGAACTCACGGGCGCGCAGCGTGCGCACCCGGTTCCCGTCGTACTTGGTCAGCGCGGTGAACAGCACCGTGCGGATGGGTACGTTGACGCCGACGCCGAGCGTGTCGGTACCGCAGATGACCTTCAGCAGACCGGCCTGGGCGAGCTTCTCCACCAGGCGCCGGTACTTCGGCAGCATGCCGGCGTGGTGGACGCCGATGCCGTGCCGCACGTAACGCGAGAGGTTCTGGCCGAACTTGGTGGTGAAGCGGAAGTTGCCGATGAGATCGGCGATCCGTTCCTTCTCCTCACGCGAGCACATGTTGATGCTCATCAGCGCCTGTGCCCGCTCCACCGCCTGTGCCTGCGTGAAGTGCACGATGTAGACGGGAGCCTGCCTGGTGTCCAGCAGATCGGTGAGGGTCTCCGTCATCGGCGTGTAGCGGTACTCGTAGGACAGCGGCACGGGCCGGGTCGCCGAACGGACCACCGCCGTGGGGCGGCCGGTGCGCCGGGTGAGGTCCTTCTCGAAGAAGGACACGTCGCCCAGTGTCGCCGACATGAGCACGAACTGCGCCTGCGGCAGTTCCAGGATGGGGATCTGCCACGCCCAGCCGCGGTCGCCCTCGGCGTAGAAGTGGAACTCGTCCATGACGACCTGGCCGACGTCCGCCTGCCTGCCGTCGCGCAGCGCGATCGAGGCGAGCACCTCGGCGGTGCAGCAGATGACCGGGGCGTCGGAGTTCACCGACGCGTCGCCGGTCAGCATGCCGACGTTCTCCGTGCCGAAGATCTTGCAGAGCTCGAAGAACTTCTCCGACACCAGCGCCTTGATCGGTGCCGTGTAGAAAGTGACCTCGTCACGGGCCAGGGCCGCGAAGTGCGCTGCCGCGGCGATCATGCTCTTGCCGGAACCGGTGGGCGTCGAGACGATCACGTTCGCCCCGGAGACCACCTCGATCAGCGCCTCCTCCTGGTGGGGGTAGAGCGCCAGACCGCGCTCCTGCGCCCAGGACTCGAAGGCGTCGTACAGGGCGTCGGGATCTGCGGTCGGCGGCAGCTGATCGATGAGGGTCACGACCCCATCTTGCCTGCCCCCGGTCCACAGAGGGGAATCGGCTCCCGACCCCAAGATCATGGCAGCTACGCTGTGTCGCCGACGGAGCGTCATCGCACCCGGTCAACTGGACAGCGGTACATGAGGGATAGGGCGGGCAAGGGCCATGATGGGACCAGCACACTCACTGTCGGGCGCCGCCGCCTGGCTCGGCGTCGGTGCGGCCGCGGCCGCGGCCGGACACACGATGCCCTGGCCCGTCCTGCTCGCCGGTGCGCTGATCTGCGCCGGCGCCGCGCTCGCGCCGGATCTCGACCACAAGGCCGCCACCATCTCCCGGTCCTTCGGTCCCGTCTCGCGCTGGCTGTGCGAGATCGTCGACAAGCTCTCCTACGCCGTCTACAAGTCCACGCGGAAGCAGGGCGACCCACGCCGCTCCGGCGGGCACCGCACGCTCACGCACACCTGGCTGTGGGCGGTCATGATCGGTGCGGGCGCCTCGGCGCTGGCGATCACCGGTGGCCGCTGGGCGGTGCTGGGGCTCCTCTTCGTGCACATGGTGCTGGCCATCGAGGGCCTGCTGTGGCGGGCCGCCCGGGGTTCCAGCAGCGACGTCCTGGTGTGGCTGCTCGCCGCGACCAGCGCGTGGATCCTGGCCGGCGTGCTGGACAAGCCCGGAAACGGCGCGGACTGGCTGTTCACGCAGCCCGGCCAGGAGTACCTGTGGCTGGGGCTGCCCATCGTGCTCGGCGCCCTGGTCCACGACATCGGGGACGCCTTGACGGTCTCGGGCTGTCCGGTGCTGTGGCCCATCCCGATCGGGCGCAAGCGCTGGTACCCGATCGGCCCGCCCAAGGCCATGCGGTTCCGGGCGGGCAGCTGGGTCGAGCTGAAGGTGCTGATGCCCGTGTTCATGGTGCTCGGGGGAGTGGGCGGGGCGGCTGCCCTGAACTACATCTGATCCGTGGCTCCGCCGCGACGGCCGGCCGCGGCGGAGACCGTCGCGGAGCCGGTGCCGACCGGGTCGGCTCAGGTCATCTCCCCGCCGTCGCCGTAACGGCGCTCGAAGCGTGCCACGCGCCCCTCGGTGTCCACGGTGCGCGACTTGCCGGTGTAGAAGGGGTGGCTCTCCGAGGAGATCTCCACGTCCACCACCGGGTAGGTCTCGCCGTCGTCCCATTCGATCGTCTGCTCGCTGGTCGCGGTGGACCGGGTCAGGAAGGCGTAGCCGGCGGCCCGGTCGCGGAAGACGACCGGGTGGTAGTCGGGCTTCTGGTCCTGCTGCATGAGCGCTCCTCGTGCGATGGCGATGGCGGCGACCCGCCGGGAACGGCCCGGCCGGAGGGATGGGCCGGAGCCGGACGGGCCGGGCGGGGGTCAGCCGGACAGGGCGTCCTCGTCGACGACGTGCATCGCGGCCTCCTCCGCCGACGCGGCCGCCCCGTCGATGCCCACGTCCGTGGCGACCAGCGCGCTCTCCTCGTCCTCGTGGGCTCCTTCGTCGGGCGCCACGAGCCGGCCGGAGCGTGTTGCTCCGACCTCGTTGTCGAGGAGTTCCCCGTCAGTGCCGTCGCAGTCGCCCAGACCGTCACCGTCGGGTACGCGGAGGTCGGGGCGCTCCTCCGCCAGCCGCTGGTCCAGGGTCTCCCCCCGGCGGCGCTCCGCGGCGGTCACCCCGGAGTGCTCCACGGCCCAGGGCCGGTCCGGAGGGGACCAGCCGCGGTCGAGCGGGTCGTCGACACCGTCGTCCTCCAGGGTGTCCTCCGCGTCGAGCAGCCCCGCGTCGTCCTGGATGTCGGACGAGTCGGGCTGGTAGACATCGTCTCCCCATCCGTCGGCGCTGGTCACGGCTACCTCCAGGGGGTGACGGGCCCGTTCTCACCGCGGTCGGCGACGGGCTGCCGCCGCACGGGGCACCGGCCGGTCTCGTCGTGTCTTTCCGGGTGGATCCCGACGGTCGCCCGCACGGGTGCCGATATCCAGCGTTCCACCCCTGATCGGTTCCCCGCAACGCCAGAGCGCTCACCGCGCCGCCGTCGCCGCGGCGACTCCCCGGCGGCGCCGGGACCGCGACCGGCGCGTGCCGGCGCGGGACCCCGCGCCGTCCGCGCGGACGGAACCGGTGGCGCCGCCCGCCCCGGGAGCACCGGCCGGTCCCCGTACCGCGGCGGCGGTCCCGCAGGCCCGGCGGGCGCGGCGCGCGCCGGCTCAGCCGTGCCAGGAACGCCAGAGGGCCGCGTAGGCCCCGTCCGCAGCGACCAGTTCGGTATGGCTGCCGAGCTCGCTGATCCGGCCGTTCTCGACGACGGCGATGACGTCGGCGTCGTGGGCGGTGTGCAGCCGGTGGGCGATGGCGACCACGGTGCGGCCCTCGAGGACGCGGGCCAGGGACCGCTCGAGGTGGCGTGCGGCGCGGGGGTCGAGCAGCGAGGTCGCCTCGTCCAGGACCAGCGTGTGCGGGTCGGCCAGGACCAGCCGGGCCAGGGCGATCTGCTGGGCCTGTGCCGGAGTGAGCACCACGCCGCCGGAGCCGACCTCGGTGTCGAGACCGTCGTCCAGGGCCCGCGCCCAGCCGTCCGCGTCGACGGCGCCCAGGGCTGCCCACAGTTCGGCGTCCCCGGCGCCGGTGCGGGCGAGCCGGAGGTTGTCGCGCAGGGAGCCGACGAAGACGTGGTGCTCCTGGTTGACGAGCGCCACGTGCGAGCGGACGCGCTCGGCGGTCATCTGCGACAGCTCGGCGCCGCCCAGGGTGATCCGGCCGTCGCGGGGCGCGTAGATCCCCGCGAGCAGCCGGCCCAGGGTGGACTTTCCCGCGCCGGACGGGCCGACCAGCGCCAGCCGGGTGCCGGGGGAGACCTCGAGGGACACCTTGCGCAGCACGTCGACGCCCTCCCGGTAGCCGAAGTGGACCTGGTCCGCGAGCACGTCCCGCCCGTCCGGCGCCACCCCGGTGTCCCCTGCGTCCGGCTCGATGTCGCGCACACCGACGAGGCGCGCCAGCGACACCTGGGCCACCTGGAGCTCGTCGTACCAGCGCAGGATGAGGTTCACGGGGTCGACGAGCATCTGCGCCAGCAGCGCTCCCGTCGTGAGCTGACCGACGTCGATCCAGCCCTGCAGCACAAAGGCCCCGCCGAGCATGAGGACCGAGCCGAGCACGGTGACGTGCACCATGTTGATCACCGGGAAGAGCACGGACCGCAGCCACAGGGTGTAGCGCTCCCATGCGGTCCACTGCTGGATGCGCTGCTCCGAAAGAGCGATGCGGCTCTCGCCGAGGCGGTGTGCCTCGACCGTCCTGCCCGCGTCCACGGTCTCGGCGAGGGCGGCGGCCACCGACGCGTAGCCGGCGGCCTCGGAGCGGTAGCCGGCGGGCGCCCGCTTGTAGTACCAGCGGCATCCCACCACGAGCAGCGGCACCGCGATCAGCACCGCCGGCGCCAGCGGCGGCGAGGTGACCACGAGCCCGCCGAGCAGCAGCAGGGCCCACATCACGCCGATCGTCAGCTGGGGCACGGCCTCCCGCATCGCGTTGGCCAGCCGGTCGATGTCCGTGGTGATACGGGACAGCAGGTCGCCCGTCCCGGCCCGCTCCAGCACGCCCGGCGGCAGCCGGACCGACCGGACGAGGAAGTCCTCGCGCAGGTCGGCCAGCATCCGTTCGCCGAGCATCGCGCCGCGCAGCCGTACCTGACGTACGAAGGCGGCCTGGACGGCCAGGGCCAGCACGAACAGGGTCGCGGTGAGCCCGAGATGCAGTTCTCGTGCTCCCTCCGACAGCCGCTCCACCGTGTCGCCGAGCAGCCAGGGGCCCACCATGGAGGCGACCGTGGCGATCGTGTTGACGAGCAGGAGGAGCAGGAAGGCGCGCCGGTGCCGGCGCAGGAGTTCGGCCACGTAAGCGCGCACGGTCGCGGGCGCCCCGACGGGCAGGGTGTTCGCCGTCGTCGGTGCTGCCGGGTCGTAGGCGGGCGGCGCCACGCCGATCATGCCGTCTCCTCGATCTCTTCGAGCCGGTCGCATGCGAGCTCGTCGGCTTCCAGGTCCTTCAACACATCGCTCAGGGAGGCCTTCTCCGCCTTGGGAGCCCCGCCTGCCGCGGAATCGGGGCCCGTTCGGCCGGCGGCCTCCTCGTCGGTCTCCCGGGTCACCACGGCCCGGTACCGGGGCTCGGAGTGCAACAGCGCGCGGTGCGCTCCACTCGCGACGGCCTCACCCTCGTGCACGAGCACGACGCGGTCGGCGCGGTCCAGCAGCAGCGGAGAGGAGGTGAACACGACGGTCGTGCGTCCCTCGCGCAGGTCGCGCATGCTCTCGGCGATCCGGGCCTCGGTGTGCGAGTCGACGGCGGACGTCGGCTCGTCCAGGACGAGGACCTCGGGGTCCGTGTACAACGAGCGGGCCAGGGCGAGGCGTTGGCGCTGCCCGCCGGACAGGGACCGGCCGCGTTCGGTGATGCGGGCGTCCATCGGGTCGTCGGCGTCGAGCGAGCCCTGGACCAGCGCGTCGAGGACGTCGCCGCACTGGGCCGCGGCCAGCGCGGCCTGCGCGTCGACCGCGCCGGAGGCGGGCACGTCGAGCAGGTCGCGCAGCGCACCGGACAGCAGCACGGGGTCCTTGTCCTGGACGAGGACGACCGAACGCGCGGAGTCCAGCGGCAGTTCGTCCAGCGGCACGCCGCCGAGCAGGACCGACGGCCCGTTCTCCGGGGGGTGTCCGCCGAGGCGTTCGGCCAGTCGTCCTGCCGCGTCCGGGTCGCCGCACACCACGGCGGTCAGCTGTGAGGCCGGGGCGAGCAGCCCGGTGGCGGGATCGTACAGATCGCCCGTAGGAGCGCCGGCCGGACGGGATCCGCCGGTGTTCCCGGCCCGCTCCAGGGACAGCACGCCCGCGGCCCGGGTCGCCGACGGACGGGAGAAGGAGTACGCCATCGCGATCTCCTCGAAGTGCCTGAGCGGGTAGGTCAGGACCATCACGGAGCTGTAGACCGTGACGAGTTCGCCGACGGAGATGCGGCCCTCGCGGGCCAGGTGGACGCCGTGGACGACGACCGCGATCAACAGCAGGCCCGGCATCAGCACCTGGATGGCGCTGATCAGCGACCACATGCGCGCGCTGCGCACGGCCGCGTGCCGAACCTCCTGCGAGGCGCTGCGATAGCGGTCGAGGAACAGTTCCTCGCCGCCGATGCCGCGCAGCACCCGCAGGCCGGCCACGGTGTCCGAGGCGAGTTCGGTGGCCCGTCCGGCCTTCTCGCGCTGGAAGTCCGCCCGCTGCGTCGCCCTGGGCAGCAGGGGCAGGACCGCCAGGGCCAGCGCGGGCAGGCCCACGGCGACCACGATGCCGAGCGCCGGCTGGTAGACGACGAGGCCGACGCAGACCAGCAGTACCGTGATCGCCGCGGCGGTGAAGCGGGACACGGCCTCCACGAACCAGCCGATCTTCTCGACGTCGCCCGTGGAGACCGCCACGACCTCCCCGGCGGCGACGCGCCGGGTCAGCGCGGAGCCGAGATGGGAGGCCTTGCGGGCGAGGAGCTGCTGGACCCGCGCGGCGGCGGTGATCCAGTTGGTGACGGCGGCGCGGTGCAGGAAGGTGTCGCCGATCGCGGTGGCGGCGCCGCACAGGGCCATCACCGCGCCGGTGAGGGCCAGTCGGGTTCCGGAGCGGTCGACCACGGCCTCGATGGCGAAGCCGACGCAGAACGGCTGCGCGGAGACGGCGACGAAGTGCAGCAGGCCCCAGAGCAGCGCCTTGAGCTGGCCGCCCAGCTGGTTGCGGCCGAGCCACCACAGGAAGCGGGGGCCCGATCGAACGTCCGGCACGCCCGGGTCGGGATACGGAAGGTCTTGGATCTGCATGACGTCCCAGTGGCTCGAGTCAGCGGGGAGGGGAGAGGAGGCGGAGGGGGAGGGGGAGGGGGGAGGAGGGGGCAACCGGCAAGGTGACGGACGGGTTTGCGGGAAGCGGCAGCAAACCGTGCAAGGTTGACGGCGCGGAGCGGTCGGATTCAACCGGTTTTCTGTGACGGCGACAGAATCCGGCAGCCGTCCGATGGGGTCATGATGTCCGTAAGCTTCCCCGAAAGTCCGGAAAGTGATGCGAGCATGGCCCGATGCGACATGGTGAAGTACGGCGCGCGGGAGCCGCCTTGGCGGTAGGCGCTCTCCTGTTCGCGGCGTCGGCCGCGTGTGGCGAACCGGTCGGCGGCGTTCCGGCCGCCGGGAACGGGGGCGACGGGAGCGGCGGCGGTGGCGGTGGTGGTGGTGACGTCCCGCCGAAGGCGGCCGCCGCGCCCCGGATCCCCGGCGTCGGGAGCCGGTTGCAGCGGCGGATCCCCGCGGACGCGCGTCAGGTCGTGGCGGTCTACGGCGACGGGAGGGACTCCGCCGACTCCACCGTCGTCCTCTACGCCGAGCATGGCCCGAACTGGGTGCGCGTCAGAAGCTGGCCGGGGCACAACGGCAAGAGGGGGTGGACCTTCGGGCACCGGGCGGGCGACAACCGCAGTCCGGTCGGCGTCTTCACCCTCACCGACGCGGGCGGCGTCCTGGCCGACCCGGGAAGCGGGCTCCCGTACACGCGGTCCGCCGCCTTCGCGGCGCCACGCTGGTGGGCGCGTTCGCATTGGCATGACTTCGACTACGTCATCGCCATCGACTACAACCGCGTCAAGGGCGCCCCGCCCGACGATCCCAGGCGGCCCGAGGGCGAGGAGAGGGGCGGCGGCATCTGGCTGCACTTGGACCACGGGAGCGGCACTTCGGCCTGTGTCAGCCTGCCCGGGGCCGGCATGGAGTACCTGTTGCGCACGCTCGACCCGGATCGGCATCCCGTGATGGTCATGGGGGACAGGGCCGCGTTGAAGGGGTAGCGCCTCCGGCGGAGGAGCGGCCGTACCGCTCCACGAGCTGCCGCGACGCTCGACCGGCGGCGCGACAGGGGGTGCTGACGGGGGATCACCCGGACCTCTGACCTGGCTGGGTGCGAGGCGTCAGGGGTGACGGGATTTACAGACTGGCAACACGGAGGTCTTGTGCGCCGTCGGCATGCCCTCCAAAGTGGGCGCTACGGAATCCGCTTTCCGTATCGCAGAAGTCCCGTCCCTGCTTCTGTGCCGTCGCGCCCCTTAGGAGTGCCCGTGCCGCCGTCCGTCCCGTCCCCGTCGCGACGCGTCGCACGCATACTGCGTACCTCGCTGTTCGTGCAGGTCGCCTGCGCGCTCGTGCTCGGCGTCGCCGTCGGAAAACTCTGGCCCGACGTGGCCACGGATCTGCAGCCGCTCGGCGACGGCTTCACACGGCTGATCAAGACGATCATCTCGCCCCTGGTGTTCTGCGTGGTCGTCGTCGGTATCGCCAAGGCCGGTGACCTGAAGGCGTTCGGCCGGATCGGGCTCAAGGCGCTGATCTGGTTCGAGGTCGCCAGCACGCTCGCTCTGCTGATCGGGCTGCTGGCCGCCAACGTCGTCCGGCCCGGCGCGGGCATGAACGTCGACCCGGCCACGCTCGACGCCTCGGCGGTGGACGCCAAGACGGGCGGCGGCTCGCTGCCCACGACCACCGAGTTCGTCCTGCACTCGCTGCCCACCAGCTTCGTCGGCGCGTTCGCGGAGAACTCACTGCTCCAAGTGCTCATCCTGGCCTGTCTGGTGGGTGCCGCGCTGCTGCACCTCGGCCACACCAAGGTGCCCAAGGTGCTGCCGGCCGTCGAGCAGGCCCAGGAGATCATCTTCGCGATCGTCGGCTTCGTCATGCGGCTCGCGCCGATCGCCGTGTTCGGCGCGATGGCCGTCCTGATCGGCAACTACGGCCTCGGCGTGATCGAGACCTACGGCAAGCTGATCATCCTGTGCTACGTGGCGGCGGCCCTGTTCGTCGTGCTGCTGGCGGTTGCCCTGCGCCTGGTCACCGGGCTGAGCCTGTGGAAGTTCCTGCGCTACATCCGCGAGGAACTGCTGCTCGCGCTCGGCACGGCCTCCACCGAGTCCGTCATGCCGCGCGTGATGCAGAAGCTGCGCAGGGCGGGCGCCCGCGAGGACGCCGTGGGCCTGGTGCTGCCGACGGGGTACTCCTTCAACCTCGACGGCGCGTCGCTGTACCTGTCCATCGGCACGCTGTTCATCGCCCAGGCCGTCGGTGTGGACCTCAGCCTGAGCCAGCAGATCACCGTGGTCCTGGTCCTGATGCTCACCAGCAAGGGCATGGCCGGCATTCCCGGGTCGGCCTTCCTCGCCCTGTCCGCGACCGCCTCCTCGCTGGGGGCCATCCCCGCCGGCGCCGTCGCCCTGCTGCTGGGCGTCGACCGCATCATGGACTCGATGCGCGTCGTCACCAACCTCCTCGGCAACTGCGTGGCCGTCTTCGCCGTCTCCCGCTGGGAGGGCGCGCTGGACGTGGAGCAGGCGAAGAAGGTCCTGGACGGCAAGGAGGTTGCCGCCGAAGCCCAGGAGGAGCCGGGGGAGCCGGGCGAATCGGAGAAGTCGGAGAAGCCGGAAGGCGCGGCGAGCCACGCAGGTCCGGGGAGCCCGTCGCTCTCCGCGAGCACGCAGGCGGCCGACGGCGTCCCGGTCGCGGTCGTCCCCCCTCGACTCGGCAAGGAAGCCGCCGCCGGAAACAGTTGACGCTCAGCGACGGCGGCCCTGCCACGGGCCGCGACCGCCTCCCCGGCACTGTCGGGGGCGCGGCCGCGGCCCGTTCGCGCGTGTTCAGCAGGTCTGACCCGGGGTCCGTCCCGCGCGGTGCGCCCCGTGTTCCGGATCGGCCGGATCGCCGACGCCCACCAGAGCGTCCAGCAGCCCGCCCAGGACCTGGCGCTCCAGGTCCGTCAGCGGATCCAGGATCTCCTCCGCGGCGGACCTTTTCGCGCCCTGCAGCTCGCGCAGGGCGGCACGGCCGTCGTCGGTGAGCTCGATCCTGATGACCCGTCGGTTGGTGGGGTCGGGCGCCCGCCGTACTTTGCCGCTCGCCTCCAGCCCGTCGACCAGTGTCGTGACGGCCCGGGGCACCACCTCCAGCCGCGCGGCGAGGTCCGCCATGCGTGGGGGTGCGTCGCAGTGCGCCAGCGTGCGCAGCAACCGGGACTGGGCCGGGGTCACGCCGAGACCGCTCTGCTGCAGATGGCGCTTCTGGATGCGGTGCACCCGACGCGTGAGCCGCAGCAGCTGCTCGGCGAGCAGGCCGTCGGAATCGGGGGTGGTCATGGGGGAACAATATCAGGACGCCGTTCATTGTGAGTATAGGTAACAATGAGCTATGCTCCGTCAGTCGTCATCGTCTCACCCTCCGTAGGAGCCATGCCCCGCGATCACATCGACTGGACCCCCTCGCCCGGCGCCGCGCCCGATCAGCCCCGGCAGGTGCGCCGCATCCTCCGACTCTTCAAGCCCTACCGCGCCCGCCTCGCGGTGGTCGGCCTCCTGGTGGCCGCCTCGTCGCTGGTCGCCGTGGCCACCCCGTTCCTGCTGAAGGAGACGCTCGACGTCGCCATCCCCGAGGGGCGCACCGGCCTGCTGAGCCTGCTCGCCCTCGGCATGATCTTCAGCGCCCTCCTCAGCGGGGTCTTCGGCGTCCTGCAGACGCTGATCTCTACGACGGTGGGCCAGCGCGTCATGCACGACCTGCGTACCGCCGTCTACGGGCGCCTGCAGCGCATGTCCCTCGCCTTCTTCACGCGTACGCGTACCGGCGAGGTGCAGTCCCGCATCGCCAACGACATCGGCGGCATGCAGGCCACCGTCACCTCGACCGCCACCTCCCTGGTCTCCAACTTCACCAGTGTCGTCGCCACGATCATCGCGATGGTCGCGCTCGACTGGCGGCTGACGGTCGTCTCGCTGGTCCTGCTCCCCGTCTTCGTGTGGATCAGCCGCCGCGTCGGCAACGAACGCAAGAAGATCACCACCCAGCGGCAGAAGCAGATGGCCGCGATGGCCGCCACGGTCACCGAGTCGCTGTCGGTCAGCGGCATCCTGCTGGGCCGCACCATGGGCCGCGCCGACTCCCTCACCCGGTCCTTCGCGGCGGAGTCGGAGCAGCTCGTCGACCTCGAAGTGAGGTCGAACATGGCCGGCCGCTGGCGCATGGCCGTGATCGGAATCGTCATGTCCGCCATGCCGGCAGTCATCTACTGGACCGCGGGCATGACGCTCCAGATCGGCGGCCCCGACGTGTCGCTGGGCACCGTCGTCGCCTTCGTCTCGCTCCAGCAGGGCCTGTTCCGGCCCGCCGTCAGCCTGCTGTCGACCGGCGTGCAGATCCAGACCTCCCTGGCGCTCTTCCAGCGCATCTTCGAGTACCTCGACCTGCCGGTGGACATCACCGAGCGCGAAGAGCCGGTCCACCTCGACCACGTCAAGGGCGAGATCCGCTTCGAGGACGTCACCTTCCGCTACGACGACAGGGGCGAGCCGATCCTCGACGGCGTCGACATCGCCGTCCCGGCCGGCGGAAGTCTCGCCGTCGTCGGTCCGACCGGCGCCGGCAAGTCCACGCTCGGCTATCTGGTGCCGCGTCTGTACGACGTGACCGGAGGCCGCGTCACCCTCGACGGCGTCGACGTGCGCGACCTCGACTTCGACACGCTGGCCCGCGCGGTCGGCGTCGTCTCGCAGGAGACGTACCTCTTCCACGCCACGGTCGGCGACAACCTGCGCTTCGCCAAGCCGGACGCCACCGACGAGGAGCTGTACGCGGCGGCACGAGCGGCGCAGATCCACGATCACATCGCGGCCCTGCCCGACGGGTACGACACGGTCGTCGGCGAGCGCGGTCACCGGTTCTCCGGCGGCGAGAAGCAGCGCCTGGCGATCGCCCGCACGATCCTGCGCGACCCGCCGGTGCTGATCCTCGACGAGGCGACCAGTGCCCTGGACACCCGGACGGAGGGCGCGGTCCAGGAGGCCATCGACGCACTCTCGGCCAACCGCACCACGCTCACCATCGCCCACCGCCTCTCCACCATTCGCGGCGCCGACCAGATCGTCGTCCTCGACTCGGGCCGGGTGGCCGAACGAGGCACCCACGAGGAGCTGTCGAGACAGGGCGGCCGGTATGCGGCCCTCTTGCGCCGAGATGCCCGACTGGAGCCGACAAAATGAAAATATGCCCGGTTATCCGAGGTTTGTGACGGTATGGGGGTTACCGTGCCCGCATGCAGAAGAACACTCCGCCACGGAGCGCGATTCGACTGACGCGCCGGGGCCGCATCGTCCTCATCGCGACCGGAGCCGTCGTGGCCGGCGCCGCCGTGGCGGTGCCGCTGCTGAGCATCCAGACGCCGCCCGTCAAGGCGGCCAAGGCGCCGCCGACCCTCCTCATCCCCGAGGGATGGCGGGCGAACCAGGTCTTCCAGGCCGTGGACAAGGCACTCGGCCTGGCCCCCGGCACCACCGGCAGGGCGCTGCCGACGGCAGCTCTGAAGCTCCCGACCGAGGCCGCGGGCAATCCCGAGGGCTACCTCTTCCCGGCGACGTATCCGCTGGACAAGAAGTCGACGCCGCAGTCGCTGCTCGCCTACATGGTCGACACCGCCAACAAGAGGTTCAACGGAGCGCCCGTCGCGGCCGGCGCCCAGCGCAACGCCCTGAACGTGTATCAGGCGGTCACCGTCGCGAGCCTCGTCCAGGCCGAGGCCGCCACCAAGGCGGACATGGGCAAGGTGGCCCGGGTCGTGTACAACCGCCTCGAGCGCGGGATGCCGTTGCAGTTGGACTCGACCATCAACTACGCGCTGAACCGCTCCACCCTGAACACGACCGAGAGCGACACCCGCATCGAGAGTCCCTACAACTCCTACCAGCGCATGGGCCTGCCGCCGACGCCGATCGACAACCCCGGTGAGGAGGCGATGCGCGCGGCCGTCAGCCCGACGCCGGGCGACTGGCTGTACTTCGTCACGGTGAGGCCCGGCGACACCCGGTTCACGTCGAGCTTCGCGGAGCACCAGCGCAACGTCGCCGAGTTCAACCGCAGCCGGCAGAGCCCCGGGGCGACCCCGCAGAAGAGCCCCGTAAAGACGCCGGGGAGCGCTTCGGCGGCCGGATGAGCCGACCGGAGCCAGCTGCCGGGGCGACCGAGCGCCCGGGCGGGCCATCAGGCGGCGACCGGCTCCCGAGCCAGCAGCCGCCGGATGTCCCGCACGGCTGCGCGCCCGGCCCGGTTGGCGCCCACCGTGCTGGCCGACGGTCCGTAGCCGACCAGGTGGACGCGCGGATCGGCGACCGCACGGGTGCCCTCGACGCGGATCCCGCCGCCCGGCTCGCGCAGTCGCAACGGCGCGAGATGGTCGACGGCAGCCCGGAAACCGGTCGCCCAGAGGATCACGTCGGCGGCGACCTGTCGGCCGTCGTCCCATGCGACTCCGTCCGGGGTGATCCGGTCGAACATGGGCAGCCGCCCCAGTACCCCGTCGGCCAGCCCCTGCCGGATCGCGTCGTTCAGCGGCAGTCCGGTCACCGAGACCACGCTCTTCGGCGGCAGTCCCTGCCGCACCCGCTCCTCCACGAGCGCGACGGCGGCACGGCCCGCGTCCTCGTCGAAGGGTCCCTCGCGGAAGACCGGCGGACGCCGGGTCACCCACGTGGTGGCGGCCGCGTACGGCGCGATCTCCAGCAGGTGCTGCGTGCCCGACGCGCCGCCGCCCACCACGACCACCCGCTGTCCGGCGAAAGCCTCGGGGCCGGGATACCGCGCGGTGTGCAGCTGCCGTCCCCGGAAGGTCTCCTGACCCGGATAGCGCGGCCAGAAGGGCCGGTCCCAGGTGCCGGTCGCGTTGATCAGCGCCCGTGTGGACCACACGCCGTCGGAGGTCACCACCAGCAGGCGCCCGTCGACGCCTTCCCGCACGGCCTTCACGTCCACGGGCCGCCGCACGCGCAGGTCGAAGGCGCGCTCATAGGCGGCGAAGTACTCGGCGACCACCTCGGAGGACGGCCGGGAGGGATCCGCGCCCGTCAGTTCCATGCCCGGCAGTGCGTGCATTCCGTGCACCTTGCCGAAGGTCAGCGACGGCCACCGGAACTGCCAGGCGCCGCCCGGCGCCGGGGCGTGGTCGAGCACCACGAAGTCGCGCTCCGGCTCGAAACCGCTGCGCCGCAGGTGGTAGGCCCCGGCCAGACCGGCCTGACCCGCCCCGATGACGACGACCTCGACCTCACGCACATTGTTCACGCTTCTACCAACGGCGCGACGGGCGTGGATCTTCCCCGAGCGCAGAAGGTCTCCGCCGGGCGCGTGCGCATCCGGCCCATGCGTCAGGATGGAGGGCATGTCAGACGCGTTCACCACCCGAGTCCTCCATGTGTCCTCCGGCTCCCGGGAGAGGGTCGTCGACCTCACCGGTGACTGCGAGGCGTTCCTGCGCGAGGCGGCCCACGGCCGCGACGGTCTTCTGAACGTCTTCGTGCCGCACGCCACGGCCGGCGTCGCGATCATGGAGACGGGCGCCGGCAGCGACGACGACCTGCTGACCGCCCTGCACACGCTGCTGCCGGCCGACGACCGCTGGCAGCACCGGCACGGCAGCCCCGGCCACGGCCGCGACCACGTACTGCCGGCCCTGGTCCCGCCCCATGCGACCCTGCCGGTCGTCGACGGGAGGCTGGAGCTCGGGACCTGGCAGTCCGTGTGCCTCGTGGACACTAACCGCGACAACGCCGACCGCCAGGTGCGTCTGAGCTTCCTGGGGAGCTGAGCCGCCACGGACGGGCTCATGAGCGCAGGGTGGCGCCCCGTGCGGATCACCGCCGGGGCGCCCGCGGGGGTTCGCGCGGCCCCGAGGCCGCCTGCGGCCCTTGCCGTCCGGGCGGTCTTCGCGATCCGCGCGGTGGCTGCGATCCGTGCGGCCAATGGGGCGCGAGCGGCGCGCGCGGCACGCGCGGCGAAAAGGTAGTGCGTTTGTGCACGCCGTGGTAGTCTGGACCTAGTTGCAGTTGTGGTTCCCGAATCTTCAAGTGCCTCTACGGCCGTAGCCGTGGGGCGTTTTTTGTATCTCCGGTGCTTATCCGGACGGGGTTCATTTGTGACAACACAAGAGGTTCGCACGGTGTGAACCTCTGGGCACTGCCCCGAAGGAGATGTGACATGGCTACTGGCACCGTCAAGTGGTTCAACTCGGAAAAGGGCTTCGGCTTCATCGAGCAGGACGGCGGCGGCCCCGACGTCTTCGCCCACTACTCGAACATCGCCTCGTCCGGCTTCCGTGAGCTCCAGGAAGGCCAGAAGGTGAACTTCGACGTCACGCAGGGCCAGAAGGGCCCGCAGGCGGAGAACATCACCCCCGCCTGATGCCGAAGCGCGCGCGATAACCGCGACAGCTGGGGTCCCACCGCTCGGTGGGGCCCCAGCTTGCTGCTTTCTGTGTTCCACCAGTACCACCAGGACACCGGTTCCAGCTCTCCAGCTCTCCAGCTCTCCAGCTGTCCAGTGGTTCCGTAGGAACGTCCCTTCGGAACGCTGTCATTCATGTATTCGGCTCGTACTTGCAATTCATCCGGCTCATATCTGTCGGGAATTCCTCGATGCGTGCCCTCGAGGAAGGTTCTCCGTGAGCCGTTCAGCTCGCTCGAACGACCGTTTCCGGCCGCAGGGCCGGGGGCGCACCGGCGCCGCTCAGGGAGGCGGCGGACGTCGCCCCGTCGCGCAGCAGGGGGAGTTCGCGCCGCCGGACACCATCACCCCGGCGCTTCCCGCTGTCACGGCCTTCGGCGAACTGGACCTGCCCGCCGAACTGCTGAACACGCTCACCGATCTCGGTGTGCACGAGCCGTTCCCGATCCAGGCCGCCACCCTGCCCAACTCCCTCGCGGGGCGCGACGTCCTCGGCCGCGGCCGCACCGGATCGGGCAAGACGCTCGCCTTCGGCCTGGCGCTTCTGGTGCGCACGGCGGGTCAGCGGGCCGAGCCGCGCAAGCCGCTGGCCCTGGTCCTCGTCCCCACCCGCGAACTGGCCCAGCAGGTCACGGACGCGCTCACCCCGTACGCACGGGTGCTGAAGCTGCGGCTCGCCACGGTGGTCGGCGGCATGTCGATCGGCCGGCAGGCCGGCGCCCTGCGCGCCGGGGCCGAGGTCGTCGTCGCGACGCCGGGCCGCCTCGCGGACCTCGTCGAGCGCAAGGACTGCCGCCTGGACCGGGTGAAGATCACCGTCCTCGACGAGGCCGACCAGATGGCCGACATGGGCTTCATGCCCCAGGTCACCGAACTCCTCGACCAGGTACGCCCCGACGGCCAGCGCATGCTGTTCTCGGCCACCCTGGACCGCAACATCGACCTCCTGGTCCGTCAGTACCTCCATGACCCGGTCGTGCACTCGGTCGACCCCTCGGCGGGCGCGGTCACCACGATGGAGCACCACCTGCTGCAGGTGCACGGCGCCGACAAGTACGCCGCCGCCACCGAGATCGCCGCGCGTGAGGGGCGCGTGCTGATGTTCCTGGACACCAAGCACGCGGTGGACCAGTTCACCAGGCACCTGCTGGGGAGCGGAGTGAAGGCCGCGGCACTGCACGGCGGCAAGTCCCAGCCCCAGCGCACCCGCACCCTGACCCAGTTCAAGTCCGGTCATGTGACGGTGCTGGTCGCCACCAACGTCGCGGCCCGCGGCATTCACATCGACGACCTCGACCTGGTCGTCAACGTGGACCCGCCCGCCGACCACAAGGACTACCTGCACCGCGGCGGACGCACCGCCCGCGCAGGCGAGTCGGGCAGCGTGGTCACGCTGGTGCTGCCCAACCAGCGCCGGGACATGGCCCGCCTCATGTCCGACGCGGGCATCCGGCCGCAGATCACGCAGGTCCGTTCCGGCGAGGCCGAGTTGAGCCGCATCACCGGCGCCCAGGCTCCCTCAGGCGTCCCGCTCCCCGGCAGCGGTGCGGCCACCGAGAGTCCGAAGCGCGGCGGGGCCCCCTTCCGCGGCATGGGCACCCGCCCCGGGAGGGCCGGCGGCGACTCCCGCAGGTCCGCCGAGGCACGCCAGATCGCCGAGGCCCGCAAGGCGGCCCGGATCCGGCGCGGCGCCTAGCCCGCACAGCGCGACAGCCCGCACGGGCCGGTACGGGCCCGTCGCGGTCGCCTCGGGTTCCTTCTCCGACGCGGAGGTCCGGTCGGCCCGTCGTTCACCACGACGGGCCGGCCCGTGTTCGTCAGCGGCGCGGACGTTCCAGGGTGAGGAGCAGGCCCTCGACCGCACCGGGGCCGATGCGGCCCTTGACGTCGGCGGAGGTGATCGCCTTCAGGGCCCAGCCGTCCTCGGCGTGCTTGTTGAGGACCTTCTCCAGCTTGTCGCTGTCCAGCGCGTCGCCGATCAGCGACTCCCGGAAGGTGACGACCTTGTACTCGAGTGCGTGCGGGTTGCTCATGTCTGGGGGCCTTCCTGCGGATGGACTGGCTGCCGGAACGGGACCAGCCAACCACCGGTCGGCGTCACCGGCCACGGCGGGGTACGGCTGCCGTTCCGGCGTTCGGGTGACGGTCGACGACCGCGGGCTGGTGACCGCGGGCCGGTGACCAGGACGCCGTCGGGCGCTGCGTTGTGGTGAGCACTCCCCGACAGGGCGCTTCCCGCCGCCCTACGGTCCCCCCCATGAAGTCCATGAAATCTATGACATCCCTGAAGCGCATGACATCCCTGAAGCGCATGACGGCCACGACGTCGGTGAAGACCGGGAAGACGAGTCCCGGCAGAGGCAGGACATGGCGACGCGCCGCGCCTGCGCCGGAGGTGTAGCCGAGGTGCGCCGACACGCCCTGCGCGGCGGATGTCAGGGAAGGCCGGCGGGATGGTTCACCGCATAGCTGGAGAGTTTGTTTTCGGTCGGTTTCCTCTGCAGAGCGGAATTCACCGGGTCGCCGACGATCAGGCCCGGCGTGCCCGGCTCGAAGGTGCCGTGAGCTGCCACGACGCCGATGTTCGAGCAGGCGGTGGCGGATGCCGTGGAGGCAGTGAGGGCGGTCCATCCGCCCCCGCCGACGAGGGAGAGTGCGGCGAAGCAAGGCGCATACGCATGGGAAGCCTTCGAGGATGCGGCGCGTGCGCGCCTACGGAAAAGGGAAGTCCCAAGGTATTCGCGTTTCTCGGAGGGGTGCTGTGGACGGGAATTCAGGTCCGTGATGCGTGCGGCGGCGTTCGCCGAACCGGTCATGTCCGCCTGGGGTGTTGTCGCCTGTCGCGTCACAGGCGCCTGCGAAAGTGGTTCTCGGATACGGCGGCGATGTCGCCGCGGCCCCCGGTGATCGCCGTCGCGTTTGCGGGAGATGAGTCCCGGCGGGCGCGGCTTCGTCCTGTCGTGACCAGCAATCGCCGACCGGGTCCCCTCACGTCTCCCGTCGGCCGCGGGCTGGTTCGTGCGGCCGGGTCGCGCCCCGGCCGTTTCCCCGTGGCCTGGGCCTGGGATAGGGTCCCCCCGGTTCCGGCTGCCGATCGACGACGCGCCGGTGGGGAGTGCCAAGGGGGCGGCAGAGCAGTGGAATCGCAGGTGGACGGCGGCGGATCCGTGGACCTCGACGGCGCGCGGTTGGAGTCGATGACTCTCGAACCGCTGCTGACCCGGGACTACGAGACGCGCCCTTCCCTCGTGTACGAGCGGCTGCGCCAGCGCCACGGCCCGGTCGCGCCGGTCGACCTGCTGGGCGTTCCCGCCTGGCTGGTCCTCGGCTACCGCGAGTCGCTCGAGGTGCTCCAGGACGACGCCGCGTGGCCGAAGGGGCTGGAGAACTGGCGGGCCCGCACGGAGGGCAGGGTGCCGGCCGACTGGCCGCTCGGACCGTCCCTCGAGGTCAACCACGTGCTGATCCAGGGCGGCCCCGGCTACCCGGCGCTGCGCACGGCGTGGGACGCGGCGCTCAAGCCGTTCCAGGATCCGCGCCATCCCCAGGCCAAGCGTCTGAAGGCGGCCGTCACCGCCTACGCCGACGAGCTGATCACTCTGGTGGGCCAGGCCGGCGGGACGGGCCTGGCGGATCTGTCCGCCCAGTTCGCCCGTCCGCTGCCGCTGATGGTCGCGAGCCGACTGCTCGGGTTCCCCGGATCCCAGGGCGACGACGCGCTGATGGACATGTGGCGGGTGCTGGACGCGGGCCCGGACGCCGAGCCGGCGCTGGAGCGCCTGCTGGCGGCGCTCGCGGAACTGGCGGCGGTGAAGGTGAGGACGCCGGGGGAGGACTTCCCCTCGTACCTGCTGGCGGCCCATCCCGACCTGTCGCTCGACGAGTTGGCCCGTGAGCTGTTCATGCTGCTGGGCATGACCTCCGACCACGTCGGCATCCTCATCTCCAACACGGTGGTCGAGGTCATCTCCGGCGAGGGCGGCGGCGCGCGGGCCAGCCTGTCCGCGGGCATGGTCCGGGAGAGCATGAACCGGGTGGTCATGCGCAAGCCGCCACTGGTCAACTTCGTGCCGCGCTTCGCGGCCGCGGACACCCCGCTGGGCAACCACGTCATCCGGGCGGGCGACCCGGTGTGGGTGTCCTCCGCGGCGGCGCACGCCGACCCGCTGTTCGCCGGTCATGTGGAGTCCGGCACCACGGTCAGCACACGGGCGCATCTCGCCTGGGGCGCCGGCCGCCGCCAGTGCCCGGCGCGCGAGCTCGCCTCGACGGTCGCGGCGGTCGGCGTGGGCCGGCTGTTCGAGCGGTTCTCCCATCTGGAGCTCGCCCTGCCCGTCGACCAACTGCCCTGGCGTTCCTCGCCGTTCATGCGGGGCCTGCGCTCGCTCCCGGTACGGTACGAACTCGCCGCGACGCCCGGACCGCAGCCGAGCCCGGCCCCGGACACGGATCCTTCCGAGCCGACGGCGGATTCGACGGCGCCCGACCCGACACTGCCGGACCCGGCGATCCGGCAACGCTCCTCGCTCTGGCGCTACTTGACGGGCCTCATCGGCGTGGGCCGCTGAGCCGGCGGCGGGCGGCGCCAGCCGCCCGCACCGATGAGGGCAGCGCGCCTCAGCCCATGCTCTTCGCCCCGTCGATGGCCTCGCGGATGATGTCCGCGTGCCCGGCGTGCTGGGCGGTCTCGGCGATGATGTGCAGCAGGACCCGGCGGGCCGTCTGACGCGCGCCCGGCTCGAACCAGGGAGCCGGGGGCAGCGGCTGCTCGGCGTCCAGGTCGGGAAGCGTGGTGAGCAGCTCGTCCGTGCGGTAGGCCGCCTCGGCGTACTCCTTCAGCACACCGGACAGCGTCTCGCCGGGCAGCATCCGGAACTCGGCGGCCCGCGCGGCCCAGTCGTCCTTCGTCATCTTCGTGAAGTCGGGCATCGCCGAAGGGCCTTCGAGGATGAAGCCGACCCAGTTCCGCTCGACGGAGGTGACGTGTTTGATCAGCCCCCCGAGACACAGTTCGCTCACCGTGGTGCGCTGTCCGACCTGCTCGTCGGTGAGGTCCCGCGTGGTGAAGCGCAGGAAGTGCCGGCTCTTGGTCAGTGCTGCCAGCAGGTCGGCGCGCTCGCCGGTGAGGGACGGGGTGAGGGTGGGGGAGTCGCTCATAGTTCTGTCCTCGGTCGATCCTGTTCCGCGGTCGAGGACCACAGTAGGAGCGATTGAGGTCAGATCCTGACCTAAAACGCCGGGGCGGTCACCTCCCTGCCGGACCCCATGCCGCCGCGCACAGTGCTCGTTCGACCTCGCCGGTGTAGAGGGCGGACGCGAGCCATGCGCGGGCGAAACGGTTCGTGTCGGCGGGGAGCAGCCGGCCGAAGGCGTCGCGGGAGCGGTCCGCGGCGGCGGCCCCCAGTTCGTCCAGGAGGTCGCCCGCGGTACCGAGGCCCACGCGACGCAGCCGGGAGCCGTCACCCCTCCCGCCGCTTGGGAGGGCCAGCACCCGGCGGCCCCCGGACACGGTCTGGTGCACGCGCCGGCGCAGCAGGTGCAGCGGGGCCTCGTCCGCCACGGGGACGGCGCCGGGCGCGGGGACGTCCGTCACGCCGGGCAGGTCGGCGCGGCGGAGACGGTCCAGACCCAGGTCCACCCGGGCGTCGGACCCGCTCGGGTGCTCGGCGGCGAGCAACTGAGCGCGGGGGAGCGGCCCCGGGGTCAGTCGGACGACGATCCGCAGGCGGCTCCCACGGGCGGCGGCCAGCAGACGGAGGTTGTCGCGGTAGGGCAGGGCCGGGTGGTCGTGGGCCGCGACGAGCCGCAGGGCTCGCCCCTCGCAGTCGGCGAGCAGGCACTCGCCCGTCGCCTCCCGGGCCGCGCCCGCGAGGGTCACCGTGAGGAACAGCAGGTCTCGGCCACCGGCCAGGGCCCCGGCGACCTGCTCGGCGACGGGGACCTGCCACAGCCGGTCCAGCGGTTCGGCGCTCCAGAGGGCGCCGGAAGCGCGCACCGCCCGCACGCGGGCCCCCGCGCCGAGCCGGCCGGTCGGGGAGACGGTCGCGCCCGACACCGCGAGGCCGGCGCGCGCCAGCTCACGGTGGGTCAGCGCGGTGTCGCCGATCCGCACGGTCCGGTCGGCGGCGCCGGTCGCCCGGCCGGGACCGCCGGGAGCCACGTCGGAGACCGTGTACAGGCGGCCCTCGGCATCGGCGGTCCAGGTGACGGCCCCCGCGTGACCGGTCGCCGTCAGGACGGGCTCGGAGAAGACCCCGTACAGGCGCAGCGATCCGTCCGGCGTGTACGGCTGCCGCACCGTCCCGCGCAGTTCGGCCAGCGCCGCTCCGCTCGCGGACGGGAGACGGTGTGCCACGGCGAGGACGTCCCTCAGCGCGTCCGCCAGTTCGGGCAGCCGGTAGGCCGGGTCGGCGGAGCGGGCCGCGCGCACCCCGGTGACCACGGAGACCGCCGCTGCGGCGGCCCGGGGCAGTCCCGCGAGTCGCGCGGTGTGCGCGGCACGCAGCAGCGCCGCCTGGAGCACCGCGCCGGACCCGTCCGTCCCGGCGTCGAGCACGGCGGCCGCCGCGTCGAACACGGCTTGCACGGCTGTGAGTTGGG
This sequence comes from Streptomyces sp. NPDC020597, assembly GCF_044335095.1. Taxonomy (NCBI): domain Bacteria; kingdom Bacillati; phylum Actinomycetota; class Actinomycetes; order Kitasatosporales; family Streptomycetaceae; genus Streptomyces; species Streptomyces sp. NPDC020597. Next base: position 113,004 of record NZ_JBIRUL010000017.1, on the reverse strand, counting down.
CGGGCGTGGGGAGATCGACGGCGGGCGCGTCTCCGGCGTCGGGCGCCTCGACGGCGGGGGACGCGTCGGGGGCCAAGGACGCGTCGGGAACGGTGGTCCCCGCCGCCGAGCCCGGCCCCGGCGACTGCTCTCGTGCGGGTCCGTCCCAGCGTGCCTGTTCGGGCTCCTGTCCGGGCGGGAGCGTCGCCGCGGCGGCCGGGACGTCCTGCGCCACCGGCGCGGCCGAGGCCGCCGCCGCACGGTGCAGACAGTCGGGAGCCAGCAGACAACCGCAGCGGATCGCGTCCGCGCTGCTCACCACGCCGTCCGGGGCGTGCAGTTCGAGGTCGGTCTCGTCGTCGACGGCGATCCGCACGGTGTCCCCGTCCCGAACGACCGGACGAGCCGCCAGCTTGGCGATGCCCGCGTCCAGACGCTTGCGCAGCCGGGGCGACAGCGCCTCGACCAGGTCGGCGGTGACGGACGGGGCGACCGGAGGCAACAGTTCCGGGCTCATGCGATCTTCTCCCCTACCCAGCGGGCGAGTTCGAGCGGACTGAGGGCGGCGACGGGCATGCCCGCGGCGACGAGCTGCCCGGCCACGCCCGTGGAGTAGCGCGGCCGGCCCGAGTCGTCGAGACTCGCGCAGCCCAGCACATGGCAGCCCGACCCGACGAGCGCCCGCACCTCGGCGAGCAGCCCGCCGAGCGGATAGCCCTCCTCGAAGTCGCTGATGACCACGACGAGGGTCCGGGACGGCACCGTGACGAGCTCGCGGGCCTGCCGCAGACCCGCCGCGATGTGCGTGCCGCCGCCCACGCTGACTTCCAGCAGCAGCGACAGCGGGTCCTCGACGTGACCGGTGAGGTCGATGACCTCCGTGGAGAACGCCAGGAAGTGGGTCGACAGCGTCGGCACGCCGGCCAGCACCGACGCCGTCAGCGCAGCCCACACCGTGGACGCCTCCATGGAACCGGACACGTCCGTGACCAGGATCAGCCGCCAGTCCGCGGCCCGCCGCGCCCGGCTGCGGAACACCGGGCGCTCGGGGACGACGCGTACCACGCCGTCCGGTCCGCGCCGTGCGGTCGTCAGGTTGGCGCGCAGGGTGCGCGGCAGATCGAGACCGCCGCCGGGCCGTCGGCTGGGACGCGGCAGGGCCGTGCCGTGCAGGGCGGGACGCAGCCGTGTGGCCAGCTCCCGGGTCAGTTCGTCGACGAGTCGGCGCACCAGAGGGCGCAGCGCGGCGAGCCGGGCCTCGGGAAGCCCGCCCGCGTGCCGCAGCACCGTGTGCAGGAGTTCCACCGAGGGGCGCACGCTGTCCGCGTCCAGCTCCGCGAGGACGTCCTTGCGGCCCGACGCCGCGGCCGCCGCCAGCACCTCCTCCCGGATGCCCGGTCCGAACAGCGCGGCCAGCTCCTGCGACCACTCCCGGGCCCCCGGATACGGCGCCTCCCGCCCGCCTCCGGCCCCAGGGCCCGTCAGATCCCCTCGGCTGCCCTCGCCGCGCCCGCTGCCGTACAGCTCGTCCAGGGCCGTCGCCAGCGAGCGGGCGGACGCGGGCAGCCGGTCGGCGCGCCGCCCCAGCACGAGCCGCCACCGGTCGTCGGCGGCGAGGCGCCGGTCCTCGTCGCGGGGCGCGTCCCCGTCGTCCCCGTCGTCCCCGGCGGGGTGGAGGACGGCCTCGGAGGCGGCGGGGTCGGAGGCGACGGCCGTGGACGCCGCCGTCCCGGCGTCGGGCGCCGTCCGGCCGTGGGCGTCCGGCGCCGGCAGCAGGCCCAGCGTGCGCAGGGCGTCGCGCGCGACGAGGTCCGCCTCGGCCCAGACGGCGAGCGCGACCGGGTCGACGCCCTCGGTGTCCCCGATGCGCCGGGCGCCGAGGCGCTCCTCGACGGAGGCGAGGAGCCGGTCGCGGGCCGCGGGGCTCAGGGTCTCGAAGCCGCCCCGCAGCGCCGGAAGCCGGTCCAGGAACTCCCGGTCGGGCAACCCGGCGACCCGGTCGAGCAACGGCGTCAGAGCGGGTGCCGCGGCCTCCAGGAGGGGGCCCGCGGCGGTCAGCAGCCCGCTCAGCCGGGCGGTCAGGGCCGAGCGGGAGTCGGGGTCGACGGCCCCGTCGACCCAGGACGCGACCCGGTCGCCGAAGGCGCGCGCGTCCTCCTGCCCCAGCAGCACCCGGACGGCTCCCGCGGCGCCGCGCATCAGCGGCGAGCCGTCGGCGGCCAGCCGGGCCAGCGCGTCGGTGAGCCGGACGCCGCCCAACAGGTCGGCCCGATGGGCGAGTTCCAGCAGCGCGTGGGCGTCGGCCGGGTCCTCGGACCCGGTCAGCCCGTCCACCTGACGCACCGCCGCCGAGGTGAGCAGCTCGGCCACGGCGGCCGCCCGTGCCGTGCGCCCCTCGTCGGCGCCGAGCCCCGGGACATGACCGGCGCGCAGGCGGTCCGACAGGGCGAGACCGGCGAGGAGCTCGGGAAGCGTGCCGGCCTGCGGCAGCACCTCGGCGACGTCGTCCAGCCGCTCGTCCGCGAGCACCGGCAACCCGCACTCCGCGGCCTCGGCGAGGCCCCGGAGGACCTGGGCGGCGGTCGACCCGCCCTCCTCCCGTTCCGTGCGCAGCCGCTCCCGGAGCACGCCCTCGGCGGCCTGGGCCGCCGTGACGCCCCGTACACCGGCCGCCGTCAGCATGGCCGCCGTCGCCGGCGTCCAGCGCACCTCCCAGCGCGAGGTGAGGGCCTGCGCGCCGCCCGCGCCGGCCACATCCTTCGCCTGCCCGTACGGCACTCCGCACACCGCGAGCCGCCGCAACAGCAGATCCCGGCGCCGGTCGAGATCGGAACGCAGGGGGTCGAGCCGCAGGTCCCGGACCGCGCCGGAGCCGTCCTGCGGACCCGGCAGGCCGAGCGCGGCCGTCTCGGCCTCGACCGCCGGGGCCAGCCCGCAGCGCGGCGCGTCCGGGGCGGGCCGTCCGGTGCGCGACCCGATGAGCACCCGCTCCATCGCCCGTGCGACGGCCCGTCCCCGCCCGTAGGGCTCGCCCTGCGCGAGGACCGTCTGCACGGCCTCGACCAGCTCGCCCCGGCCCGTCGCGGGCAGCCCCCGCAGCCGGGCGAGGTCCGAGGCCAGCCGGCTGATCTCGCGCGCGTCCGCCGGCCCGGACGGATGTCCGAGGCCGCGCAGTTCCGCGCAGATCCGCACGGCGGCCCGGACCAGCGCATCCTCCAGCGCCGCCGGATCGCCCGCCGCCCGCAGCACCGTCTCCTGCCACTGCGGATCCCGGATTCCCGCCGGATACCCGGACCGTTCGTCGAGGAGGGCGTAGGTGTACGGGATGAGCGAGGTGATCCAGGCGGCCCGGCCGCCGGCCGGGTCGCCGCCCCGGCCGGGTGCCGTCGAAGGAGTGCCGTCACCCCGCTCGGCCGCGGCCCGCCGCCGCTCCGCCCGCCCGTCCGTGTCCCCGTCTCCGCCGGCGAGGGCCGCTGCGGTCAGAGCCGGCGCGTGGAAGGCGCCGACGACCACGGCGGCCCGCTCGCCGTGCGCGGTGGCCTCGGCGATCCGCGACCGCATCCACCGCTCACGTCGCAGATCCAGCTCCGGCACCCCGCCGCCGGCGGCCGCCTCCTCGCGCAGCGCCCACCCCGTCAGCAGGGCCGCCCGGCGCAGCGCCTCGGGCGGCGAGCCCGGCGCGGCGGCCTCGACGAGCCGGTCCCACAGATCGTCCCCGGGGCGGCCGGTGAGCCCGGCCCGCAGCGCGCCGGTCAGACCGAGGCCCGCGCCCTGGGCCGTGCCGTCGCGCCCCTCGCCCCATGCCCGGTCCGCGAGCGGGAGATCGCAGGCGATCAGCGGGACGCCGTGCCGGGCGGCCCAGCGCACGGCGGCCAGCTCGGGTGAGAAGTCCGCGAACGGGTAGAACGCCGGGCCCGCGCCGGCCCGTCCGTCGCCGGGTGCGGCGGCGAGTGCGACGGGGGCCCGGGTCTCCTCGTGCCCGAGCCAGCCCAGCCACTCCTGCATCTCCGCCGGCAGTTCGACGAGCACCACATCGGGGCGGGCCTCGTCCAGCAGCGCGGGCACGGCGGCGGCCAGCGAGGGCGCGTGGTGCCGGACGCCGATGAGGCAGGGCCCGGCCGGGTCGGTGAGGCCGGCCAGAGCCTCGTCGGGGGACGCGGGACCGCCACGCGCACCGAGCGGACCGGGGGGAGCGAGCGGACCGAGAGAACCGGGGGGGCTGGGAGGGCCTGCGGAGTCCGGGAGGCCGGCGGAGTCCGCGGAGTCCGGGACGTCCGCGGCGGGGTGGAGTGACACGGTCGTCAGCCCTCCAGGACCGTGCGCAGGTCCCACAGGGTGCGCCAGGTGGCCGACCCCTGCTCGGCCCGGCGCCGGACGGGCCCGTCCCAGTAGCCGCGCAGCCGGGCCGCGTCGGCGGGGTCGTCCTTGCGGACCACGCCCAGCAGATGGCCCGGCAGCAGGCCGAGCACGTCACGGTCCCCGGGGAAGTAGGCCGCGGCCAGGGCCAGCGCGCCCGCGACGGAGACCGCCTCCGCCGTGCTCATCACGGTGGACGGCCGCTCCACCTCCCAGCCCTCCGCCGACCGCCCCTCGCGCAGGTCGCGGAAGGCCGTGACCAGCGCCTCCAGGACCGCGTCGTCGACCTGGAAGGGCGCACCCGCCCGCTCCACCGAGGCCCGCGCCTGGCTGCGCACCAGCGCGGTCTCCGCATCGAGGTCCGGGATCGGGCCGACCGTCTCGAAGTTGAAGCGGCGCTTGAGGGCCGCCGACATCTCCGACACGCCCTTGTCCCGCAGGTTGGCCGTGGCGATGAGGTTGAAGCCGGGCGCGGCGTGCGCCAACGCGTCGCCGGTGCCCGCCAGTTCGGGAACGGCCATGCGCCGCTCGGACAGCAGGGAGACCAGCGAGTCCTGCACCTCGGGCAGGCACCGCGTGACCTCCTCGACCCGCGCGATCGCGCCCCGGGACATGGCGGTCAGCACCGGCGAGGGCACCAGCGCCTGCCTGCTCGGTCCCTGCGCCAGCAACAGGGCGTAGTTCCAGCCGTACTTGAGCTGGTCCTCCGTAGTGCCGGCGGTGCCCTGCACGACCAGGCCGCTGGTGCCGCACACGGCGGTGGACAGCAGCTCTGACAGCATCGACTTGGCGGTGCCCGGCTCGCCGACCAGCAGCAGCCCGCGCTCGCCGGCGAGCGTCACCACGCACCGTTCGACCAGCGCACGGTCGCCGACGAACTTGCCCTCCACCGTCATCCGGCGCGGCGCCCCTTCGGGCGTCCGCGCGTCGTCGGGGAGCTTCAGGGCGCGGCCCTCGCTGCCCATGACGAACGTGACCACCGCGCGCGGGGTGAGCCGCCAGGCGGGCGGCCTCGGCCCGTCGTCGTACGCGGCGAGGAAGGCCAGCTCGGCGGCGTACCGGTCCTCGGGCGGGACGATCTGACGCGCGGGGACGGCTGACGGGGCGTCCGACGGGACGGGAGAGGACGGGGCGGTGACGGTCATCGGCGCGTGTTCTTCCAGGGGTGACGGGACGGTGGTCATCGGCGGCGGCCCTTGCGGGTGGCGCGGGTGGTGAGCTCCTCGTACGCCGGGGCGTCGCCCGAGCGGACGCGTTCCCACGCGCGGGCGAACAGCTCGGGCACCGGTACCAGCGGCACGGCACGCCCGTGGGACGGAATCGGGTACAGGACCTTCTTCCAGAGCTCCACCGGAAGCGCGGGGGACTTGAGGTCCAGCCACCCGCAGGGCAGGAACAGCGTGCGCCCCGCGCGCGCCCGTTTGGCCTCCACCACCAGGCCGCTCGCCGCGAGTTCGGCGCGGGCCCTCTTCGTGCGGGCCGGCTTCCAGCCGCTCCAGCGGACGCAGTTGCGGTCCGTTGGGTCCGGCAGCGCCAGCAGCTGGAGGTAGAGCGCCGCCGCGTCCTCGCCCAGCCCGTGGTGTGCCGCGACCTCGGCGACCAGCTCGGGCACGACGAGGACCGGATCCTGAGCGTGGCCACGCGGCCCCGCGGGATCGGCGCCGGCCGTGACCGCGCGGGTGAGCTCCTCGTCGAGGAGGGTCCGCAGCGCCCGCATCCCGAGCCCCCGGCCCTCGCCGACGAGCCCTTCCACCAGGCCGAACACCGGGTCGTCGGGAGTGCGCAGCGCGCCCGGCCTGACCAGCACGGTCTCCCGCTCGCCGTACCACGGGCGCAGCACCAGCGCCTCGCCCGCGGGTGTCAGACCGTGCTCGTCGGCGCCGCCCACCGCGGGCAGCCCGTACGCCTTGCGCAGTTCGACGGCGGCCGACGCGCCGGTGTCCGTCCATGCGAGGTCCAGATCCAGCAGCAGCTCCGGATCGGCGAAGCGGCGGCGGAGCGCGGCGAGAGCCCCCGGCAGGAGCGCCCGCAGCGGGTGCCCGTAGGGCAGCGCGTAGGCGAGGCCGGCCAGGGCGGCCACGGCCCGGGTCAGCTCACTGCGGCCGGGCAGCGCCGCAGGGTCCTCGGCGACGAGGTTGCCGTCCTTGTCCGGCCGCTGGACGGTGGTGCGGCTGATCCAGGGAGTGCGCCCCGGGTTGAGGACCTCCTCGACGGAGCCGGTGGCCAGTCCGGCGAGCGAGAGCTCGCCCGCGAGGTCCTCGGGCAGCCGGACGACTCCGCCGAGCCGCTCGGCCCACTCCCGGCCGGCCGCTGCCGTGTCCGGCCCGGCCGTCCACAGGTCCCCGGGGTTCACCGGCAGCAGCGCACCGATCAGCGCCAGCCGGTCGGCGGTTCCGACCGAGGACAGCAGGGCGTCGCCGAGCTCCTTCTGACGCGGCTTCAGACCGGTCGCGGCGATCACCTCCTCCGTGAGCTGCGCCGGCCGGCCGGCGATCAGAAGGGCCGCCTGCATCGGCCCCAGCCCCCCGCCCGTCGAGTCGGCGAGCACTGCGGGCGCCCCGGGCTGCCAGGGCGCCGGGCCCTTGTCCCGGACGAGCGCGGTGACCGCCCTCAGCGCCTCGGCGGGGAACGCCGCCGGACGGTCCGTCTCCCGCGTCAGGGTGAAGTGCGCTATCGCGCCGAAGGCGCCGGCCGGGTCGTGGTCCAGGGCGATCCAGTGCACCTGTCCGGACTGCCGGTCGACGTTCTGGCATCCGAGCACGACGACGGTTCGGCCGTCCCGGCGCAGGACCTGTCCGACCCGCTCCTGCTTCTCGTGCGGTTCGCTCAGCACGACCTCGCGCAGGACGCCGCCGGCCGCGGCGAGCGGCCCGTCCGCGACCGCCTCGCACAGCAGGAGCAGCGCCTCGCGGTGCGCCTCGGTCACCGTCGGCGAGGCGGCGCGGTACGCGAGCGGTCGCAGCACGTCCAGCAGCGGCGTCCACACCAGGCCGATGCCGGGAACGGTGAACTCGTCGCTGCGCCATCCGTCGGCGGCGCCGGCGGACCGGGCGGCCTCGCGCAGCGGTGTGCCGTCGGCGGGCTTCCCCGACAGCACGTGGTTGACCGAGCGGATCTGGCGCAGGGCGCTCCAGCGCACCTCGCTGCCCCACCACCCGTGCGTCTGGGCGAGTCCCGCCGTGGCCTCGCGCAGTGTCCGGTCGTCACCGTGCTCGGGCTCCAGGTCGGCGTACATGCCGAGGACGCGTCGGCTCTGCGCCTTCGGCCGGTCGTCCGGCGGCGTCACGAACGAGGCGGTCGACTCCGCGAGCCGCAGCACCGCGCGCAGCAGCGCGGCGACGCCCGTGACGATCCCAGGGTCGTCCAGCGAGGGCACTTCTGCGGACACCACCTGGCGAAGGACCTCGTCGGCGGGCGGGACGACGGCCCCGGCCTCCGCGGTTCCGTCGACCGCCCCGGCCGCCGCGAGTGCCGCCCGCCGCTGCGCCAGCGCCTCGGTCGCGGCCTTCACCAGGGCGGCCGACCGCTCGTCGGTCAGCGCGCGCAGCACGCCCGACCCGGCCGCGTCGCGCGGACGCAGCGCGTGCCAGAAGTCGACGGGCGGGACGAACCGGGTGCCCGCGGCGAACTCGCCGCCGCGCTCCATCGGCGTCACCCGGCCCAGCTCGCCGGCCGCGGACGGATCGTCGCCCGCGTACAGGGCGACCTGCCGGTGCAGCGCAACGGCGACCGGCTCGGCGCCGCCCGGCAGGCGCAGCGCACCGAGCAGCTCGCCCGGCGCCCGGCCGTCGGCCCGGGCGAGAGCGACGGTCCGTCCGTCCGGCGTCCCGGCGACCGTGCGCGCTTCGGCGCCCTCGCCCTCGGTGCGCACCCAGCGTCCGAGCACCGTGCCGTCCGTGCCGAACGGGCTCTGCTCCAGGCCCGGCAGCAGCGGTAGCACCTGGCACTGCTCCTGGCGCAGGGTCGCGTCCTCCCGGATGCCGGACCGCAGGAACGCGGGCAGCGAGGCGCGCCCGTGCGTGCCGGTGGCCGGGTCGTACTCGAGCCACACCTGCTGCCGGCCCTGCCTGCCCTGACGCCACAAGGCGACACCGTCGCCGAGCACGCGCCGGCCGGGCGGCAGGACGGTGTCGCCCGCGTGCAGGGTGCGCCCGCCGGTGGCGCGGCCGCCGCCGGGCAGCGGGATCGACGGGGCCCCGGCGCCGGAGCCGCCGTACCAGTAGTGGGGGATCTGCTCGCCGCCGAGCGGGAACACGTCGGCCGGCCGGGCCGACCAGTACCCGAACTGCTTGCCGTCCTGCCGCCACATCACCAGCAGTTCGCCGTCCGTGTAACGGAACGCCGGGCGCTGCCAGCGGTCCGGCTCCACGGGCAGCCGCAGGTCGTGCTCCAGCAGGATCTCCTGCGGGCCGACGACGAACACCTTGTGCTCGCGCGAGACGACCAGCGCGGGCCACGCCTCGTGGACGGTCATCGGGTTGTCGTGGTCGCGGCCCGGACTGGTCTCGGCGTCGAGGCGGCGCAGCGCCTCGTCGAGCGCGGGCCAGCACAGTTCGTCGAGAATGCCCGCCCGCAGCGTGTGCCCGAGCAGGAGGGCGACCTCGTGGGCGGCGACCGCGGCCACCGCCGCCGGGCTCACCCGTGCGGCCACCGAGCGGAAGGGGCGCAGCCGTTCCAGCGCCGCCCGTGCGGCGGGCAGGCCGACCGCCGCGGTCAGCTCCCCGGCCGCGTCCTCCAGCCACTCGCGCAGGACGTCGCCGAGCACGGGGTGCGCGGCCAGACCGTCAAGCACCCCGCCGTCCGGCCGTTGGTCCCTGAGAGCGCCGACGTCGGTGTACAGCAGACGCCGCAGGCGCGGGTCGGCGGCCATCGCCGCCAGGTCGCGCCGCTCGGGGCCCGGCCTGCCGATCCAGCCCCCCAGGGAGAGGAAGACGACCTCGTCCGGGCCGGGCAGCGTCAGCGGCACGCCCTGCGCCGCGCACAGGTCCAGCAGGTCCACGTCGGCGCCGGACCGCCAGCGTCCCGTGCACAGGTCCACGGGACGGCCCTGCTCGCGCAGGCGCGGCGCCATCCGTTCGACGAGGGCGAGCGTCGCCGGTGAGCGGTCGCAGACGTTCCCGCCGTGTTTGCGGTGCAGCGCCCAGCGGCCGAGCCAGTCCGCCGCGTCCGCCCCGTCCCCCGCCTCACCGGTGAGGAGCCGGTCGGCCCCGCACTCCACGAGCAGCGCCAGCCAGAACTCGTCGTCCTCGACCGAGCGCCCCAGGCCGGCCGGCATGATCTCCAGCAGGCGGCCGCGCACCTCGGGCCGCTGTCCGGCGAGGACGGCCAGGACCGGCCGGTAGGCGTTCCAGAAGGAGGCGGGGGCACGGACCGCCGCGGGCGACGCGAGCAGGTCGGCGACCAGAGCGCACTCCTCGGCGACCCGGTCGAGACCGGCGGCCTTGATCAGTCCGCGCGCGTCCTGCGGCAGCGAGGCGTAGGGCGGCATGCCGGCCGCGCAGCGCTCCACGGTCAACTGCCGGAACTGCGCCCAGGCCGCGGCCGGATCGAGCCGCGCGGCGAGCGCCTTGACGTGCTCCTTGAGGGCCTTGACGGTCAGCGCCCCGGCGAAGGCGAACTCCAGGAACACCGCCCGCTGCCGCTCCTCGTCGACCGCCAGCGCGTGCACCCGCTCCGCCTCGCGGGCCTTACCGAAGAACGCGGAGGCGTACGTCGTGTTCTCGTACTGCAGGAAGACGCGGGCCGCCTGCTCGTAGAACGTGGGAAGGAAGTGCGGCACGGCCCGACCGAGCCGGGCGCCGAGCTCCTCGAAGCCGTCCTTGGCGGTGCCGGGACGGGACTTGGCCTGCCGTGCGAGCCGTTCGACGTCCTTGACCAGCGCCAGTGCGTGGTGACCGTTCGCCGGGTCGTTGACCAGCGCCCAGGCGGGGAAGCCGAGCGTCTCCCGGCGCACCTGGCCGACCTCGGGCGTCTCCGCCCGGCGGGTCAGCCCGAGGAAGTCCAGAGCGAGGTCCTCGGCATCGCCGAGGGTGTGGGGCACGAGCCGCACGACCGCCCGGTCGCCCAGGGCGGGATGGGTGTACGCGCGGACCGTGAGGACGTCGGCGTCCTCACGGCTCGTGCTGCCCGGAGGCAGGACGGCGCCGGCGTCGAGCAGTACGGCCGCGGTGGCCTCGTCGTAGGTCGTCATGCCGCCCGCTCCTCGTCCTCGACGTCGCGTCCCGCGTACAGCGCGGCCGCCATCCGCATGCCCTCCGACCAGGCCACCGGCCCGACCTGACCGAGCCTCAGCACCCGGCCCGCGGAGTCGGTGAACACCAGGGGGCCGGTCTCCGCCTCCTCGTAGCCCTCGTAGTCGCCGACCCACACCCGGGCCTCGACGCTCCGGCCGTCCTCCAGCACGGAGCAGACGGCGTGACCGCCGCGCACGCGGTAGCCGAGCTGGGTGACCCGGCCGTGCAGGAACCGCTGCTCCTTGAAGGCGCCGCCCGCGTACTCCTCGACGGCCGTGTCCTGCGCGTCGAGCGCGGCGGGCCGCTTCCACACCTCGCGGAAGAGCTGCTGGGCGCGCTGCTCGACGCCGAGTTCGACGGCGAACTCCCGCAGTTCCTCGAGGTCGTCGAGGAGGACCGGGTGCGGGAGACGGACCAGGTCGGGGACGATGCGCACGGTGTCACCGTCGAGGTCGACCAGGCCGAGGCCGCGCTCCAGGTCGGCGTCCCGCAGGAACCCGGCGACCTCGCCGTCGGCCCCGGTGACGACCAGGTCGCGCAGGGCGGCCCGCCACGCGGGGTCGGGCCACACCCGCGCGACGACCTCGAACGGCACCGGGAGCGAACGCACCATCCAGCGCTCGACGTCTTCCAGGCACTGGCGCTCGTGCCGTTCCAGCCACTCGGTGAGCTGACGCAGCCCCACCACCGCCGGATCGTCGGCGATCTTCGGCGGTACGGACTTCAGGCGCCGTCCGGCCGCGTTGCGGCAGACCACCTTGCCGTCTTCGAGGGCGACTTCGTAGTCGCCGGCCGACACCCACCCCATGCGTGCCTCCCGCACCCGCAGTGATCAAGTGACGGGAACTGTAGGGGAGGCCACTGACATCGAGCCCGTGTGGGTGTCGACCTGGGGAAAAAGGCCCGGAGAAGGGATCGCGGGCGGTCGGTCAGCCCTCGACCCAGCCGTGGTTCTTGGCGAACTGCGCCAGCCCGGCCCGGACCTGCACGATCTGCTCGCCGGTGAGCGAGGGCGCGGCGGTCAGCAGCGCCTCGGTCACGTCCCGGACGAACTCCTCCGTGCTGAGGACGTCGCACAGGACGTCGTCGTCGGCGGCGAGGGGCTTGCCGTCCTCGCCCCGCGCGAGCCGCACCCCGGACGCCTTGGGGCCGCGCTCGCCGTCCTCGATCTCGAACTCCACCACGATGCCCCGGCGTACCTGGGACTCGGGCATCAGCATGTCGTTGACGTGCAGGAAGACATCCTCCCCGCCGTCGTCGGGAGCGATGAACCCGTAACCCCGCTGGCTGTCGAAGCGCACCACACGACCAGCAACCATCCCAACCCCCAGCAACCTCGAAACACCCACGTCGGTGAACCTGTGCAGATGGTAGTCAAAGCCACGGTGCGGGGGCGAGGCCCGGTGAAGAGGAGTGTCAGTCCTCGGCGCGCTCGGCGTCCCGCTTCTTGAGGCGCGCGGTCTCCTTGCGGACCTCGGCCTGCGTGGCGCGCTCCTTCTCCAGCCACTGCGGCTTCGCTTCCTTCAGCGCGTCGATCTGCTCGGAGGTCAGCGCCTCCGTCACCCCGCCCCGCGCCAGGCCCGCGATGGACACGCCCAGCTTGGCCGCGACCACCGGACGGGGGTGCGGGCCGCTCTCGCGCAGCTTCACCAGCCACTCGGGCGGGTTCGTCTGCAGCTCGTTCAGGTCGGCGCGCGAGACGTCGCCCTCCTGGAACTCGGCGGGCGTGGCGGGGAGGTACACACCCAGCTTCTTCGCCGCGGTGGCGGCCTTCATCGTCTGGGTGCTCTGCTGCGACTTCATGCAGTCCAGGGTATCGGCCGCCGACGAGGGCGCCGACCACGGCCGGTGACCGCAGCCGGTAGCCTGGCGGGATGACCGACTCGGCGGACACCCCCTCGTTCCGGCTCGCGTACGTCCCCGGAGCGACCCCCGCCAAGTGGGTGCGGATCTGGGAGGAACGCCTGCCCGACGTCCCCCTCACCCTGCTGCAGGTCGCCGCCGCCGAGGCCTCCGGCGCCCTGCGTTCGGGCGTCGCCGACGCGGCCCTCGTGCGTCTTCCCGTCGACCGCACGGTGCTCAGCGCGATCCCCCTCTACACGGAGACGACCGTCGTCGTGGTCCCCAGGGACCACGTGATCACCGCCGCCGAGGAGATCACCCTGGACGACCTCGCCGACGAGGTGGTCCTGCACCCCCTCGACGACGTGCTCGGCTGGGAGCGGCCGCCCGGAGAGGCGGCGTTCGAACGCCCCGCGACCACCGAGGACGCGATCGAGCTGGTCGCGGCGAACATCGGCGTCCTGGTCGTGCCGCAGTCCCTGGCCCGGCTCCACCATCGCCGCGACCTGACCTACCGCACGGTCGTCGACGCCCCCGGGTCGCAGGTCGCGCTCTCCTGGCCCGAGGAGGCGACCACCGACCTGGTCGAGGACTTCATCGGGATCGTCCGCGGCCGCACGGTCAACAGCACGCGCGGGCGGGCCCAGCCGGCCCCGGCGAAGGAGCGGCAGCCGCGCAAGGCGCAGCCGGGCGGCGCGGCCCGAGGCGGCGGCGGGGGCGGCGGCGCAGCCCGTGGCCGCAGCGGCGGCGCGAAGACCGCGGGAGGCGGCAGGAGCGGCGGCGGCACGAAGGGCGGCGCCGGCCGGCGCGGCGCCGGCGGCGGAAAGCCCCGCCGCCGGTCCTAGTCCGGCGGCTGTCGTGCGGTCGTCCGCCCGATCGACTGCACCAGCGGCAGGAGCCGGTGCGGCACACGTTCGCGCAGGGCCACCTCGGTGCGGGTGCGGACCACCCCGGGCAGACTGATCAACTTCTGGATGACGTCCTCGAGGTGCGCGTTGTCCCGGGCCACGACCCGGGTGATGAGGTCGCCGCCGCCGGTGATCGAGAAGGCCTCGACGATCTCCGGCACGGCGGCCAGCGCGTCGCCCACGTCGTCGAGGTGTCCCTGGGTGACCTCGATGTGCACGAACGCGAGGACCGGGTGACCCAGTGCCGCGGCGGACAGCGTCGGCCCCGTGCCGGTGATCACGCCGTCCCGCTCCAGCCGGTCGAGGCGGGCCTGCAGCGTGCCGCGGGCGACGCCGAGCAGACGGGCGTACTCCCGCACGCTGGTCCGCGGCTGTTCGATGAGCAGACGCAGTATGCGGGTGTCCAGCTCGTCCACGGCCATGTGGTCGCCCGGTCCCTTCGTGCACACACCGATCAGCGACGACAGTACCAACGGCCCGACGGAGCGCGACCCGGCGACTCCCGGCGACGGTGTCGGGCCGGCCGGGGCGTGCCGTCGGACCGCGTGTCCGGGGCGAGTGGGCCGTTGGCCGACCGGCGGCCGGTCCCGGACCCACGCGCCTGTGCCATTGGCGCAGTGTTCTGCGAGCCGGTTGAACCATTCGCCCCTCTGGTGCTGAGATGACCCCGTCGATGGCGCTGCGGACCCCGCGGCGCCTTTTCCGTGCCGTCGGCACGTACGGGTGGGAAAGGGCGGGGCAGCTTGCTGAAGAGGGCTTTCGTGGCGCCGGATCCGGGGCGGGCACGGCTGCGGTTCGCCTCCAGGGCCGTGCTCGGCGTCGGGCTGGCCGTCGCCCTGTGCGGAGCGGCCGGGCACACGTTGACGGCGGCCGTCACCGGAGGGCTGGCCGCGCTGCTGGCCCTGTTCACGGTGACCGACCCGACCGTGCGCGGCCAGGCCGTGACGACGGCGCTCCTGCCCGCCGTCGGGCTGCCGGTGCTCACTCTCGCGGCCTTCCTGCACGACCACCCCGTCGCCCGTGACCTGGTCTTCCTCGCCGTCGTGGGCGCCGGAGCCTATGCGCGCCGGTGGGGACCGCGCGGACACTCGCTCGGGGTGTTCGCCTTCATGACGTACTTCGCCGCGCAGTTCCTCCACACGGTCCCCGCCCGGCTGCCGGAGCTCTGCGCGGCCGTGACGCTGTCGCTGGCGGCGTCGTCCGCGGTGCGGTTCGGGGCGTGGTGCTACGAGCGGCGCTCGCCCGCCCCGCCGGTCGTCGCTCCGCCGAACGGTGGCCGCGGTCTCGCACGGGTCACGACCCGGCAGGCGGTCCAGGCGACCGTGGGGGCCGCGATCGCCCTGTCGGTCGGGCAGGTCCTCTCCGACCAGCGGTGGTACTGGGCCGTGGGCGCGACCTGGTGGGTGTTCGTGAACACCGCCTCGCGCGGCGAGACGCTGGTGCGCGGGTTCCGGCGGTTCCTCGGGACCGTCCTCGGGATCGCGCTGGGACTCGTGGTGGCGGTGCCCCTGCACGGAGAGCCCGTGGCGTCCGCCGCGGTCGTCGGCGTCGGCGTCTTCGGGATCTTCTACACGGCCGCCGTCTCCTACACGTGGATGATGCTGTCCGTCACGGTCATGGCCAGCGCGCTGTACGGGCTGTTGGGGCTGCTCGACCCGGCGCTGCTCGCCCTGCGGGCGGCCGAGACGGCGGTGGGCGCGCTGGGCGCCGTCCTGGCGGTCCTGCTGGTGCTGCCGGTGACCACGCACTCCGTCACGGACGCGTGGGTGGAGCGCGCGCTGCGCTGCGTGCACGCCTGCACGGCCGAGGCGGCAGCGCGGCTCGCGGGCGCCGCGACCGCGGACCCGTCCCGGCGGGTGGCCGAACTCGAACAGATCCTGGCCCGGGTACGGATGTCGTTGGCGCCGCTCGTGCATCCGCTCAGCCCGTTGCGTGCCCGCAAGGGCAGGGCCCGGCACGTGCTCGCGCTGCTCGACGAGTGCGCCCGCGAGGTGCGCGGGCTCGCCGCCGTCGCCGCGGACCCGCAGGCCTCGCACGACGCCCGTCTCGTCACCGCCTGCCGGCGGGTCGAGGCCGCGGTCGAGGCGCTCACCGTCCCGGCGGGCGCCGGCCCTCGCCCCACGGCGACCGGCGCGGCCCCGGCCGCCGCCCCGGCCGAGCCGGTGCTGGCCCACCTGCACGCCCTGGAACGCGCGCTCCTCGAACTCGCCGTCCCGCTGCGCCGCGCCGACCGCCTCCCGGCCGGCGCCTGACACGCAGGCGCCCCCTGCCGTCGGCGGTGCACGCGGACGTCGCGCCGGAGGCCTCGGCCGGCCGCCCGACGGCGGCCCGCGGACCATGCGGAGCGAGTCTGGTCTAGACCGCTGGTGATCGACTGCTACCGTCACCCCGAGAGGCAGCGTCATCAGCGGCAGCGGCGACCCGGGAGGCGACAGCGGTGGCAGACCTCGGCGGAAGACGACGGCGGGCGTTCATCGGCTCGTTCACGGCGGCGGGAGGGCCCGGCATCGTGGTTGCCGACGTGGACCGCAGCAGCGGCGCCCTGACCGTCGTGAGCAGCGTGAACGGCGTTCCGGACCCCTCGTACCTGGCCCTGTCGCCCACCGGGGAGACGCTGTACGCGGTCAGCGAGACGACGGACGGCGCGGTGGCCGCCTACCGGGTGGCGGGCGACGTGCCCGAACAGGCCGGCCCTCCGGTACTGGTCGGCGGCAGCGGGCCCACCCACCTCAGCGTGTTCGACGGGCACGTCCTGACCGCCAACTACGGCTCCGGAAGCGTCACCGCCGTCCCGGTCCGGGCCGACGGCACCCTCGCCCGCGCAGCCTCCGGCATCCTGCGGCACACCGGCTCGGGTCCGCACACGCGTCGCCAGCAGGGCCCGCACGCCCACCATGTGCAGCCCGACCCCAGCGGGCGGTGGGCGGTCAGCGTGGACCTCGGCACGGACTCGGTGCGGGTCTGCGCGATGCGCGACGGCGCGCCCGTCCTGCACCGGGAACACGCCCTGCGCCCCGGGTCGGGGCCACGCCACCTGGCCTTCCACCCGGCGGGCCGGCACGCCTACGTCGTCAACGAGCTCACGCCGACGGTCACCGTCTGCCGCTGGGACGCGGCGGAGGGCTCCCTCAAGCCGCTCGCCGAGGCCGCCGTGCTGCCCGGCGCGCCGGCCGGGGACGCCTACCCCTCCGGCCTCGTCGTCTCACCCGACGGCCGCTTCGTGTGGACCGCCACCCGCGGCGAGGACGTCCTCTCGGTGTTCGCCGTCGAAGCCGGGGGCGAGGCGCTGCGCCTCGTCGGGACGGCGCCCTGCCACGGGCGGTGGCCGCGGGCGGTGGCCCTCGCCGACTCGGGAGACGTCCTCTACGTCGCCAACGAGCGCTCCGGCGACGTCACCTGGTTCACGCTGGACCCGACGACCGGCCTGCCCCGCCGCGCGGGCTCGGTCGCGGTCGCCGCCGCGTCCTGCGTGGTCCTCGGCTGACCCGCGCTTTCGTGGTCCTCGGCTGACCCGCGGTCTCGTCGGCGGGATCGGCCCTCGGCCTCCGGCCCTTGCCTAGGCCTTCGCCTCCGCGTCCTTCTCCGCCGATCCGGCCGTCCGGTCCGTCGTACGGCGCGGGACGTGAAGGGCCCCCTCCTGGACGGGAGGGGGCCCTTCACGGCGTCCTGAGGTGGTGCCGGGCGGCTCAGCGGACCGGCGCGCCCTGCTGCTGCGGCGGCGCGATGCCGAGGGCCGTCGTGTACTTGGCCAGCGCGAGCTTGCCGATGGCCGGGTAGGGGCCGAGCGCGTCGGCGGCGGGGCAGCCCGCCTCCTTGGCCGCCTCCTCGATCAGCGTGGCGTCGATCTCCGGGCCGATCAGGTAGGGGGCCAGCGCCAGCTGCTGGGAGCCGGAGGAGCGCAGCTGCTCGGCGACGGAGGCGATGGAACCCTCCTGGTCGAGCGCCGCAGCCATCACGGGAACGGCGAGACGCGCGGCGAGCAGCATGCCGGTGATGCCGGCGGCCTGCACGGCCTCCTCGCCGCCCACGGAGGCGAGGATGATGCCGTCCGCGGCCGTCGCCACGGTGAACAGCCGGGCGCGGTCGGCTCGGGCGAGGCCCGCCTCCGACAGCCGCACGTGCAGCGCCTCGGCGAGCAGCGGGTGCGGGCCGAGCACATCGGTCAGCTCGGCCGCGATCCGGCTCTCCATGACGGCCTGGCGGACCTGGCGCAGCAGCGCGCTGTCGGGACCGGCCAGCAACGGCACGACCACCGCGACCGGGCCGTCGGGCTCCTTGACGTCCAGACCGGCGGCACGGGCCTGCTCGAAGCGGGCGGTGCGCTCCTCGGCCGCGTACGTCAGCACGGACTGGACGGTGGGGAACTCGGTGTCGTCCCCGTCGAGGTAGCCGATGCGCGCGTCGAGGCCGGGGAGCTCGGAGCGGGCGATGCTCACGACCTCCTCGGCGAGACCGCGGGTGGCGACGCTCGGCGTGCCCGGCACCGCGAGGACGAGCGCGGGCGCGCCCTCGGGAGCCGCCAGCGGCTCGGGTCGGCGGTGCCGCCCGGGCTGGCGAGGTCGCGGCATTCGTACTGGCAGGCCGGACGCGGGCCCAGTGGGGGAGCTCATGGCGACGCATGTTACTGGCTTCCTGGGCTCCCCTGTTCGGGGAGGGTGCACGTGAGCGGTATCCGTCCGGTTTTGTCTGATGAGTTACGTACGGATCAGAAGTGATCAGCGTGTTTTCCAGGCGACTTGCCCTCGAAGGGGGTAATCCCCCTTTTGGGGCATGACGTACGTTCCCTACGCGCTGTGCATTACACGGACGGCAGCACCGACAGCAGCGTCTCCTCATGCGGCAGGTCCAGCATGCCCGTCGCCAGGCCGACGGCGATGCGCACGGCGCCGTCCAGCGGATCGCCCTCGGCGGGCGCACGCAGGGCGTGCGGCAGCCGCCTCGCCAGTTCCTCCTCCAGGGGGACGAGGAGGGGGGCGCCCAGGGCGAACAGGCCCCCGGTGAGCGCGACCAGGGGCTCGCCTCCCGGCGGGCAGACGGCTGCGGCCGACTCCGCGATGTGCCGGGCCGCCGTGTGCAGGATGCCGGCCGCCGCCGGGTCGTCCTGCGCGCACTCGGCCACCGGCGGCGCGAACGAGGCGAGGACGGCAGGCCGGTCCGGGCGTGGGTAGAGGCGCCCGGGCAGCCCGGCCACCGGGCCGAACCGCTCCTCGGCGCGGGCCAGCAGCGCCGTGGACCCGCCAGGGCGTCCGTCGTGGGCGCGCAGCGCGGCCTCGAGACCGGCCCGGCCGATCCAGGCGCCGCTCCCGCAGTCGCCGAGCAGATGTCCCCAGCCGTCCGCCCGCTGCCAGGCCGTCAGATCCGTGCCGACCGCGATCAGGCCGGTGCCCGCGGCCACCACCGCCCCCGGTCGCTCCCCGAGCGCCCCGGCGTAGGCGGTGACCGCGTCGGCTGCCAGTGCGGTCGTACGGACGCCGAACTCCCGCGCCAGGGCGGACGGCAGTTCGGCGCGCAGCGCGTCGCCGAGGGTGGCGAGGCCCGCCGCGCCGACGACGGCCGTGGTCGGCGGCGGTGCGTCGGTCTCGGCCGCCAACGACCTGACCAGCGGCACCAGTTGCTCCATCAGGTGCACCGGATCGATGCCGCGCGGCCCGGTGCGCACGGCCACCGTGGACGAGCGTCGCCCCAGAGCGCCCCGCCCGGCCGACCCCAGAGCGATCCGCAATCCCGAACCGCCCGAATCCACGGCGAGGACGCCCTTTCCGGCGTCGGTCTCGTCGTCGGCGTCCGGGCCGGCGCCGAAGGTCACGGCAGGCGCCAGTCCACCGGCTGACCCCCCTGCCGGACCAGCAGGTCGTTGGCCCTGCTGAACGGCCGTGAGCCGAAGAAGCCGCGATCCGCCGACATGGGGGAGGGGTGCGCGGACTCCACCGACGGCAGATCGCCCAGCAGCGGGCGCAGGTTGCGGGCGTCGCGGCCCCACAGGACGGACACCAGCGGCTTGCCGCGTGCCGCCAGCGCCCTGATCGCCTGCTCGGTGACCTCTTCCCAGCCCTTGCCACGGTGCGCGGCCGGTTTGCGCGGAGCCGTGGTGAGCGCCCTGTTGAGCAGCAGCACCCCCTGCCGCGTCCACGGCGTCAGGTCGCCGTCGGACGGCTGGGGCACGCCCAGGTCGGTCGTGAGCTCACGGTAGATGTTGATCAGGCTGCCGGGCAGCGGCCGTACCTCGGGGGCGACCGAGAACGACAGCCCGACCGCGTGCCCGGGCGTCGGGTAGGGGTCCTGTCCGACGATCAGGACGCGGACGTCGTCGAAGGGCTGCTGGAAGGCTCGCAGGACGTTCTGTCCGGCCGGGAGGTAGGTGCGTCCCGCGGCTATCTCCGCGCGCAGGAACTCGCCCATCTCGGCGATCTTCCCGGCGACGGGTCGGAGGGCCTCGGCCCAGCCCGGTTCGACGATTTCATGCAGGGGTCGTGGTGCCACGGCGTCACCCTACTGCCGCGGGGGGCGTGACGATCAACCAGTGGCCAGGGCCTGTTGACCGGAAGGAGCGCGTCCGGCCCGGTGCCATCCGCCGGGCCGGCGTGCGGCCGGAAGACCCGACCCCTGCGTGTCCGGTCCGCGTCATCCGACCACCGCGGCCCGCACGCACAGCACGTCCGGCAGGTGCGAGGCCAGCTGCTGCCAGCTGTCCCCGTCGTCCGACGACGCGAACACCTCGCCGTTGCGGTTGCCGAAGTACACGCCGGCCCGCTCCGCGACGTCGTCGGTGCACAGCGCGTCGCGCAGGACGGTCCCGTAGTGGTCCTCCTGCGGCAGGCCCGAGGAGAGCGGCTCCCAGCTCGCGCCCGCGTCCGCGGTGCGGAAGACCCGGCACCGGCGGTCGGCCGGCACCCGGTCCGCGTCGGCGTTGATCGGGAACACGTACGCCGTGTCCCCGCGGGTGGGGTGCGCGGCGACGGCGAAACCGAAGGTGGAGGGCAGGCCCGGGCCGATGTCGGTCCACTGCCCGCCCGCGTCGTCGCTCCGGTACACCCCCCAGTGGTTCTGGAGGTAGAGACGGTCGGGATTCGCCGCGTCCCTCGCGACCTTGTGCACGCACTGGCCGAACTCCGGGTTCGGATCGGGCAGGAACACCGCGGAGACGCCCGAGTTGGCGGGGGACCAGTTCGCTCCGCCGTCGGCTGTGCGGAACACTCCGGCCGTCGACACGGCCACGGTCACCGATCGCGGGTCGCGCCGGTCGGTGAGGATCGTGTGCAGGCCTTCCCCGCCACCGCCGGGCACCCACCGGGAGCGAGTCGGGTGTTCCCAGAGCGGGCGGACCAGGTCGAAGCTCTCGCCGCGGTCCTCCGAGCGGTAGAGCGCGGCCGGCTCGGTGCCCGCGTAGACGACGTCCGGCTCGGCCGCGGACGGGTGCAGCTGCCACACCCGCTCCAGCGAGGCCCCGGTGTCCTGAGGGAACTTGACGGCCGGCGCGGCCGGTTCGGTCCAGGTCCGGCCGAGGTCGTCGGAGTGGAACACCGACGGTCCCCAGTGCGCGCTGTCGCCGCCGGCGAGCAGCCGCGGGCGGTCGCCGCGGGTGTCGAGGGCGACCGAGTAGATCGCCTGCGCATTGAAATGAGGGGCTTCGTCGAACTCCCACGCCCCACCGCGCCGACGCCCGACGAACAGGCCTTTGCGCGTGCCCACGGCGAGCAGTACCTCGGTCATGCCGATCACCTCCGCTGCGTCTTCGACGCCTTCGTCCCAGACACCGGCCAGTCTGCACCCCGCCACTGACAGTCACCTCCGGAAAAGTCGTCGTCGCAGGTCACGACGGCCCTGGCGGCCCTGTGCGGCTGGACTTTGGCCTCGTCCGCCGGACGTCCGCGGGCGCACCGCGGGCCGGCGGGACGGCCGGCCCCCGGACTCGCCCTGAGCATCGCGCCCGTGCGCCCCGTATGGGAGGGCGGCCGGGATGTACGTGTGTTCGTGAGGAGGATGCCTTCGATGGCGTTCCGTGGTCCGAAGGTGTGGCTGTGGCGCTGGCGGCGCAATCCGCTCAAGCGCCCCGCCGACATGGTGGAGTCCTGGGTCGTGCTCGGCGTGTGGGCGCTGACCGTGCTCGCCGGCGTCCTCGCGGGGTGGGCGACGGCGGGGTCCGTCGAGGACGGCCTCGCGCGCGAGCGTGTCGAGTGGCGGCCGCTCACGGGCCGTCTGACCGACCCTGCCCCCGGCAAGCCCGCGGCGAGCGGGTCCGTGAGCGGTGATCGCGTGTGGGCGAAGGCGGGCTGGACGGGGCCCGACGGCTCCAGGCACACCGGGCAGGTCAGGGTCGGCCCCGGCAGTGCCGCCGGCACGCCCGTCACGGTCTGGACGGACCCCCGGGGCCGCATGGTGACCGAACCCGTCGGCGCCGCCCAGGCCCGCCTGCGCGCGTCTCTCGTCGGCGGCGTGGCGGGGCTCGGCGTGGCGACGCTGCCCTTCGCGGGAGGCCGCGTCCTGCGCGGTCGCCTGGAACGCCGCCGGGTCGCCCAGTGGGACATCGACTGGGCCCGCTTCGACGCCCTGCGGGGACGTCCGGCGAGTTGACCCGCCCTGCGGGACCACCCGCCCGCGCCCGCCCTCACAGGGTGCGGCACGGGCCGCTCCGCCGTGCCCTGCCCTCGCCCGGAGCCTTCGGGGCGCGCAGACGGCGAGGCGGGACGACGCGGCCGGCCGCGGTCCGGCCCGCGCGCCGCGGTGCACCGCGCGACGAGACAGGGGTCCAGGCATCGGCCGCCCGTCCCGGACGGCGCCGCGGGAAGCGGCCCGGCACTCGACGAGCGTGACGATCGGTCGCTCGTCGCGTTCGTCGCGCGCCTCGCGCTCGCGCACC
Organism: Streptomyces sp. NPDC020597; assembly: GCF_044335095.1. Lineage (NCBI taxonomy): Bacteria > Bacillati > Actinomycetota > Actinomycetes > Kitasatosporales > Streptomycetaceae > Streptomyces > Streptomyces sp. NPDC020597. Next base: position 90,829 of record NZ_JBIRUL010000017.1, on the reverse strand, counting down.
CGGACGCGAGGCGCGCACGCGACAGCCCCAGGACACGCCGGCGGTGGCAGCTACGGGCGGGAGGAACCGGCCGGAAGGCTCCGCTCGAGGATCCCGCCGAGATCGGCGCCGTCCGGAAGGGTGCCGAAGGCATGTCCCCAGTCGCCGCCCAGCCGGGTCGCGCAGAAGGCGTCGGCGACGGCCGGCGGGGCGTGACGGACGAGAAGGGAGCCCTGCAGGACGAGGGCCATCCGCTCGACCAGCCGACGGGCGCCGGCCTGCGTCGCCTCGCCCAGCCCGGTGCGCAGGCGTGCCACGGCCCCGTCGAGACGGGCGTCCGCCCCGCGGGACAGGGCGAGTTCGCCGAACAGGGCCTCCGCCGTCGCCGGCTCGCGGGTCAACGCCCGCAGCACGTCGAGGGCGTTGACGTTGCCCGAGCCCTCCCAGATCGACAGCAGGGGCGCTTCGCGGTAGTGCCGCGGCATGCCCGAGTCCTCCACGTAGCCGTTGCCGCCGAGGCACTCCAGAGCCTCTGCCGTGAAGGCCGGCCCCCGCTTGGTCACCCAGTACTTGCCGACGGCGGTCGCGATCCGCCGGAAGGCCTGCTCGCCCTCGTCCCCGCGCACCGCGCGGTCGGCCGCGCCGGCCAGCCGCAGCGTGAGCGTCGTGGCGGCCTCCGACTCCAGCGCCAGATCGGCCAGAACGTTGCGCATCAGCGGCTGGTCGAGCAGCCGCGCCCCGAAAGCGCTGCGGTGCCGCACATGGTGTCCCGCCTCGACGAGCGTCTTGCGCATCAGCGTCGCCGACATCATCACGCAGTCCAGCCGTGTGCAGTTGACCATCTCGATGATGGTCTTCACGCCCTGTCCCTCCGGCCCGACCAGCCAGGCCACGGTCCCGTCGAACTCGGGCTCGGAGGACGCGTTGGAGCGGTTGCCGAGCTTCTCCTTCAGACGCTGGACGCGGAACGGGTTGCGCGTGCCGTCCGGCAGCACGCGCGGCACGAGGAAGCAGGACAGGCCACCGGGCGCCTGGGCCAGGACCAGGAACAGATCGCACATCGGGGCCGACGTGAACCACTTGTGCCCGCGCAGGGTGTACAGCCCGGGCTCCGCCGTCGGGGCGGCCGCGGTCGTGTTCGTCCGGACGTCGGAGCCGCCCTGCTTCTCGGTCATCCCCATGCCGGCGAGCAGCCCGCGCTTCTCGGCCGGCGGCCGCAGTCCCGGGTCGTACACGCGGCTCGTGAGCAGCGGCTCGTACACCGCGGCGAGCTCCGGCCGGCGTCGCAGGGCGGGGACGGCCGCGTACGTCATCGACGTGGGACAGCCGTGTCCGGCGTCCGTGTGCCCCCACGCCAGGCCGCCCGCCGTGCGCGCCACGTGGGCGCCGGGCCGGTCGTCCGCCCAGGGCGCCCCGGCCAGCCCTTCGGCGACCGCGACCCGCATCAGCTCGTGCCAGCTGGGATGGAAGTCGACCTCGTCGACGCGGTGGCCGTACCGGTCGTGCGTGCGCAGCAGGGGCTCGTGCCGGTTGGCCAGCTCGCCCCACTCCTGGGCCTCGACGCCGCCCGCCAGCAGACCGATCCGGCGTACGTCCGCCTCCGCCCACCCCGCGCCCTCCCGGCGCAGCCCCTCCAGCAGGGCGGCGTCCTCGGAGGCGTCGTACGGGGCGAGCGGCGGCGGCTGATTCGTGACGTCGTGCGTCACCTGGAGCGACAGTGTCCGGGACATGCGCACCATGTTGCACTTCTTCGACAGTCGTAGCAATGGTGCAATACGTGCGCCCACTAAAGTACGGCCCTATGCGGATCAACGTGTCGGCGCAGCCCGGTGAGGTCGAGGTCGACCTGCGCCCGCTGTCCGCGCGGTCGGTGGTGCTGAGCCTGCTGCTGGGCTCGCACCCGCCCGAACTGGCCGCGAAGGACCTGGTCCGCGGGGTCGAGCCGTTCGGTGTCGGCGGCTCCACGGTGCGGGCGGCGCTGAGTCGGATGGTCGCGGCGGGCGATCTGCGCCGGGCGGGCGGCGTCTACCGTCTGAGCGACCGGCTGCTGGAGCGTCAACGACGCCAGGACGACGCCCTGCACCCGCACACACGCGCGTGGGACGGCGACTGGGAGATGGCCGTGATCACCGCGACCGGTCGCGGCCCGGCCGAACGCGCCGAACTGCGCACCCGGCTGAGCGCCCTGAGGCTCGCCGAGCTCCGCGAGGGCGTCTGGCTGCGGCCGGCGAATCTGAGCCGGTCGTGGCCCGCCGGGACGGACCACGTGCTGCAGCACTTCGTCACACGGCCCTCGACGCCCGCTCGCGAGCTGGCGGTGAGCCTGTGGCCGCTCGGTGCGTGGGCGCGGACGGCCCGGGACCTGCTGGCCCACGTCGAGCGGGCCCAAACGCCCGCCGACCGGTTCACGGCGCTCGCGGCGGTGGTGCGGCACCTGCTGGCCGACCCGGTGCTGCCCGCCGCACTGCTGCCCGCCGACTGGCCGGGCCCCGTCCTGCGCACCGCCTACGAGCGGTACCGGCACGAGATCGCCGCCACGGCGTCCGGCCCGGGCCGGTAGGCGGAGCGGACCGGGCGCGACGGGGCGGCGACGGGGCGCGACGGACCGGGCGGATGGGCGGGGCGGCCGTGCGGAGCGTCGTGCGGGGGACGCTCCGTACGGCCGCCGTCTCACCGTGGGGGTCCGGCGGGCCGGGCGGCCTACCTGTAGGTGATGTCGGACGACGAGTACTTGCAGTACGTCCCGTCCGCGTTGCTGCCGTTGGTGGTCGGCTCCTTGCCGGTGTTGTTGCCGATGTACTTCTGGCACGGGGTGATCTTCTTGCTGCTGTCCCCGACGATGGTGATCTTCCTGAGGGTGGCGCTGTCGCCGTAGTTCGTGTTGATGCCGACGAGCTTGTTGCCCTTGTAGGTCGCCTCGATGCTGTTCAGGTTGATCGTGCGCTTGTACTGGCCGCTCTTGCAGTTGCCGCAACTGCGCACGAAGGTGCCGAAGTTCTTCACGGCGAAGTTGGAGACGTTCAGCGTGCCGGCGCCGTTGAACTGGAACACCTTGTCGCTGGCCTCCTTCGCCCCTCCGCCGGAGACGGTGTAGACGTTGGACGACGAGGAGCCGAGGAAGGTCGCCGCGTCCTCGCCGACGTCCTCCCACCAGACGTTCTGCAGGGTGCAGCTGCCGAGGCAGTGGATGCCGTCGGCGGCGGGCGCGCCGATGATGACGTTCTTCAGGACGGCGCCGGGCTTGAGCTCCAGGATCGGGTCCTGGTCCTCGTTCTGGCCGCCGCTGCCGAGGTCGCCGCTGCCGTAGAGGCGCTGCATCCCGTAGTCCTTGGTGCCGGAGACCGAGATGGTGGCGGTCACCGCCTTGCTGCTGGTGGGGGTGGGCCAGGTGGCGGCACTCGCGGGGGTCAGCGCCCCACTAGTCATGATCATGCCAACTGTGAGAGCGGTGGCGGCCAGCCCTCCGGCGAGGGCGCGCCCACGGGCGCGAAGTGGTGCGGAAGCTACCGGTGGAGTCATGTCCCGATGCCTTCTTCCGGACGTGGGGAAGATCAAGTATGTGAATGACGAGCGTGAACCTGAACGACTTGATCGGACAGTGCGGCCTTTGTGGGGTCCAGCTGAGCGGCTCGGTCACACTGCTGAACGGAACGTAGGGGGCAAGCGCTTTCTAGTCAACGTCTTGCGCAGAACGCTTTCCCGTCTCGTTCCCGTCCCGTTCCCGTCTTGTTCCGGTCGGCCGGGTCCTCCCGGCCGGCTCCGGAAGGTGTGCGCGACGAAGCGTGGGCGCGCTTTCGCGGCGGGCATGTGCGTGCCGCGATGCGGGGTGAGAGTGACTTTCACGACGGTGACGGCAACGGCCTTCGGAACGGTCACTGCCACCGACGCGGCCCGCGCAGGCGCCCTTGCCGCCGGTGCAGGCGTCACCATCGGTTCCCGGGCCGCTCGCACCGGAAACAGCACCGCACCAGGTCTCCTCACGCTCGACGGGGCTGCCTGCACGCGGAGTCGACGACGTCTCCCGGGGCGGCAGAGCCCTCTGTGTGCCCTGCGAGGACGGCATGCCCGACGGCTCGCTCCGGGGGCGCGCGTAAGATCGCGCAGATGTGAGGAAACCGCCCGACGGCGGCGGGGAAAAAAGAAAGGGCAACGGAGAAACATCACTCCTTGCCACTCTCAACGTATAGCGCACCCGGGGGCTTGCGGCAAGGCCCCCGTCATCCCGCAGAATCGCAGGCCGAGGCCCGAACCTGCGGAAATGAGTGATCTACGAAGTGCATGCCGACCCCATGGCCCTCCCGACCGCCGGCGCGTTCGACCTGCCCGACCGCCTGTCCGCCAAAGCCGACCCGAAGCTGATCGCCCGCGACGAGCAGCACTTCGCGGCGATCGCGGAGAGCCTCGAGCAGACGATCGCCGAGCTCTCCGCCCGTCTCGACGCCGAGCGCCGCGCCCCCGGCGGCCTCGGCCGGGAGGCGATGGACCGCGACCAGGAGATCCACCGGCTGACGGGCCGGCTGCGCTCCCTGAACCGCTTCGGCCTGGACCTGTGCCTCGGGCACATGGTCGGCGCGGACGACCCCGAGCCCCTGTACGTCGGACGCATCGGCCTCACCGACAGCACGGGCCGCCGGCTGCTGATCGACTGGCGTTCCCCCGCGGCCGAGCCGTTCTTCGCGGCCACGCACGCCGATCCCATGGGCCTGGTGAGCCGTCGCCGCTACCGCTGGACCCGCGGCCGGATCAGCGACTACTGGGACGAGGTGTTCACCGCCGACGGGCTCGAAGGGCACGCCGCGCTCGACGACCAGTCCGCCTTCATCGCCAGTCTGGGCGGCACCCGCTCGGGCCGGATGCGCGACGTGCTCGCCACCATCCAGGCCGACCAGGACGCCGTCATCCGCGCCGGGTCGCGGGGCGCGCTCGTCGTCGACGGGGGCCCGGGCACCGGGAAGACCGTCGTGGCCCTGCACCGCTCGGCCTACCTCCTCTACTCCGACCCCCGCCTCGGGCACCGTCGGGGCGGCGTGCTGTTCGTCGGCCCGCACCGGCCCTACCTGGCCTATGTGGCCGACGTCCTGCCGAGCCTCGGCGAGGAGGGCGTGCAGACGTGCATCCTGCGCGACCTCGTCGCCGAGGGCGCCGACGCGGCGGCCGAGGCCGACCCGACGACGGCCCGGCTGAAGTCGTCGGCGGACATGGTGAAGGCGATCGAGACGGCCGTCCGGTTCTACGAGTCTCCGCCGACGGAGGGGATGACGGTCACCGTCTCGGACGCCGACGTCTGGCTCGGCGCCGACGACTGGGTCGAGGCGTTCGACGCGCCGCCGCCGGGCACTCCGCACAACGAGGCGCGTGACCTGATCTGGGAGGAACTGGTCACGATCCTGCTGGACAAGCACGGCGGCGACGTCTCACCGCAACTGTTCCGCAAGGCGTTGCGGCACGACCGCGAACTGGTCGGCGCCCTCCACCGGGCGTGGCCGCTGCTGGAAGCGGCCGACCTGGTCGGAGACCTGTGGTCGGTGCCCGCCTACCTGCGGATGTGCGCCCCCTGGCTCACCCCGGACGAGGTGCGCATGCTGCAGCGCACCGACCCCCAGGCGTGGACGGTGTCCGACCTGCCGCTCCTGGACGCGGCACGCCAGCGGCTCGGCGACCCGGAGGAGGCCCGGCGCAAGGTCCGGCACAAGGCCGTCCTCGCCGCCCAGCGCGAGCGCATGACGCAGGTCGTCGACAACCTGATCGCGGCCGTGGCCGACTCCGGCGCGGACGGTGACGACGGCGAAGGCCTGGTGACCATGCTGCGCGGCGAGGACGCCCAGGTCAGCCTGGTCGACGAGAGCGAACTGTCCACCGCCGACCCGGACCTGCTGGCCGGCCCGTTCGCGCACATCGTGGTGGACGAGGCGCAGGAGCTGACCGATGCCGAGTGGCAGATGCTCCTGCTGCGCTGCCCGTCGCGGAGCTTCACCATCGTCGGGGACCGTGCCCAGGCCCGGCACGGGTTCACGGAGTCCTGGCAGGAGCGGCTCGAGCGGATCGGGCTCGACCGGATCGGCGTGGCGTCCCTGACCGTCAACTACCGGACCCCGGAGGAGGTCATGGCAGAGGCCGAGCCGGTCATCCGGGCCGCGCTCCCGGACGCCAACGTCCCGACGTCCGTCCGCAGCAGCGGCGTCCCCGTCGTCCACGGGGACGTGTCGGAGCTGGAGCAGGTCCTCCGGTCCTGGCTCGCCGAGCACGACGACGGGATCGCCTGCGTCATCGGCGACCCGGCGTTCCGGCCGACCTCGCGCGTCCGGTCGCTGACGCCGGAACTGTCGAAGGGGCTGGAGTTCGACCTGGTCGTGCTGATCGACCCGGACGCCTTCGGGGCGGGCGTCGAGGGGGCGGTCGACCGCTATGTCGCGATGACCCGGGCCACCCAGCGACTGGTCGTCCTCACGAGCTCCTGACGTGTCCGGCAGCGCACGATCACGCGCGTGCTGCCGGGCCCGGGCCGCCCATTGCAGGGCTGTGCCCGGAGAGTTCACCGAAGGGCCCGCGCCGGGGCGGTTTTCGAAGGGGCGGGACCGGAGGCGTTCACCGGAGGGGCGGCGGGTCCTGGACGCCGACAGCGGCGGGGTCCGCCGCCGCCCGCAGGGACGGCCAGTCCGGCAGCTTGACCACTCCGCGGCCGAGCGAGGCCCCGAGAGCGGCCTCGGCCCGTCCGATCGCCAGCCAGCCCGCCCACTCGACGGGCTCGGCCCCGGCGGCCCGCAGCAGCGCCAGCGGGTCGCCGGGCAGTTCCCGTCGCACGAGTGCGGGGGCGTCCGCCAGCAGGGACGTCGCCGTCTCCTTCGCGCACGGCCGGTTGGTGCCGATGACACCGGTCGGGCCGCGCTTGATCCAGCCCGCCACGTACTCGCCCGGCGCCACCTCGCCGTCGCGCACCACCCGCCCGGCCAGATGCGGCACGGTGCCGTGCCCGGCGTCGAACGGCAGGCCCTCGAGCGGAGTGCCCCGATAGCCCACCGACCTCAGGACCAACTGTGCCGGGACGTCCTCGTACCGGCCGGTGCCCGTCACCCCGCCGCGCCCGTCCGGCGCCGTCCGTTCGAACCGCGCCACGCCCAACCGGCCGCCGACGGACCGCAGTTCGACAGGGCGCAGGAAGAACCGCAGCCGGATGCGCCGTCGGGCGCCGCGGGCCGGCGACGCCGCCCAGCCGCGCAGCACCTCCACGTTGCGGCGCTGCGCCGCCAAAAGGCCGGAAGGATCCGTGTACGCCGGATCGAGAGCCAGCTCCGCCTCGTCGACGACCACCTCGGCGTCCGGCAGTGCGCCCAGCTCCCGCAGCTCCTTGGTGGTGAACCGGGCCTGTGACGGGCCGCGCCGTCCGATCATGTGGATCTCGCCCACCTCGCTCGCGGCGAGCGCCGCCAACGCCGCCTGCGGCATGTCGGTGGGGCTCAGCTCGGCGGCGCCCCGCGCCAGGATCCGGGTGACGTCCACCGCGACGTTCCCGATCCCCACCACCACGGCCGTCTCGACGCCGTGCAGGAAACGTGCGGGCGGGGCGTCCGGGTGGGCGCTGTACCACGACACGAACTCCGTCGCCGACCAACTGCCGGGCAGCTCCTCGCCCGGGATGCCGAGGTGCCGGTCGGTCGCGGCGCCGACGCAGTACACGACGGCGTGGTAGAGCTCGCGCAGCCGGGCCGCCGGCACTCCGTCCGCGCCCACCGGGACGTCGCCGAGGAAACGGACCCGTTCGTGCTCGAGCACGGCGCACAGGTTCTGCTGCAGGGACTTGATCTTCTCGTGGTCCGGCGCGACCCCGTACCGGACCAGCCCGTACGGGCAGGGCAGGCGGTCCAGGACGTCCACGAGCACGTCCGGGTCGAGCTGGACCAGGCTCTGGGCGGTGTAGACACCACTCGGCCCGGAGCCGACGACGGCGACACGGAGCACGGCGGAACTCCTTACCCCGAAGGTCGGAGGAGATTCGCTGGTGTCTCCAGCATCGCACCGTCACCCCTCCGCTGACAGGGTGTGTACGGTCGCGTCGCACGCGTGTCCGTTCTTATGGAAAGTGATCATGCGGTTACGTTCCGTATGTGCTAGAAGCATCGTTTCTTAATCTTTCTGATCGTTCCGCCGAGGACGGCACGGTGTCCGTGTGGCCGGCGTGGGAGGTGCAGGAGGGGGGAGGCGTCACTTCCTGGTCCCATGTCCGGCTGTCGTTCGCCGACGGGGCGCGGGTCGATCTGCTCGCCGTCACCAGCGACGGCCGGGTCTCCATCGAGGACATCCGGGCCCGGCCCGCCCTCTCGCTCGTCGACCTGACCCTGCTCGCGGACTGGATCGAGGGACCCCTGTTCGACGGCACCGACGGCACCGACGGGGGCGAGGGCGAGGACGTGCCCCTGTCGGACGCGACGCCGGACACGGCCGGCCCGCAGGCCGCGTCGGGCGCGGAAGCGGCGTTCGACGCGGAAGTCGCGTTCGGCGCTGAGGCCACGTTCCGTGTGGAGGCTGTGGAGGACGCGGACCGCCCGGCGGCGGACGGGCACGGCGCCGAGGAGCTCTTCGGACCCAGGCGGGGTCGCCCGCTCTGGCCGCGCGGCGTCGAAGGGCTGTGGCTGGCGGCGCAGGAGTACCGTGCCGCCCAGGAGGAGGGGGCGGATCCCGTCCTCGCGGTCATGTGCGCGACGGGGCACAGCAGGCGTCGATCGCTGCGCCTGATCGCCAGGGCACGCGACGCCGGATATCTGACGCCGCGTCACGCCCGGCGCTGAACCGTCCCGTCCGCCGTCGAACCTCCGTCCCCGTCGACGAACTCGACGGCCGCGGGCTCACGGCCCCGGGGACTCCGGGATCTCCGGCGTCCGCAGGGCGTCAGCGCATCCCGTTCATCCGCGTGATCTCGCTCGTCTGCTGTGCGATCACGTCGTCCGCCATCTCCTCCACCCGTACGTTGTTGCCCTGCGCCTTGACGTCCGCGGCCATCGTGAGCGCGCCCTCGTGGTGAGTGATCATCAGAGTGAGGAAGAGCGTGTCGAACGCCTTGCCGCGGGCCGCCCGCAGCGCGGTCAGCTGGGCCGCGGTCGCCATGCCGGGCATCGCCGTGTGCATGTGCCCGCCGCCCGTCGTCTTTTGGCCATGAGTGGTGAGCCAGGCCTCCATGGCCTTGATCTCCGGTCCCTGGGCCGCGGAGATGCGCAGGGCGAGGCGTTTGACGTCCCCCGATGCGGCGCGGTCCGGCACGAGTGCGGTCATCTCCAGGGCCTGGGCGTGGTGTTCGATCATCTTCCGCGCGTAGGACACGTCGGCGGAGTTGGGCGTGTCGTCGTCGGCGCGCTGCTCGGCCGCGTCCTGTGCCGAGAGGGTGCGGTTCGCCTCACCCGGCTTGCCCGGGGCGATCACGGATGGGCCGCTCACCGCGCCCGACCCGGCGTCCGTCCCCGAGTCGCAGCCGGTGAGGGCGAGGGCGAGGAGCAGCGAGGCTGACGCGACGGGCGCGCGGCGGACGAGCACAACGACCTCCTGGGGCAGGCGAGTCGAGGGCGGGCCCGCCCTCGTCCGAATTCATGCACCGCCGACAGCACCGCCGAACCGAATCATTCATGACGAGTGCATTGCCGACCCTTGATATGTGCATGATGAAGACGATACTTCGGAGCACCGTGAACCGTTCCCGCGCGAACGGTGACTAGGGAGGATGCAGTGACCCTGTCGAACGATCCTCGAACACGACGCAGACGGTGGAAAGCCGCCGCCGCCTGCACCGGGCTCCTGGCCGCGCTGCTGACAGCGGTCCCGGCGGCCGCGACCCCCGACCCGGGGGACGGCCCCGCCGCTGAGCGGGAGGCGACCCGCGACGCCCGGACCCAGGCGAGTGCCGCGATCGCCGCTGGCGAGATACCCGGACAGGACGAGATCGTCCACTCCGACAACATCCAGCACCTGACGAACATCCCCAAGGACGTGCTGCCGGGCACCAATTCGGACCTGGCCTTCCAGGGCCGGTACGCCTTCGCCGGCAACTACGACGGCTTCCGCATCTTCGACATCAAGAACCCGAAGGCGCCGAAGACCGTGGCCCAGGTGCTCTGCCCCGGCTCACAGAACGACGTCTCCGTCTCGGGCGACCTGCTGTTCCTGTCGACCGACTCCTCGCGCAGCGACAGCAGTTGCAACAGCACCACCCAGCCGGTCACCGAGAAGTCCTCGTGGGAGGGCATGAAGGTCTTCGACATCAGCGACAAGAAGAACCCGAAGTACGTCGCCGCCGTCGAGACCGCGTGCGGTTCGCACACCCACACCCTGGTGCCGGAGCGCAAGAACGTCTACATCTACGTCTCCTCGTACTCGCCCAACGCCGCCTACCCCGACTGCCAGCCCCCGCACGACGGCATCTCCGTCATCAAGGTGCCGCGCAACGCGCCCGAGAAAGCGGCGGTCGTCGGCTTCCCCGTGCTGTTCCCGGGCGAGGGCCCGGACGGCGGCGGCAACCCGGGCGGCCCGACGAACCCCGGAGTCTCCAAGACCACCGGCTGCCACGACATCACCGTGCTGCCGGAGAAGGACCTCGCGGCCGGCGCCTGCATGGGCGACGGCATCCTGCTGTCCATCAGGGACCCCGAGCACCCGAAGGTGATCGACCGGGTCCAGGACAACGTCAACTTCGCCTTCTGGCACTCGGCCACCTTCAACCAGAAGGCGAACAAGGTCGTCTTCACCGACGAGTTGGGCGGCGGGGGCGCGGCCACCTGCGACGCGGCGACCGGCCCCACCCGCGGCGCCGACGGCATCTACGACATCACCGGCAAGGGCGACAAGCGCAAGCTCGTCTTCCGCAGCTACTACAAGATCCCGCGTCATCAGGCGGCCACCGAGAACTGCGTCGCCCACAACGGCTCGCTGATCCCGGTCAAGGGCAAGGACCTCATGGTCCAGGCCTGGTACCAGGGCGGCGTCTCGGTCTGGGACTTCACCGACTCGGCGAAGCCCACGGAGATCGCCTACTTCGAGCGCGGCCCGCTGAGCACCACGACCTTGCAGACCGGCGGCTCGTGGTCGGCGTACTACTACAACGGCTACATCTACTCGAACGACATCGCCAAGGGCTTCGACGTGCTCAAGCTCAGCGACCGGCGCACGGATCCGGCCGGGCGCGTCCATCTGCGCGAGCTCAACGTCCAGACGCAGCCGGACTACTTCGACTGATCGCCGGACGGCGGCCCGGTCGCGAAGAAGCGCGACAGATCGGCGCCGCACCCCCCGCCGGGCGCCTCGGCGTCCGGCGGGGCCCCCAGCTCCCAGTCGAGCCGGTAGCGCGCGAAGAGCTCGGCGCGCAGCGTCCTCAGCGACAGGGGCACGTTGGGCAGGACCATCGCGTAGACGGCCCCCATCAACTGCGAGCGCAGCATCGGGTAGTCGTGGTCGAGATCCTGCGCCCCGTGCCGGGCCGCGGTCTCCCGCAGCAACTCGGCCAGCCGCTGCTGCTCCGGACACTCCACGAAGCCCTCGGCCTGCAGCAGCCCCGCCATGTGCTGGCGCATCAGCACGGTACGGTCCCGGGCCAGCCCGAGGATCGCGTCGATGGCCCGCGCCATCCGCTCCCGGCCGTCCTCGGTGTGCGGCTCGCGCTCCAGCGCCTCCTCCAGCGTGCGGTGCATCAGCCGGTGCACGGCCGACTGCACCAACTGCCGCTTGCCGGGGAAGTAGTACGACACCAGACCGCGCGCCGAGCCGGCCCGGTCCGCGATGTCGCCGAGCGTGGTCGCCTCGTAGCCGCGCTCGCCCACCAGCTCCACAGCCGCCTGCAGCAGTCGCTCCCGGGAACGACGCCGCAATTCTTCATTGACCGAGGCGCTGCGCGGGGACATTCTGTAACTCCTGTGTTGACTGGCTGCCAGCCAACTATACTCAGGGGGTCCCGGTCGCTCCGGCGGAGCGCACCGGGTCGGCGCCTGCTCTGGGCGACGCGGGGGATCGTCCAGAGTGGGCGCGCATGCGCCTGACGGCGTCGTCCGCCGCTGCTGTCGCAGGCGTCCGACGTCGTGCGGCGGTCAGCCCAGGAGGTCCAGCACCGGGCGCAGCCCGTCCGGACGCTCGGCCGCCGGCAGATGATCCACGAAGTGCACCGCGCAGCCCAGCGCCGCGGCGCCGCCGTCCGCCCGGCGGTCGTCGCCCACCATCAGCGTGCTGCGGGGATCGGCGTCCAGTGCCTCGCACGCGATCGTGAACAGCCGAGGGTCCGGCTTCTGCACACCGTGCTCGTACGACAGGACGTAGGCGTCGACGTACTGGTCGAGCCCGTGCGCGCGGAACACCGGGCGCAGGTCCCAGCCGATGTTGCTGACGACCCCGACCCGGGACCCGCGCTCGCGCAGGCCGCTCAGCACCTCGCGGGCGTCGGGGTAGGGAGACCAGGCCTCCGGCGTCCTGTGCCGGTCGTACAGGGCGTCGTACAGCACCGGGTCCGGCAGCGTCACCTGACGGGACAGGCCCGTGTACGCGGCCCGGTGCAGCTCGGCGCTCCGGTCCCGGACCTGCCACACCCCGGCCAGCTCCTCGGGCAGGCGGACCGGGGAGGCTCCGCCCGGCAGGGCGCCCGCCGCCTCCAGCGCCCGAGCCTTCGCGGCGAGTTCCGGTTCGGTGAGCACGACGCCCGCGGCGTCGAGCACGGCGCGGAGCCACCGTTCGGTGGACTCGATGCGGAAGAGGGTCCCGGAGAAGTCGAACAGCACGGTGGTCATCAGGAGATTCTAGAAAGCCCCTACGGGGGACGGCTGTTCAGGAAGGGGTCATGTTCCAGGCCTGCGGAAGGTCCGCGTCGCAGAAGACGCAGACGAAGACCTCCTCGCGCACCACGTTGTGCTCCCCGCATCCCTCGCAGCGCCGGAACACCAGGGCGTGGGTGAAGCCGTCGGGCCGGCCGATGCCGGCCCGGTCCAGCGCCGCGGCCACGGCCGGCCAGGAGTCGGGGTCGGGGCAGTAACCGGTGGACTGATTGCTGACCTCCTGCACCCGCGCCCCGCACGGGGTGCGGCGGAAGGAGATCTCGCCCGCGCCGAGCACGTCCTGACCGTCGGCGCAGGCCACGTGCTCGCTGCGGCGGGGCGCGAGCCGCAGCAGCCCGTCGAGGGCGACGACGTAGGTGAACGGCTCCCCGCCGTACTCCGAGGCCGCGCCGCCGACCCGTCCCGCCGCGTCGTCCAGGTCCGCGGCGCTGCGGACCACCCGGCCGCCGCCCCCGTCGACGACCGCCCGGCGCAGCTCCGGCGGACCCACGTAGGAGTACCGCCGTCCCGGCGGCGTCACGGCCGCCACCGCAGCTGTGCCGCGATCGCCAGCGCCACCAGCATCGCCCCGAGCAGCCACCCGCCCAGCACGTCCGAGGGCCAGTGCACACCCAGCCAGATCCGGGTGAGCCCCACACCCGCGACGGACACCGCCGCCACGGCCAGCGCCGCCCGCCACACCACGCGGCCGACGCCCCGGCGGTGCAGCAGCCACAGCAGCAGCCCGAGGACGACGGTGGCGGTCAGGGCGTGGCCCGAGGGGTACGCGGCGTAGTGGGCGGAGTCGACCGGATCGGGCCAGACCGGCCGGGCGCGGCCCACCGCGGCCTTGAGGCCCTGCTGGAGCGCTGTGCCCACGGCGGCCGTGACGACCAGCCATCCCGCCGTCCACCAGTCCCCGTGCCGCCACACCAGCCACACCGCCACGGCAGCCCCCAGCAGTCGCATCGTCACCGGGTCCCAGACCCAGTCGGTGAGAATGCGGCAGGCCTGTGTGACGTCGGGGTCGGCCACGGCCCAGCGATGCGTGATGCGCGAGACGTCGCCGTCGACGGACATCAGGGGACGCCACTCGACGGCGACCAGCACGAGCAGCAGCACGGAGCACAACCCCAGGGCCGCCGCGGCGCCGAGGAACGTGTGCAGGGCCGCGGGACGGGGCGGGGAGTCGAGGGGCGCGTGGTGCATATACAGATCCTCGCCGACCCGTGCGACCGGAAACACGTGCGGGGTGGCCGACACGGGGTCCGGACGGCCCGACCCCGGCGGCGTGACCGACGCACGCGGATCCGGCGGGCACGAGCGTCAGCGGCGTCCGCAGGCGGGCGTCGTGCTGCACCGGCGCCCGCCGTCGCACGGATCACATCGCCAGCAGCATCGCGAGCATGCCGATCCCCATCGACAGCCGGCACGCCCGGACGACTTCGGGCCGGTCGCTCCAGGAGGCGGCGGACGTCCCCGCCCCGGCCGCGGGCAGCAGCCGGACCCCCGACACGAGGACGTATCCGGCGAAGTACAGCGCCAGCACACCTGTCAACAGCGGCACCCCCGCGCCCCCGTGCTCGTGCCCGTGCGCCGGGGCGGGGGAGGCGGCCATCGCGGCGGCCATGTAGACCATGGCCCCGGCGCCGACCACGTGATGGAGGTGGCAGGCGCCCGCCCGGGCCGCCCACAGCGCCCGCAGCGCGGCCGTGCCGAACACCACGGCGTACGCGGGCCAGGCCCAGGCCGGGGGGCTGAACACGGCGGACGGCACGGCCATCGCCGCCATCCCGAAGCCCATCAGAGCCTCGCCGCCCGCGGCCCTGCGCTGTTCCTCGACGCTGCTGCGCATCCGCAGCAGGCAGTAGACCCCGGTCGCCGCGCACAGCGCCACCAGCAGCCAGCCGGGCGAAGCCGGTCCGTGCACGCGCACCTCCCCGCTCGACGTCGGCAATCACCGAATGCGATGCCCGGGCAACGCAGCGCGCACACGGGCGCAAGGGGGTACACGGGGAGCGTCGGGCGGAGCACGGGAGTCGTGGTGACGCCGACGGCCCTGGTCATCTCGGGGTTCGCACGGGACCGGGCCCGGCCCGGCTGGTCGGCGAGCGGCCGACGGACGCCGTACGCTCGCGGCGACGGTACGGCGCCAGGGGCTTCTCCTGGACCGGGACGCGAAGGCGAGAGCGGAGGACGTACGGGGATGACGGGGAAGCAGGGGCGTGCAGCGGCCGGGGACGGAACACCGGAAGGGCCCTCGGCCGGGGAAACGCCGCGGCGGACCCCCGCAGCCGGCGCCCCGTCCGCTCCCGAGGACCGACCGGGCGCCGGTGACCGGTCGGACCGCCCCGGCGGCGACGCCGAAGCCGGGAACGGGAACCGGAAGGCCGGGCCGTCCGGGAGCGGGAACGGAGTGGTGGGCGAGGCCGGGGACGCCGTGCCGCCCGGTAACGGTGACGGAAACGGAAACACGAACGGAAACGGAAACACGAACGGAAACGGAGAGGGAACCGGAGACGGTGGCCCCGAGGTGCGGAACGACACGGTGTCGGCCCTCGTGCGGCAGTGGCAGACCGTCCGGCCGGACCTGGACACGGGACCCATCGAGATCATCGGCCGCGTCAACCGCTGCGCCGCCCTCCTTCAACAGGCCGAGGACGCACCCCTGCGGCGCGCCGGACTGACCCGCCCCGAGTTCGACCTGCTCGGCGCGTTGCGCCGCAGGGACCACGAACTGACCCCCGGTGACCTGGCCCGCGAGACCTTCTCGTCCGGCGCGGCCGTCACCAAGCGCCTCAAGCAGCTCACCGAACGCGGCCTGGTGGAGCGCCGGGGCGACAGCCGCGACCGCCGTGTCGCGCACCTGCGGCTCACCGACGCCGGCCGGGACCTCGTCGACGGCGTCCTGCCCGAGCAGCTCGCCTACGAGAGCGCCGCGCTGTCCGCCATGGACGACGGGCGGCAGGGCGAACTGGCCGATCTGCTGGGGGAGTTGCTCAGCCGGCTGGAGGGGCAGATGCGGTCGCTGGGCGTGTGACCGCGGCTACGGCGTCCGCGCCGGCGGACGGTACGTGACGGACCTCGGCCTAAGGCCCCGGGCCGGACGGCAGCCCGAACGGCGGCAGGAACGGCGGGCCGGAGAGGCGGCCCGCAGGGCTTCATCTGTCGTGTCCGGCCCGGTACACGCCGAACGCCGCGCCCTGGGGGTCGCGCAGCACGGCGATCCGCGGGCCGTCCGGCACGGTGGCCGGCTCCATGAGCGCGGAGCCGCCCGCCCCGGCGGCGGTCCGCGCTGCGGCGTCCACGTCGGCGACCGCGAAGTACGGCAGCCAGTGCGGGGGCACCTCGGGCGGGAACTTGTCGTCCATCCTGATCATGCCGCCGAAGTCCGCGCCGCCGACGCCCCACTGCAGGTAGTCCTCGGACGAGCGGACGGTCCAGCCGAAGACCGTGGTGTAGAAGGTCTCCGCCCGGCCGGGATCACGGGTGAGCAACTCGACCCAGCCGAGCGAGCCGGGCACGTTGAACAGGCCCGCGCCCGAGAAGGACCGCGCCTGCCACAGCTGGAACGCGGCCCCGGACGGGTCGAGGACGACGGCGAACCGGCCCACGTCGAAGACGTCCGTCGGGTCCGTCGCCACGGTGCCGCCGGCCTCCGTGGCCAGCCGGGCGCTGACGTCCGCGTCGGTCACGGCGAACGACACGCTCCAGGCGCAGGGCTGAGCCTCCTGGTGGCGGGGGCTGAGCGCGGCGACGGCCGCTTCGCCGAGGTGGGCGACCGAGTAACCGCCGGCCTCCTGCCGCGGATCCGTCTGCGCGCGCCAGCCGAACAGCTCCGCGTAGAACCGCTTCGCCGCTTCCGGGTCGCCGGTCCCCAGCTCCACCCAGCAGGGCCCGCCCGGCACCGGCGCGTCGAGCTTCATGACGTTCCTCCGAAAAGGTCACCCCCTCAGCACGCTATGCCCCGCCCGGCCGCAAGGCATCCGCTGACCTCATCGCCCCCGCCCCCGCCCCCGCCCCGCCGCCGTCGCCGGACCGGTCCCGGCAGACGCCGTCCCGGGAAGCCGGTCCGGCCCCTCGCCGGGCCTCAGAGGCCCGGCCGGTACCGCATGGGGTGGTCCGCCGGCACCTCCACGAGCACGATCGGGGTTCCGTCCGGGTCCGCGATCCACATCTCGACCAGACCCCAGGGCTCCTTCACCGGCGGCCGCGCGATCTCGACGCCCTTCGACCGCAGCTCGTCGTGCGCCGCAGCGGCGTTTGCGACCTGGAGCCACAGGCGCACGGGAGCGGCCGCGCGCTCGCCCGGCGCCGGCGGGTTCTCGGCGCGGCCCGAGAGCTCCAGGTGGCCGCCGCCGAGGAAGTAGACGGTCCCGCGGTCCGGGCCCGTGCCGAACTCACGGCAGACGGCCAGACCCAGCTGCTCCCCGTAGAAGACACGGGAACGCTCGGGGTCGGTCGGTCGAAGCAGGGTCCTGCTGCTCAGTACGTGCACCATGCGGCGGCAGCCTAGCCGCACGGGGTTAGGCTCGGGCGAGCCCCAGCCCGTGTCAGATACCGGAGACCGCCCGCATGGACACCGCAGCCACCGACCTCGTCTTCCGCACCGCCACCGACGCCGACGTCGACGAGCTGGTCGCGCTCATCGAGTCCGCCTACCGCGGAGACTCCAGCCGGGCCGGATGGACGACGGAGGCGGACATCCTCGACGGGAGGCGCACCGACCCCGAAGGCGTGCGCGCGGTCGTCGCCGCGGCGGACAGCCGGCTGCTCACCGTGGAGCAGGACGGCCGCATCGTCGCCTGCTGTCAGCTGGCCCACCGCGGTGACCACGCCTACTTCGGCATGTTCGCGGTGAGCCCCACGGCGCAGGGCGCCGGCCTCGGCAGGACCGTCATGGCGGAGGCCGAGCGGCAGGCCCGCGAGGACTGGGGCGTCGGCGAGATGCAGATGACGGTGATCTCCGTGCGCGAGGACCTCATCGCCTGGTACGAGCGGCGCGGGTACCGCCGTACCGGACGCATGACCCCGTTCCCGTACGGCGACGAGCGCTTCGGCATTCCGCGGCGCGCCGACCTGCAGTTCGAGCTGCTGGTCAAGCCGCTGGTCTGAGCACCCCCCGGCCCGGGCTCAGCAGGGCCTGCGCTCAGGCGGTGAACCGGCCGGTGCGCCTGATGTCGGGATAGTCGGTGGTCGCGCCGTCCAGCTCCAGGGCGCGCACCAGGCGCAACTGCTCCTGTGTGTTCACCACCCAGCCGATGATCCGCAGGTCGCGTTTGCGCGCCTCCTCGACGATCTCCAGCGTGAGCCGCCGCAGATTGAGGCAGACCGTCGCGGCGCCGGCCGCGACGGCCCGGTCCACGATGTCGAGGCCGTAGCGGCTGCCGATGAGCGCGGTGCGCACCCCGGGCACCAGCCGCGCGATCTCCGCGACGGCCTCGTCGTGGAAGGACGACACCTCCACCCGCCGCACGAGGTCCCGTTCGAGCATCACCTCGGCCAGCGCCCGCGCCGCCTGCACGTCCTTGATCTCGGCCTGGAGCGGCGCCTGTACGACGTCCAGCACCTCCTCGAAGCGCGGGACGCGTTCCCCGCGTCCGGCGTCGAGTGTGCGCAGTTCCGCGAGCGTCTGGTCGGCGATGGGGCCGGTGCCGTCGGTCGTGCGGTCCACCTCGGGATCGTGCATGACCACGAGGGCGCCGTCCTTGCTCAGGTGCAGGTCGAGTTCGATGGCGTCGAGGCCCGCCTGCTCGGCTGCGACGAAGGAACGCAGGGTGTTCTCCGGCTCGACGCCCATGACGCCGCGATGGCCGATGGTGAGGAAGTTCAAGACGCGACTCGCTTCCGACGACGGGGCTGCAGGGGCGGGCCGCGTGGCGGACCCGGGCGGGGTGGGGACCGGTGTGTGCACCGACCTGTTCCCTACCCGCCCTGCTCCGCGGGAAGCCGGCGCCCCTGCGATGCCCACACGCTGACCCTCCGATGCCCGGCAGGAAAAAGTACGGTGAAGGAGTGGTTGGGCAGGATAATTTCCCGAGAGGCCACTTGCTGAAGGAAACCCCATATGCCTACGGTGTGGTGACGCAAGGTTCTTCAGCGAAGGATGGGACATGACGGAAATTCTTGTGCAGGCAGCATCGGAGGAGCAGGTTCCTCCGGCGTCCAGGGTGGTGGAGCACCCGGCGTGGCGCGTGCTCAAGGATGCCGTGGAGCAGGTCCGGCCCTGGCAGTCGAAGGACGGGTCGATCGACTTCTCGGCCGAGGGCGCCCCGGCGCGCGGCGAGGCCGAGCAGGCCGTGCAGCGTGTCATCGAGGCCGTCGAGGAGCTGTCCCCGCTGCTCCCGCACGACGCCGACTACCACCGCGCGCTGGTCAAGGACCTGCGGGTGTGGGCCGACGGAGGCTTCGAGGTGCCGGACTTCCTCGACTCGCTGCTGGCCTTCCAGCCCGCCGCGAACCGCGCGGACGGACTCCAGCACCTGGTCGTCTTCGCCATGTACACGCAGAACGGCAACCCGGACCGCAACCTGGAGGCCGTGGTCCTCCGGATGGTCTGGCCGCAGTGGCTCGCCGAGCTGGAGCGCACCCGCTACGACAACCCGCTGTTCTGTGGCATCACCTTCGAGGACTTCACGTCCGGCTACGACACCAACTCGGCCGTCCTCTTCCCGGAGACCATCGCCGTCCGGGAAGCGCCGGAACGTTTCTCCTGGGGTGGCATCTTCTGCGACCGCGAGGCCGCCCGCTTCCGCCGCGTGACGGACGCCGCCGTCGACATCCTGGGCCTGCAGCTGCCCGAGGACGTCGCCGACATGGTGCACGACCAGAAGCGCTGCGAAGAGGCCTTCGTGCTGTGGGACATGGTGCACGACCGCACCCACAGTCACGGCGACCTGCCCTTCGACCCCTTCATGATCAAGCAGCGCCAGCCGTTCTGGATGTACGGGCTCGAGGAGCTGCGCTGCGACCTCACCGCCTTCAAGGAGGCCGTGAAGCTGCAGGCCGACGGTGTCCCGCAGGCCCGTGACGTGCAGTACGCGGTCCTGTTCGACCGTATGTTCCGCTTCCCGGTCACCGGCGAGCGCGTGCGCAACTACGACGGCCTCGGCGGCCAGCTGCTCTTCGCCTACCTGCACAAGCACGAGGTCGTGCGCTGGACCGACAACCGGCTGCACATCGACTGGGAGCGTGCCCCGCAGGTCACCAACCAGCTGTGCGCCGAGATCGAGACGCTCTACCGCGACGGCATCGACCGCCCCAAGCTGGTCCACTGGTTCGCCGGCTACGAGCTGGTCTCGACCTATCTCGCCCCGCACCCGGGCTCCAAGTGGGCCAAGGGCCCCGACGCCCTCGACCTGACCCAGCCGCCGCGCAGGCTCGTCGATGACGTGCTTCCCGACGAGTTTCCGCTGAGCATGTTCTATGAGGCACTGTCCAAGAAGCTGAAGAACGTGATCGCCTCCACCAAGGGCATCACGGCGGACGGGGCCGAGCGGATCGCCGCGTGAGCGACCTGCGAACGGAGAACACTGCTCCGCGGGACACTGCGGAGCAGCACACTGCTCAGGAGGCGAAGACCATGGGGAACGGGGCTCTCAGCGGTGCGGTGATCGCGGTGGCCGGCGCGGGCGGAGCCGCGGGCCGGGCGACACTGCTCAGGCTCGCCGAGGCCGGCGCGACGGTCGTCGGCGCCGACAACGACCCGGAGCGGCTGGCGGAGGCCGTCGACGCGGCCCGCTACGGGGCCGGGGGCGCGGCCGTCATCGGCGAGCCCGTCGACCTGCTCGACCTGGACTCGACCCGCGACTGGGCGCTGCGCGTCGAGAAGGACTTCGGCCGGATCGACGGCGTGGTGCACCTCGTCGGCGGCTGGCGTGGCAGCGAGACCTTCATCAAGACCAGTCTGGACGACTGGGACTTCCTGGAGCTGCTGCTCATCAAGACCGTGCAGCACACCTCACTCGCCTTCTTCGAGGCCCTCCAGCGCAGCGAGCGCGGCAGGTACGTGCTGATCAGCGCCTCCGGGGCGACCAAGCCCAGCGCGGGCAACGCCGCGTACGCCGCCGCCAAGGCCGCCGCCGAAGCCTGGACCCTCGCGCTCGCCGACGCCTTCCGCAAGGCCGGGGGCGCCGAGGGGCCGACCTCCGCGGCTGCGATCCTGGTGGTCAAGGCGCTGGTGCACGACGCGATGCGCGCCGACCGCCCCAACGCGAAGTTCGCGGGCTTCACGGACGTCAAGGACCTGGCCGAGGCCATCGCCGGCGTCTGGGAGAAGTCCGCCCAGGAAGTGAACGGACAGCGTCTGTGGCTCACCGAGAAGCCGTGAACCCTGCGAAGACCGACGCCCGTCGCCGTCATGACCCCGAGGTCCGCGGCTTCGCCAGCGACAACTACGCCGGGGGCCACCCGGAGGTGATGGCCGCCCTGGCCCTGGCCAACGGCGGCCACCAGGTGGCGTACGGCGAGGACGACTACACGGCGAACCTCCAGCAGATCGTGCGCAGCCACTTCGGGCCCACGGCGGAGGCCTATCCGGTCTTCAACGGCACCGGGGCCAACGTCGTGGCACTCCAGGCGGTCACCGACCGCTGGGGTGCGGTGATCTGCGCCGAGAGCGCCCACATCAACGTGGACGAGGGCGGCGCCCCCGAGCGCATGGGCGGTCTCAAACTGCTCACCGTCCCCACGCCCGACGGCAAGCTCACGCCCGAGCTGATCGACCGGCAGGCCTGGGGATGGGAGGACGAGCACCGGGCGATGCCGCAGGTCGTCTCGATCACCCAGAGCACGGAGCTCGGCACGCTCTACACGCCCGAGGAGATCCGGGCGATCTGCGACCACGCCCACGCGCACGGCATGAAGGTCCACCTCGACGGCTCCCGGATAGCCAACGCGGCCGCCTCCCTGGACGTCCCGATGCGGACGTTCACCAACGCGGTCGGCGTCGACATCCTGTCCCTGGGAGGCACCAAGAACGGCGCGCTGTTCGGCGAGGCCGTCGTGGTCATCGACCAGGGCGCCGTGCGCCGCATGAAGCACCTGCGCAAGCTGTCCATGCAGCTCGCCTCCAAGATGCGCTTCGTGTCGGTGCAGCTGGAGGCCCTGCTCGCCAAGGACCTGTGGCTGCGCAACGCACGCCACGCCAACGAGATGGCGCAGCGCCTCGCGGAGGGCGTGCGGGCCGTGCACGGCGTGGAGATCCTCTACCCGGTGCAGTCCAACGGCGTCTTCGCGCGGCTCCCGCACGACGTGAGCGAGCGGCTGCAGAAGAAGTTCCGGTTCTACTTCTGGGACGAGGCGGCGGGCGACGTGCGGTGGATGTGCGCGTTCGACACGACCGAGGAGGACGTGGACGCGTTCGTCGCGGCCCTGAAGGAGGAGATGGCCAGGTAGACCCTGCCGACGGGCGGCACGGCAGGCGAAGTAACTGCATAGGTATGCGATCACCTGAAAAGTCATTGACGCTCGGGTGATCGTTTTCCTATGCTCTCCAGCCATGGAGCTGATCCAGGACAATCCCGACCTGTCCGCCTACCTGGCTGCCGACGAGGTCATCGACCACGGTCATCCGGTGGTGCGGGCCATCGCCGCCCGCCTCGCGCGAGACGCCGAGGACTCGTATGCCTATGCACGCCTGGCCTTCGAGTATGTGCGCGACGGCATCCCCCATTCCCAGGACGCCCAGGACCTGCGGGTGACCTGGCGCGCCTCGGACGTCCTGGAGCAGCGGACCGGCGTCTGCTACGCCAAGGCGCACGCGCTGGCCGCGCTGCTGCGGGCCGAGGACATCCCGACCGCCCTGTGCTACCAGCGCCTCGTGAGCGACGACGGCGACGGGCACGTCCTGCACGGACTCGTCGCGGTGCGCTTCCACGGGGCGTGGCACCGGCAGGACCCGCGCGGGAACAAGCCCGGCGTGGACGCGCGGTTCTCCCTGGACGGGGAACGGCTGGCCTTCCACGCCGACGCCGGGGCGGGCGAGACGGACTGCCCCGGCCTCTACGCCTCGCCGCATCCGGTCGTCCTCGAAGCGCTGCGCACGGCTGCCGACCGGCCGAGCCTGTGGAGGAGCCTGCCCGCCGCGCTGTGAGGCCCGTCGGCGTTCGCCGCCGCGCGCGTGGTCCGCTCCCCGGGACATGCGTCGGCCCTCTCCGCGGAGAGGGCCGACGTCTTCGGAAAGGGGAGGACTCAGCTCGCCTCGGCGGCGCGCACCTGCTCCGGAGTGGGCGCGGTGCCACCGAGATGGGCCGGCATCCACCAGGTGTCGTTCGCGTCCTTGGGGCGCACCGGGTAGGCGCGCTGCGCGGCCTCCAGCAGCTCCTGGACCCGCTCGCGCAGCTGACGGGTCAGGGCGCCCGCGTACTTGTCGCGGGAGGCCTCGACGGCCTCGCCGACGCGGATGGTGATCGGGGTGTGGCTGCGCTTGAAGTTGCGCGGTTGGCCCTTGGTCCACAGTCGCTGCGTGCCCCACAGGGCCACCGGGATGAGCGGGACCCCCGCCTCCTGGGCCATCCGGGCCGCGCCCGACTTGAAGCTCTTCAGCGTGAAGGACTGGGAGATGGTCGCCTCGGGGAAGACGCCCACGATCTCCCCGGAGCGCAGCGACTCCAGTGCGTGCTGGTACGCCGTCTCACCCTGGTTGCGGTCCACCGGGATGTGCTTCATGCCGCGCATCAGCGGACCGGAGATCCGGTGGCGGAAGACGGACTCCTTCGCCATGAAGCGGACGAGGCGTTTCTGCGGGAGGGCGGCCAGGCCGTCGAAGATGAAGTCGAGGTAGCTGATGTGGTTGCTCACCAGCACGGCTCCACCCGAGCGCGGGATGTTCTCCGACCCCTTGCAGTCGATCTTGAGATCCCAGACCTTGAACAACGTCTGGGCGAGGCCGACGACGGGGCGGTAGACGAGCTCTGCCATGGGTGGGGCGGACCCTTCCTTCTCTTCTCCGAGGAGACGTCCTACGGCGAAGTTACGCTGCCGTAGGTTTGCGGCATCTCGCAGATCGTGCCCCAAGAACGGCCGGGGAGCCAGTCCTGGTGCCCGGGAACGGCGAGATCCTCGTCACGTCAACCTATTTGATCCACCTCGGGCTTTTAGATCGTGTTTACTCCGCGCGCACCGCGACCCGCCGCGCGAGCAGGTACATCTCGCATCCGAGGCAGTACCCGAAAGCGGCATTGAGGAACGCGGCCGCCAGGGCCGCGCCGGTCGCGGCGAGGCCGAGCCAGTGCGGCCCCAGGGCGAAGCCGGCCAGTCCGACGCAGGCGAACGCGAGTCCCACCGCCTGGGCGAACCGCGGCGGTTGCGGCGCCTCGAACTCCGTGGGCGGCCCGATCCGGGGGCGGACGGCCGTGCGGAACACCCAGCCGTAGGGCGACCGCCCCGGCCCGCCCGTCGCGCCGAGCGCGAACGCCAGAGTCTGCCAGGCCAGCAACCAGACGTTCCCGGTGATCAGAACGACCGCGAGTACTACGGTCGTCACGGCGGCCCCGAAGCGCGGGCCCCTCGCGTCGATGTCCATGAATCAAGCATTCCGCATGGGAGACGATTGCCGGGACCGGGAATCTTTGCAGTCTCGTGAACGCTGGAGCGACAGATGGCCGGACTGGTGGTGTGCGTGGCGGTGCTCGCGGCGGCGAGCGCCTTCGGAGTGCTGCAGCGGCGGCGGAGCGGGAGGGTACGGGTGCGCGGGCGGGACGACGGCAGACGGATCGGGGCGGACCGCCTGGGCGGTGAGCTCGGCGAACGCGCCACGCTCGTACAGTTCTCCAGCGCGTTCTGCGCGCCCTGCCGGGCCACCCGCCGCATCCTGGGCGACGTGGCGGCGGCGGTGCCGGGGGTGGCCCACATCGAGATCGACGCCGAGGCGCGTCTCGACCTCGTGCGCGAGCTGGACATCCTCAAGACGCCGACGGTCCTGGTGCTCGACGCCGACGGCAGGATCGTTCGGCGGGCCGCCGGACAGCCGCGCAAGGCCGACGTCTTCGCGGCGCTGGGGGAAGCGGTGTGACCGTTTCGTGCGGGACGGTGAGGCATCTCCCAGATACCAGGACGCACTTGACTGCGGCCGCACTCCCTCGTCAGCCTGGCCCCATGCCTGAGGAACTCCTTCTCCACGGACGGCCCCACGTCGACCTGGGCCGTACCGCGAGCGCGTGCTGTCCCGCCCGTTGAGCATCCACGGACCCCGACGCCCCTCCCCGCAGAAGGACAACTCCATGACGGCCGTGCCCGGCCTCGGCGCCCCCAGGCTCGCCTCGCCCGATCTCCTGCGCTCCGTCTTCCGGCGGCACGCGGCCGGAGTCGCCGTGATCACCGCGGCCGCGCCGGACGGTCCGGTGGGGTTCACCGCCACCTCCCTCACTTCGGTCTCCGCCGAGCCCCCGATGCTGTCCTTCGGCATCGGCACCGGCGCCTCCAGTTGGCCGGCCCTCTCCCGCGCCCGGCATGTCGGCGTCCACATACTCGGCGAGCACCAGCAGGAGCTGGCCGCCACCTTCGCCCGCAGCGGCGCGGACCGTTTCGGCCCGCCGACCGCTTGGCACGAGGGGCCGGAGGGCGTCCCCGTTCTCGACGGCGTGCTCGCGTGGCTGGTGTGCCGCGTCGTCACCCGGGTGCCCGCCGGCGACCACCGGATCGTGCTGGCCGAGGTGGTGCTCGGAGACCCGGAGGGAGCGGGCCGCCCGCTGCTGTACCACCAGGGGCGGTTCACGGCTCTGCGGGATTGATCACTGCCGCGGTCCGCTGCGGGGTCGTCGGGTTCCGGTTACGCTGCGTTGCGAAGGTCACAGTTCAAAGCGCTTGCTTAGCGGGAACGAACTGGGTGTACTGACGAGTAATATTTCGGTCGGGAGCGCAGGCCGCCCCAACCGGGATCGGCCGCTTGTGACGCCTATGCTGCCTGGAAGAAGGCAGCCGTAACTGACGATGCAGTAGGAGAGCCGGCGTGAGCTTGAGGATCGTTGTCACTGTGAAGTACGTGCCCGACGCCACTGGCGACCGGCACTTCGCCGATGACCTGACCGTCGACCGGGACGACGTGGACGGTCTGCTCTCCGAGCTCGACGAGTACGCGGTCGAGCAGGCGCTGCAGATCTCCGAGAACTCCGACGACGACGTGGAGATCACCGTTCTCACGGTGGGCCCCGAGGACGCCAAGGACGCGCTGCGCAAGGCGCTGTCGATGGGCGCCGACAAGGCGATCCACGTCGAGGACGACGACCTGCACGGCACCGACGCCATCGGCACCTCCCTGGTGCTGGCCAAGGCCATCGAGAAGGCCGGCTACGACCTGGTGATCTCCGGTCTGGCCTCCACCGACGGCACCATGGGCGTCGTCCCGGCCCTGCTGGCCGAGCGCCTGGGCGTCCCGCAGGTCACCCTGCTCTCCGAGGTCTCGGTCGAGGACGGCACGGTCAAGGGCCGCCGCGACGGCGACGCCGCCTCCGAGCAGCTCGAGGCGTCCCTGCCGGCCGTCGTGTCGGTCACCGACCAGTCGGGTGAAGCGCGTTACCCGTCCTTCAAGGGCATCATGGCGGCGAAGAAGAAGCCGGTGGAGTCCTGGGACCTGTCGGACCTGGACCTGGAGGCCGAGGAAGTCGGTCTCGAGGGCGCGTGGACCGCGGTCGAGTCCGCGACCCAGCGCCCCGCCCGCACCGCGGGCACGATCGTCAAGGACGAGGGCGAGGGCGGCAAGCAGCTCGCCGAGTTCCTCGCGGGCCAGAAGTTCATCTAAAGGCCCCTTGCCGACCGCCCCTCAACTTCGTTTCGCAGGAGAGCAAATCCCATGGCTGAAGTCCTCGTCTACGTCGACCACGTGGACGGCGCCGTCCGCAAGCCCACCCTGGAGCTGCTGACGCTGGCCCGCCGCATCGGCGAGCCCGTCGCCGTCGCGCTGGGCGCCGGTGCCGAGAGCACCGCCGCCGCGCTGGCCGAGCACGGCGCCGCCCGGGTCCTCACCCACGACGCCTCCGAGTACGCCGACTACCTCGTCGTGCCGAAGGTGGACGCGCTGCAGGCCGCCGTCGCCGCCGTCTCCCCGGCCGCCGTCCTCGTCCCGTCCTCCGCCGAGGGCAAGGAGATCGCCGCCCGCCTGGCGCTGCGCATCGGTTCCGGCATCATCACCGACGCCGTCGACCTCGAGGCCGGCGACGAGGGCCCGGTGGCCACCCAGTCGGTGTTCGCCGCGTCCTTCTCGACCAAGTCCCGCGTCTCCAAGGGCATCCCGGTCATCACCGTGAAGCCGAACTCGGCCGCGGTCGAGGCCGCTCCCGCCGCCGGCGCGGTCGAGGCCCTCGCCGTCACCTTCTCGGCGCAGGCCACCGGCACCAAGGTCACCGGCCGCACCCCGCGCGAGTCGACCGGGCGCCCGGAGCTGACCGAGGCCGCGATCGTCGTCTCCGGCGGCCGCGGCGTCAACGGCGCGGAGAACTTCGGACTCATCGAGGCCCTCGCCGACTCGCTCGGCGCGGCCGTCGGCGCCTCCCGCGCCGCGGTGGACGCCGGCTGGTACCCGCACACCAACCAGGTCGGCCAGACCGGCAAGTCGGTCTCGCCGCAGCTCTACATCGCCAACGGCATCTCCGGTGCGATCCAGCACCGCGCCGGCATGCAGACCTCGAAGACCATCGTCGCCGTCAACAAGGACGCCGAGGCCCCGATCTTCGACCTCGTCGACTACGGCGTCGTCGGCGACCTCTTCGACGTCGTCCCGCAGCTCACCGAGGAGATCAAGACCCGCAAGGGCTGATCTCGCGGCGGTCGACAGGACCGCGCCAGGCCCCCGTGACCTCAAGGTCGCGGGGGCTTCGCTCATCCCATGGTCAGCGAGGCCCGTACCGGCAGATGGTCGCTCGGGTACTGACCGTTCAGGCTGAAGGCGTCGGTCCACTCCCGCTGGACGCGCACGCCGGGCGTCGCGAGGATCCAGTCGATGCGGCTCCCGTTCGGGGTCAGCGCCTTGTACCCGTGATACGTGGCGTACGCGTCGCCCCGCGTGCGCGCCGTGTCCCAGGTGTCCACCAGTCCGGCGGCGAGCAGCCTGTCGTACACCGGATTCTCGTGCGCGACGGTGTTGAAGTCGCCGGTCAGCAGCAGCGGCAGCGCGGGGTCGAACCGGGAGATCCGCGCGGCGATGAGCGCGGCGGAACGTTCGCGCGCGTACTGGCTCGCGTTGTCGAGGTGGGTGTTGAGCACGCAGAACTGCCGCCCCGCGGCCAGCAGATCGCGGAAGCGGACCCAGGTGACCATACGGGGATGTCCACCGCCCCAGGTGTTGGAACCGCGCACCTGCGGGGTGTCGGAGAGCCAGAAGTGCCCGTACTCGGCCGGGACGAGCCGGCGTGTGTCGTAGAAGACGGCCACCGCCTCGTCGGGGCCCACGCCCCGACTGGTCCCGATCCAGGCGTAGTGCGGTCCGAGGTCGGCCTCGATGTCCAGCAACTGCCGCGGGCGGCCTTCCTGGGTGCCGATGACGTGCGGGGCCGCCCGGTGCAGCAACTCCCGCATCACGGGACGCCGGACGGCCCAGCTGTGGGGCCTGCGCGCGGAGGCGAAGCGCAGGTTGAACGTCATGACCTCGAGCGGAGGGAAGGGCGCCGGCCGGAGCAGCCCGCCCGGCAGGCTCTCCTGTCGGGCGGCGGACGCCCCCGCCGTGCCGATCAGCGGGACGGCGGCCAGGGCCGCCAGCACGGTCCTCAGTCCCGCCCGCCGGGTCGTCCTGCCGCTCCTCGTCATGCGTCCCCCTCGTCTCCGCTCCCACGCGCCCCGTGAGACAGGATGAACGGGTGAACTGTTGTACGGAAGAGGGCGTGGGTGCGGCGAGAGGTGCGCGGGACCCTGCCGTGGACAGGGTGTTGACCCGCCGGAAGGCACCCGGATAACTTCATTCTACGGATTGTTGATTCCGTACAGCGGAAAACTGGAGGATGTGGAATGGGCCAGGGCCAGCAGGAGACGGTGGCGACGAGCCTCGCGGGCGCCGTCAGCGAGAAGATCAGCGCTTCCCTGGCCCCGGTCGACGCCGAACTCGACCGCCGCTATCCCGGCGACCCCGGCACGCGCCAGCCCGTCCACACCGTCTACGTCCCCGGCGACGTCTTCGACGGCGACACGATCCGCTCCTGGGGCGACCTGGCCCTCGCGGCCCTCGACGAGCACGCCCCCGACGCGGCCTCCTTCGCCGCCTGCCTCGGCCTGTCCGACGACCTCGCCGAACCCGTGTACGCGCGCGTGCGGGCCAAGCTGGAACGCGAGCCCGTCGAAGACCTGCGGGTCGACTTCGAGGACGGCTACGGACCCCGCCCGGACGCCGAGGAGGACGAGGCGGCCGCCCGGGCGGCCCGGCTGATCGCGCGGGCGTACGCCGAGGGCGCCGCCGCCCCCTACATGGGCATCCGCATGAAGTGCATGGAGGCCGCCGTGCGCGACCGGGGCATCCGCACCCTCGACGTCTTCCTCACCGGCCTGGCGGACGCCGGCGGCCTGCCCGGCGGCCTGGTCCTCACCCTGCCGAAGGTGACGTACCCGGAACAGGTCACCGCCATGGTCCGGCTCCTGGAGGCCTTCGAGCAGGCCCGCGGCCTGACTCCCGGCCGCCTCGGCTTCGAGATCCAGATCGAGACCAGCCAGTCCATCCTCGCCTCCGACGGCACCGCCACCGTCGCCCGCATGATCCAGGCCGCCGAGGGCCGCGCCACCGGACTGCACTACGGCACCTTCGACTACAGCGCCTGTCTCGGCGTCTCCGCCGCCCACCAGGCGAGCGACCACCCCGCCGCCGACCATGCCAAGGCGATCATGCAGGTCGCCGCCGCGGGCACCGGCGTGCGCGTCTCGGACGGCTCCACGAACGTCCTGCCGGTCGGCCCGACCGCACAGGTCCACGACGCGTGGCGGCTGCACTACGGCCTCACCCGCCGCGCCCTGGCCCGCGCCTACTACCAGGGCTGGGACATGCACCCGGGCCACCTGCCCACCCGCTACGCGGCCGTCTTCGCCTTCTACCGCGAGGGCTTCGTCCAGGCCGCCGAGCGCCTGTCCCGATACGCCGGCCGGGCCGGCGGGGACGTGATGGACGAGCCGGCGACCGCCAAGGCCCTCAGCGGTTATCTGCTGCGCGGTCTGGACTGCGGTGCGCTCGACCCGGCCGAGGTGAGCGAGGCGACCGGGCTGACCCGGCCGGCACTGGAGGGCTTCGCGGCGCCCCGCCGGGGCGACCTGACGGCCTCCGCGCAGTAGGGCGCCGGCCGCCCGGCACCGGCACGCGGACGGCTGACGGCCGGGCGGGGCGCGCCCCGCCCGGCCGTCAGCCTCAGGCCCGGCTACTGCGCGGGAAAGGTGTACGGGGTCGTGATGATCTCCATCCCGTGCCCCGCGGGATCCATGAAGTACACGCCCCGGCCGCCGTGGTGATGGTTGATCTCACCGGGCTGCCTGCCGTGCGGATCGGCGAAGTACGCGATCCCCGCCCGCTCGATCCGGTCGAAGGCGGCGTCGAACTCCTCGTCCGAGACGAGGAACGCGTAGTGCTGCATGACGATCGACTCCGCCGGGACGGCGGCGAAGTCCAGGGTGACTCCGTTACCCGTGGCCACCGGGACGAACGGGCCCCACTCGGCCCCGACTTCGAGTCCCAGGATGTGGGCGAGGAACTCGGCGGACTCGCGGTTGTCACGGGAATGGACGATGGTGTGGTTCAACTCGACTGACATGTGTGAATGCCTCCGTAAGGCAGACTCACGGGCGCCTCCATGCCTCACCCGGCCGGTGACCGACACGCGACGCCGTTCGATCACCCTAACGGACGTGCAGGTGCTCCAGACCGGACGCGGTCACCCACTTCTCCTGTGCGAACACTCGCGTGCCCTGCTCGCAACGCCGTGCGTCGGCCCGGGCCCGGGCGCAGAACTCTTCCGGCGTGGCGCCGAACAGCCGCCGCAACTCGGACGACTGCGAAAGGAGTTCCGTGAGCAGGGCGCGCTGCCCGGGATGACGGCGCGGAACGCCGGAGCCGTCATGCAGCACTCCGTGATGATTCACGTAGGCGAACGCGTCGAGGAGTGCCTCGCCGTCCTCCAGCTCGACCCGGAAGCCGGGCGCCGGCAGCACGACCCGGTCGTAGTTCGGCTCGGTCGCGTCGAGGACCTCGAGCTGCCCGGCGTCCAGCCAGATGACGAACAACTCCACGGTGGCGGCGGGAGCGTGGACGGGAGACGCGGACACGTATCCGGCCCGGCTGATGTGCGCCGACACCCCCACCTCCACGCCCGTCACCCGCGCCCTCGTCATCGGGACGGCGGCGGAGACGTCGAACGCGGCCAGCTTGTGCCGTAGTTGGGCGGGGCTGGCGTTGGATCCGACGGCCACCACCGGGGTCCGGCCCGGATGCCTCAGCCGCTCCAGCGGCAGCCACTCGTCGCCGTCGAGCAGACCGGACCCGGCCGGCCACACTCCCGGATAGCTCAGCGGGCGGTCGCGCGGCGCCTCGGCGAGCCCCAGCGCCTCCAGAGTGCGGCGCGCGCCGCGGGCGTCCACGACCGTCTCACTCCGCCGGCGGCAGCTCACCCGAGCCGCGCGCGACGAGCCGGGTGGGCAGTTCGATCCGCTCGGGCGCGAGCACGGTGCCGTCCAGCTGCCGGAACAGGCGTTCCGCGGCGGTACGCCCGAGCGTGACCGCGTCCTGGGCGACCACGGTGACACCGGGCTGCAGCAGGTCGGCGAGCTCCAGGTCGTCGAAGGCGACCAGCGCGGTCCTGCGGGGCTGCTCGGCGAGCACCCGGATCACGGTGACCGTCACCCGGTTGTTGCCCGAGAAGATCGCCGTCACCGGCGCGGGCCCGGCCAGCATCTCCTCGGCCGCCCGGCGCACCCGCACCGGATCGGTCGCCCCCAGGGACATCCAGGCGTCCTCGACCGGTATCCCCGCGTCCTCCATCGCCGCACGGTAGCCGCGCAGACGTTCGGCGGCGGTGTGGATGCGCGGCATGTCGCCGATGAAGCCGATCCGGCGGTGCCCGTGCGCCAGCAGATGGGCCACGCCCTCCCGGGCTCCTCCGAAGTTGTCCGACAGGACGCAGTCGGCGTCGATCCGCCCGGCGGGCCGGTCCACGAAGACCGTGGCCACCCCCGCCTTGATCTCGGGCTCCAGGTAGCGGTGGTCGTCGCCGGCCGGGATCACCACCAGTCCGTCCACCCGCCGGGCGCAGAGCGCGAGCGCCAGTTCCTGCTCACGGTCCGGGTCCTCGGCGCTGGAGCCGTTGATGAGCAGCGTCCCGTGCGCCCGGGCCACCTCCTCCACCGCGCGGCTGAGCTGCCCGTAGAAGGGGTCGGCCAGGTCCTCCAGGACCAGCCCGATACTGGCCGTGCGGCCCTTGCGCAGCACCCGCGCGCTGTCGTTGCGGCGGAAGCCGAGCGCGTCGATGGCCTCCTGGACACGCCGTTCCGTCTCCGGCGTGACCCCGGGCTCGCCGTTCACCACGCGCGACACGGTCTTGAGGCCGACCCCGGCACGAGCTGCCACGTCCTTCATGGTGGGACGGTTGCCGTAACGATTCTCTGGCCGGCGCTGCGTCTCGGGCACGATGCTGTGTCCTGTCCTGTCGGTCCACGGGGGCGGTCACGCACGATTTCCACAGAATGTTGCGCGCGAGGGGTGCGTGACGCCTGGGTCTGTATGAGGATGTGGCGTCGAGCATAGAGCCTGGACAACGTTGTCAACGGCGGGGGACACTGTCCGTCGCAAACTCCGGCCCGCGTCCCCAGTCGCTGGACCGGCAGCTCTTTTCCATGGTGGACGGGGAGAACCCAGACTGATGCAGACCGACCTCGTGGCCGCGCTGGACATCGGCGGCACCAAGATCGCCGGAGCGTTGGTGGACGGCTCCGGAGCGATCCTGGCCCGGTCCCAGCGGCCCACGCCGGCGCAGGAGAGCGGCGACACCGTGATGCGGGCCGTCGAGGGGGTGCTGGGTGAGCTGACCGCGTCCCCCCGATGGGAGCGCGTCCACGCCGTGGGCATCGGCAGCGCCGGCCCGGTGGACGCCTCCGCGGGCACGGTCAGCCCGGTGAACGTGCCCGGCTGGCGGGACTACCCGCTGGTCGAGCGGGTCCGGGCGGCCACCGGAGGGCTGCCGGTCGAACTGATAGGCGACGGCGTCGCGATCACGGCGGCGGAGCACTGGCAGGGCGCCGCGCGCGGCCACGCCAACGCGCTGTGCATGGTGGTCTCCACCGGCGTCGGAGGCGGCCTGGTCCTGGGCGGCCGGCTGCACCCGGGACCCACGGGCAACGCCGGCCACATCGGCCACATCAGCGTCGAACTCGACGGCGACGCGTGCCCGTGCGGAGCGCGCGGCTGCGTGGAACGCATCGCCAGCGGCCCCAACATCGCCCGACGGGCGCGGGAGAACGGCTGGCTGCCCGGCCCCGACGGCGATGTCTCCGCGGCCTCGGTGGCCGCCGCCGCCCGAGCGGGCGACCCGGTCGCCGTGGCCTCCTTCGAACGGGCCGCCCAGGCCCTGGCCGCCGGCATCGCTGCCACCGCCACCCTGGTCGAGATCGACATCGCGGTGATCGGCGGCGGGGTCGGCAAGGCGGGCGAGGTGCTCTTCGCTCCCTTGCGCCGGGCCCTGCGCGACTACGCCACCCTCTCCTTCGTCCGGCGTCTGACGGTGACGCCCGCGCAGATGGGCACGGACGCGGGCCTGGTGGGAGCGGCCGCCGCCGCCCTGGCGGCGACCGGAGCGGGGGTCGGCGCCACGGCGGCGCGGGTCTGACGGGAGGAAGCGAGGCGAAGCAGGAACGTTCCGGCGTGCGTCCTCGGTGCTGGTGCTGGTGCTGGTGCTGGTGCCCGCGTGTGGGGGTGGGCGCGGGTGTCGGTGTCCGGGTGGGTCCGTGCGGTCCTGCGGCGCGGCGCGGCGGGCCTCAGCGAACGCCCACCCCTGCCGCGACGAGCGGGTCCCAGCCGCTCCGGGCGGGGATGTCCTCGCGGGCCGCACGCCAGGCCGCCGGAACACCCGCGGTGCCGGTGCGGGCCGCGACGACTCCTCCCACGACGGCGCAGGTGGTGTCGCGGTCGCCCCATCCGCCGACGGTCTGCCACAGGGCCTCGGACAGGTCGTCCAGATGGCCCGCGGCGCACCAGAGGGCGAACGGCACGGTGTCCGCAGCGGAGATGAGCCGGCCCGACCCCAGCACGGACGCCGCATGGCGCACCGACGTGTGCCCGGGCAGGCCGGCCGCCACCAGCAGCCCGGAGCGGACGTCGCCGTCCGCCAGACGACCGGCCACCTCCCGCAGGAACTCGGCGCGCGGCGGGACGTCCCGGCCCTCGAGACCGGCCGCCAGCGCTGCGGCGACGGCCACCGCCACCGCGCCCGCGACCGCCTCGGGGTGGGCGTGGGTCACGAGTGCGGACAGCCGGGCCTGCTCGCGGGCCGCGTCCGGATCGCCCCGGAACCAGGCGCCGAGCGGGGCGACCCGCATGGCGGCGCCGTTGCCGTGCGAACCCTGCCCGCCGAACTGACCGGTGGTCACCGCGCGCCAGTCCTCGCCCTGGGCGACGCGCCGCAGCACGCCGTGCATGGAGGGGCCGTACTTGCGGCCGGGGTCGCGGCCGTACTCGGCGGCGAACTCGCCCGCCAGTTCGCCCGGCCTGACCTCTCCGTGGGCCGTCAGATGGGCGAACAGCACGCAGGCCATCGCCGAGTCGTCCGTCCACGGCCAGGGCGCGGGCCGCGGCTCGCGGGCCGCCCACAGCTCCTCGGCGGGCTCGTCGGAGCGGGTGAACCAGGCGTCGCCGAACGCGTCCCCCGTCACGAGCCCGTCCAGGCTGGCGTGGGCGTGAGGCGGGCCACTCATGACACAACTCCCATGACACAACTCCTCGGTGACGTCGGCGACCACGGCATTCTCACCGCCGGCCAGCGGGCCGCGCGAACGGATTGCCGGACGGGCGTGACTCCGGGCCCGCCCGCACAGTTGATCCGCGCATGAAGAAGCGCAGCATGCTCGCCATCGCCTCCCTCGCCACCGGCTTCGTCGTCGCCGCGATCAGCCCCTCGCACGGCCTGGCCGCCGACGACCTCGACGGACTGAACGTCAACGACACGCTCAGCTCCCTCGACCACACCCTCTCCAGCGACAGCCTCGCCGTGGACGACGACGCCCTCGGCCAGGCCGGCTGACGGACGCCCCCAGAGCCATGACGCCGGCGCCCCACCGCGAGGGGCGCCGGCGTCGGCACGTCCCCGGGCTCTCAACGCGAACTGGTTTCCGTGGCAGGGTGGAACGGGCAAGCCACAGGGGGCCAACAGAAGAGGGGGAACCGTGACCGTCGTCTGGATCAACGGCGCGTTCGGTGCGGGAAAGACGACCACCGCACGGGAACTGATCGACCTGATCCCGAACAGCACGCTCTTCGACCCCGAGGTCGTCGGCGCGGCGCTCCCGCACCTGCTGCCGCCCAAGCGTCTCGCCGAGGTCGGTGACTACCAGGACCTGCCGATCTGGCGGCGACTCGTGATCGACACGGTGGCCGCGCTCCTCGCCGAACTGGGCGGAACCCTCGTCGTCCCCATGACCTTGCTGCGGCAGGAGTACCGCGACGAGATCTTCGGCGGTCTCGCGGCCCGCCGCATCGCTGTCCGGCACGTGCTCCTCGCTCCGGCGGAAACGATCCTGCGCGAGCGGACAGCCGGCCGGGAGATCCCCGCCGACCTCCCCGCCGACCAACCCGACGGCGAGATACGGGTGCGGCAGTGGTCCTACGACCACATCGAGCCCTACCGCGCCGCCCTCGCGACCTGGCTCACCGCCGACGCCCATCCCGTCGACAACGGCGTCCTCACCCCCCACGAGACCGCCCTGCGCATCGCCGAGGCCGTCGGCAGCGGCGCCGCGTCCGCCTGCGACATCGTGCAGACCCCCGAGCCCACCGCCGAGACCCTGGCCGCCGGGGTGCTCCTCTTCGACGACCGGGACCGGGTGCTGCTCGTCGACCCGACCTACAAGCCCGGCTGGGAATTTCCCGGCGGTGTGGTGGAACCCGGCGAGGCGCCCGCGCGCGCGGGCATCCGCGAGGTCGAGGAGGAGACCGGGATCCGGCTGACGGACGTCCCCCGGCTGCTCGTCGTCGACTGGGAGCGGCCCGCACCGCCGCGCTACGGGGGCCTGCGCCTCCTCTTCGACGGCGGCCGACTCGACGCCGCCGCCGTCGAAGGGCTGCTGCTGCCCGGCCCCGAGCTGCGTGCCTGGCGCTTCGTGACGGAGGAGGAGGCCGCCGTCCTGCTGCCGCCGGTCCGTTACGAGCGACTGCGCTGGGCGCTGCGGGCCCGTGAGCGCGGGGCCGCCCACTACCTCGAAGCGGGCGTTCCGCAGGGGTGAGCGCGGCGGTCGGACCGCGACGCGCCCCGCCCCCGCAACGACGCCGCCGGGAACGACCTTGCGGCCCTCGCCCGAGACGGCCCAGCCGTCCTGGTCACGCGCTGAGCAGCCGGTAACCGCTTTCCGTCAGCCTCTGAGCCGGCAACCGCATTCGACCGGCCTCTGGAGCTGGCAACCGCATTCGACCGGCCTCTGGAGCCGGGAACCGCATTCGGCCGGTCTCCGCGTCGGGAGCCGCTTTCCGCTGGCTTCTGGTCTCTGAACCGCTTTCCGACACTTCTGCTTGCGGAACCGCTTTCCGCGCGTTTCTGGTGCGGCAACGCATTCCGTCCGCCTCTGCGCCCGGAACCGTTTTCCGTCGGTCCTGTGCTTTCCCTGTGCTCGGAACCGGTTTCCGCCGATCTCGTGCACGGAACCGCTATCCGCCGGTCCCTGTGCTCGGAACCGGTTCCCGCCGATCTCGTGCACGAAATCGCTATCCGCCGGTCCCTGTGCCCGGAACCGCTATCCGCCGGTCTCCGTGCCCGGAACCGTCTTCCTTCGGCCCCTGTGGCGGGATCCGCCTTCGGCGGCCCCGCTCGCGCGGAGCGCTGTGCGACGGCCTCGGGGCCGTGATGTCGGCGACCGTGGCGTAGCGGTCCGTCGGTGAGCGGGCTGCCGCCCAGTGGCCGGCGACCACTGGGCTGCCGACGTGACGTGCCCGGGTGAGGAGACTCTCCGGCACCAGCCTTCGCACCGGTAGGCGCCCTTGCGCGGGCAGGCCGCGCCCTCGTCGCCCCCGTCGGTATCCGTACCCGGCGGATCAGCTCGCCGCGTACCGGCGCAGGAACAGGGCCTCCGCCACGGACAGCCGCTCCAGCTCCTGCGGGGACACGCTCTCGTCGACCGCATGGATCTGCGCCTCGGGCTCACTCAGGCCGATCAGCAGGATCTCCGCCTGCGGATAGAGACCGGCGAGGGTGTTGCACAGCGGGATGGAGCCGCCCTGTCCCGCGTACTGCATCTCCTGGCCCGGGTAGGCGACGGCCATCGCCTCGGCCATCGCCGCGTACGCCGGGCTGGCGGTGTCGGCGCTGAACGCCTGACCCTGGCCGATCTGCTCTGTGCTCACCCGCGCGCCCCACGGGGTGTGCGCCTCCAGGTGAGCCTGGAGGAGCTTCGTGGCCTCGGCGGCGTCGACGCCCGGCGGCACACGCAGGCTGATCAGCGCGCGGGCGCTCGCCTGCACGGACGGCGTGGCCCCGACGACCGGCGGGCAGTCGATGCCGAGCACCGTCACGGCGGGACGGGCCCAGATGCGGTCCGCGACCGTGCCGGAACCGATCAGGCCGACGCCGTCCAGCACCTTGGCGTCCTGGCGGAACTGCGCCTCGTCGTACTGCAGGCCCTCCCACCGCGAGTCGTCGGTGAGGCCGTCGACCGTCGTCGAGCCGTCCTCGGCGCGCAGCGAGTCCAGGACGCGGATCAGCGCGCCCAGCGCGTCGGGGGCCGCGCCGCCGAACTGGCCGGAGTGCAGATTGCCCTCGAGGGTGTCGATCCGCACCCGCAGCATGGTCATACCGCGCAGGGTGGAGGTGACCGTCGGCAGACCGACGCGGAAGTTGCCCGCGTCGCCGATGACGATCGCGTCGGCCGTCAGCAGGTCGGGGTGCTCCTCCGCGTACCGCTCCAGGCCGCCGGTGCCCTGCTCCTCGGAGCCCTCGACGATCACCTTGACGGTGACCGGCACGCCGCCGTTCGCCTTGAGGGCGCGCAGCGCGAGCAGGTGCATGATCACGCCGCCCTTGCAGTCGGCGCTGCCGCGGCCGTACCAGCGGCCGTCCCGCTCGGTCAGTTCGAAGGGCGGGCTGGTCCACGCGGCCTCGTCCAGTGGCGGCTGCACGTCGTAGTGGGCGTAGAGCAGGACGGTCCTGGAGCCGGCCGGGCCGGGCAGGCAGCCGTAGACCGACTGGGTGCCGTCGGGGGTGTCGAGCGCGGTCACGTCCTGGAAGCCCTCGGCCCGCAGGGCCGCCGAGATCCATTCGACGGCGCCCTCGCTCTCGCTCCTCGGGAACTGGTCGAAGTCCGCCACCGAGGCGAATGCCACCAGTTCGGTGAGCTCCGCCCGCGCCCTGGGCATCAGCGAGGCGACGGTCTCGGCGACCGGATTCGACGACATGGGCACGCTCCTTGTGGGTGCGACGTTGTACAGGGTGGCACTGGTCCGTTCGAGGGACCGTGCGAGCGTACGCGCCTGCCGGGTGGGGGCGCGCACGCCGCCGATCCTGCCACAGCGGACCGTCATCGGACCGTGACGATCTCCGCCGTAGGATGCGGGGAGACAGGTGCGGCAAGCGGCTTGATCGGGAGCAGTAGACCATCGTGAGCAGCCAGAACTCTGCGGCGGACGACGAGAACTCTTCGGCGGACGACGCCCGGCAGGTGTGGGACGTCGTGGTCGTGGGCGCGGGACCCGCGGGGGCTTCGGCCGCCTACGCGGCCGCGGTCACGGGGCGGCGCGTGCTGTTGCTGGAGAAGGCGGAACTGCCCCGCTACAAGACGTGCGGCGGCGGCATCATCGGCCCCTCCCGGGATGCACTGCCGCCCGGATTCGAGTTGCCGTTCCGCGACCGCGTCCATGCGGTGACGTTCTCGAACAACGGGCGCTTCACCCGGACGCGCCGCTCCCGGCAGATGTTGTTCGGGTTGATCAACCGGCCCGAGTTCGACCAGCAGCTGGTCGAGCACGCCCAGAAGGCGGGCGCCGAGCTGCGCACCGGAGCGACGGTGCAGCGCGTCGAACAGCACGGCTCGGCGGTGCCGGACCGGCGCTCGGTCGCCGTCGTCCTGCAGGGCGGCGAGACGCTGCTGGCGCGCGCGGTGGTCGGGGCGGACGGCAGCGCGAGCCGGATAGGAGCGCACGTCGGCGTCAAGCTCGACCAGGTGGACCTCGGTCTGGAAGCGGAGATCCCGGTGCCGGACACGGTCGCCGAGGACTGGAAGGGCCGGGTCCTCATCGACTGGGGTCCGATGCCGGGCAGTTACGGCTGGGTGTTCCCCAAGGGGGACACGCTGACCGTCGGCGTGATCTCGGCGCGTGGCGAAGGCGCGGCCACCAAGCGGTACCTGGAGGACTTCGTGGGGCGGCTCGGCCTCGCCGGGTTCGAGCCGAGCATCTCCTCCGGTCATCTGACCCGCTGCCGGGCGGACGACTCACCGCTCTCGCGCGGGCGGGTGCTGGTCTGCGGGGACGCGGCGGGGCTGCTCGAGCCGTGGACGCGCGAGGGCATCTCCTTCGCCCTGCGCTCCGGCCGGCTCGCGGGCGAGTGGGCGGTGCGGATCTCCGAGGCGCACGACGCGGTCGACGCCCGCCGCCAGGCGCTGAACTACGCCTTCGCGGTCAAGGCGGGTCTCGGCGTGGAGATGAGCGTCGGCAAGCGGATGCTCGCCGCGTTCGAGCGCCGCCCGGGGCTCTTCCACGCGGCGCTCACGGGATTCCGGCCGGCCTGGCGGGCGTTCACCGACATCACGCGTGGCCGGACGACGCTGGGTGAACTCGTCCGGTCCCACCCGATGGCCCAGCGCGCGCTGACCGCGATGGACCGGCGGATCGCGGCCACGACGGAACCGGTGCCGGCGCCGACGGCCGACGAAAGCGGTTCCTGACGGTTTCCGTCAGCGGCGGCCGGTGACCGCGATCCGGAAGACCGGGTGGTCGGGGGCGATTCGGCGCAGTTCGGCGTCGGAGGAGTCGGGGCCCACCCCGTTGAAGAAGACGCCGACCTCGGCTTTCCAGCGCTTGAGGTAGGCGCGAAGCAGTGGCGGCTTGTCGTCGTCGGCGACCTCGGTGGCCGTGAACTCCTCCACGGCTCTGCCGAGGTGGAGCTCACCGCCGCCCGCCGCGCGCATGTTGTGCGTCCACTGGACGTGGCCGCGCGGGGCGAGGAGGTAGTGCTGTCCGTCCACGGTCAGCAGGTTCACCGGGGTGGTCCGCCAGGCGCCGCTCTTGCGGCCGCGGACCGCCAGCACCCTCGACCCCCACACGCTGAGACCACGACGGGTCAGCCAGGCCACGGCACGGTTGAAGACGTTGACGGTGAACCAGCCGGGCTTCTGCACGTGGGTCGACATGGTGGCTGCCTCCTGAGGCGGAAAGTGTGAGCACTGCTCTCGCTGCTGACGAGTGTGCCCGAGCGTGGTGGGCCATGGCAAGAGCGGTGCTCTCTTTTCTGGGCGCTGCTCACGGTTGTGTGCACCGATCCGGTTTCGTGGGACACTGCGGACATGAGCAGCGACACCGTTCGAGGCGCACGGGCCCGGGCCAGGGCCGAAGTCACCGCCGCCATCAAGGAGGAGGCCCGCAGACAGCTGGCGTCCGAGGGCGCCGCCAAGCTCTCGCTGCGCGCCGTGGCCCGCGAGCTCGGCATGGTCTCCTCGGCGCTCTACCGGTACTTCCCGAGCCGCGACGACCTGCTCACCGCGCTCATCATCGACGCCTATGACTCCCTCGGCGAGAGTGCGGAGGCCGCGCACACGGCCGTTGCGGGTGCCGAGCCCCTGGAACGCTGGGTCGCGGTCGGTGAAGCGGTGCGCGCCTGGGCGCTGGCGCATCCGCACGAGTACGCACTGATCTACGGCTCGCCGGTGCCCGGCTACAGCGCCCCTCAGAGCACCGTCCCCGCCGCCGCCCGGGTCGGCCTCCTCTTCATCGGCATCGTGCGCGACGCGCGCCGCGAGGACCGGCTGGACGTGCCACTCCTGATGGACGACCTGGTCCCCGAGGCGGTGCGGATGGCGACGGACCTCGCGCCCGACCTCCCGCCGGGAGTGGTCGCCGCCCTCGTCGCGGCCTGGGCCCAGCTGTACGGGCTGGTCGGGTTCGAGCTCTTCGGGCAGTTCCACCGCGTCGTGGAGGAACGTGAGCCCTTCTTCCGGTATGCGGTGACCCGCCTGGCCCGCGAGGTGGGCCTGCGCTAGTCGGGTGCGCCGGGCCGAGTGGCCGGGGGGCGCGGGCCGGGGTCGCCCAGAGCCGTGAAGTCGTGCACGAACCGGGGCAGCAGGCGGGCCAGCGCGTCCCGGTCTGCGGCCGGCCAGGCGGCCATCGCCTCGGCCACCATGCGGTGTCGGAAGTCGTGGATCCGGGCGAGTGCGGTCCTCCCCTCGGCGGTGAGGGCGAGCAGGGAGCGCCGGCCGTCGTGCTGGTCGGCCACCCGGCGCAGCAGGCCTGCCTCCAGGGCCTGGGCGGCAAGCCGGCTCGCGCGGGGCTGGTCGACTCCGAGGGCTCCCGCGGCCTCCGTGACGGTGAGGCGTCCGCCCTGTTCGGCGGCGGCCTCCACCGCGTCCAGCAGGTCGAAGACGCCGTCGGGCGGCCCGGACCGATCGTCGGCGCGCTCGCCGCGACGCTCGGACAACCGGGCCAGGTTGCGGCGCCGTTGAGCGCGGCGCAGGGCGACCACCGCCCGCTCGATGGCCGCGGTGTCGGCGCCGGGCTTGCCGTCCATCGGCCCTCCTGTGCATAGTCGAAGACAACTGTATGTCATATTACATGGGAATGGCGGAGGGTCGGAGAGTCGCATGACCCTGTGCCTGTGAACCAGTCCGAGACCGCTCCAGGAGGCGTCCGTGACCGCGTCCGACCGACCCATCGGCTACTGGCTCAAGCATCTGGACAACCTCCTGGAGAGGCACTTCGAGGCCGCCCTCGCGGACCTCGGGCTCGATCGACGGCAGTGGCAGGTGCTGAACACGCTTGCCTCCGGCGGTCTCGGCCGAGCCGCGCTCCAGGACGCCCTCGCCCCTTTCTGGACGGCGGACGGTCCGGGGGCGGCGGAGGTGCTGGCCCGGCTCGCCGTGCGCGGCTGGCTCCTCGACGGCCCTGGCGACGGTCTCGCCCTCACAGAGGCCGGGCGGACCGCGCACACGGACGTCCTGGCCCGGGTGAAGGCCGACCGAGCCGTCGTCGTCACGGGACTCACCGGTGAGCAGTACACGCAGACGCTGCGCGTGCTGTCCGTGATGGCGGGCAACGTCGAGGCGGCGCTCGCCGCCCGCTGAACCGCTGCCCGGGACCGCAGGGCCCCAGCCGTACTTCCGGGGGAGTACGGCTGATGACCTCGCCCGGCGGACGTCGGGCGAGGCCGGCGGCGTCTAGCGTGGCGGGCATGGACGGAGAGCAGGTGGGTGGCGGGCGTGCCGGCCCGGAGCGGCGGCGCCGGCGCTCGCACGGTCTCTCGTCGGGGCTGCGCCCATGGAGGGGACGGGGGGAGTGGCGACGGGCGGGCCGGCCGGACGGCCGGGACGACACGGAGCCTGGTCCCGTCCCCCTGCCGTGGCTTTCGACTGTGCTGGTCGCCGTGGTCGTGCTCGCGGGCTCGGCCTTCGCGGCCCATGCGCAGGAGGGCGAGCGGGCTTCCCTCGACGTCTTCGCGCGCGTGCTGCTGGTGGCCGCCTCGGGGCTCCTGCTGTGGCGCCTGCGGCACCCCGTGGCCGTCGTGTTCGGCACCGCTGCGGCCGCCGCGCTCTATCTCGGCGCGGGCTACCCCTACGGACCGGTCTTCCTGACCGTGGCGGTGGCCTGCTTCGCCGCGGTCGCCTCCGGACACCGCCGGGCCGCCTGGACGGCCCTGGGCATGCTGTGGGCCGTGCATCTGCTGGTCGCGCACTGGTGGTACCGGTGGCTGCCGCCCGCCGGCGACGATCCGGCCCCCTTCGGACAGGAGATCGTCGTCGCCGGTTGGGCCGTGGCGATCGTGGCGCTCGCGGAGCTGGTCCGGAGCCGGCGTGAGCAGTGGGCCCGTGAGCGGGCCGAGCGCGCCCAGGCGGCCCGGCGGCGAGCCGGGGAGGAACGGCTGCGGATCGCGCGTGAACTGCACGACGTCCTCGCGCACAGCCTCTCGGTGATCAACGTGCAGGCGGGCGTGGGTCTCGCGCTCCTCGACTCCGACCCCGAGCAGGCGCGCACCGCGCTCGGCGCCATCAAGTCCGCCAGCAAGGAGGCGCTGGGCGAGGTGCGCCAGGTGCTGGACACCCTGCGCGCGCCGGGGGACGCGCCGCGAACCCCGGCGCCCGGCCTGGACCGGCTGCCCGAACTGGTGGATCAGGCGGCGCGGGCCGGCCTCGTGGTCGACGTGAGTGGACGGCCGCCGCGGCTGTCGCCGCACGCGGACCTCGCCGCCTTCCGCATCGTCCAGGAGGCCCTGACCAACGTCGTACGGCACTCCGGCTCGCGGCACGCGCGCGTGCGGCTCGACGCGAGCGGCACGACGCTGCGGCTGTGGATCGACGACGACGGCCCGGCGACCGGCGCCGACGCGGGCGGCAGCGGCAACGGTCTCGCCGGAATGCGGGAGCGGGCCGCGGCCCTGGGTGGCACGATCGAGGCGGGGCCTCGGCCCGACGGCGGATTCCGGGTGCTGGCCGTGCTGCCCGCGACGTCCGGGGGCGATCGGGGAACGAGGGAGGACCGGTGATCCGCGTACTGCTCGCCGACGACCAGTCGCTGGTCCGGGCGGGATTCAGGGCGCTGCTCGACGCACAGCCCGACATCGAGGTGGCCGGCGAGGCCGCGGACGGGCAGGAGGCGGTGCGCGCGGTGCGGGAACTGCGACCCGACGTCGTCCTGATGGACATCAGGATGCCCGTTCTGGACGGTCTGGCCGCAACCCGTCGGATCACCGGCGACGAGACCCTCGGCCAGGTCAGGGTGGTCATGCTCACCACGTTCGAACTCGACGAGTACGTGTTCGAGGCGATCCGCTCGGGTGCTTCCGGCTTCCTGGTCAAGGACACCGAGCCGGACGAACTGCTGCGCGCGGTGCGGGCGGTGACGGCCGGCGACGCGCTGCTCTCTCCGGGGGTGACGCGCAGACTCATCGCCGAGTTCGCCGCCCGCTCCAAGGCGCCGGCCACGGACGACGCGCTGGGCCGGCTCACCGAGCGGGAGCGGGAGGTGATGGCGCTGGTGGGCATCGGTCTGTCCAACGAGGAGATCGCCCGCCGGCTGGTCGTCAGCCCGCTCACCGCCAAGACGCACGTCAGCCGCACGATGGTGAAGCTGGGCGTCCGGGACCGGGCCCAACTGGTCGTCCTCGCCTACGAGTCGGGGCTGGTGCGGCCGGGCTGGCTGGGCTGAGTGCCCGGCCTGAAGTGGAGCAGCACGGAGACCACCCGGGCCGCGAACAGCACCGGGGCCAGCACGAGGGCCGCCCGCACCAGCCACGTCTCCGCCGGGCCGGGCAGGTCGAACAGCAGCGCCGGGCCCGCGACCGCGCCGAAGACCACGGCCGCCGCGAACACGGCGCTGACGAGCGCGTATCCGATCTCGACGGTGATCGCGTCCCGCTCGGCCTGTGTCCGCCGTCCCCCGTGACCGTCCATACCGTCCATGGGGCCGAGTGTCACAGGCGGACGCCCGGCGTGGCAATCGGCCCCGCCGGGCGTCCCGTTGCGGACGGTGCTGTGCGCGCTCCGGGTCAGTCCCGGGCCCCCACCGGCTCCGCCTCGGTCTCGAACTCCGCCTTCGTCGAAGGGGACTTGACGACGACGACGGAGTTCCGGGCGCGGCGGGTGCGAAGGCCGGGGAGGGTGATGAGCAGACCGGCGGCGGCCACGATCGTCACCACGGCCAGTCCAGGGCGGTAACTGTCGAGGACGGCCTGCGGGGTGGGGTCGGCGGGGGCGCCCGCGGTCACCACCGCCGTCACGACGGCGAG
Source organism: Streptomyces sp. NPDC020597 (assembly GCF_044335095.1). NCBI lineage: Bacteria > Bacillati > Actinomycetota > Actinomycetes > Kitasatosporales > Streptomycetaceae > Streptomyces > Streptomyces sp. NPDC020597. Next base: position 46,002 of record NZ_JBIRUL010000017.1, on the reverse strand, counting down.
GAAGATCGCTCCGCCCACCTGCACCGAGGTGTTGAGCAGGCCCGACACCATGCCCTGCTCGTGGTCCGGCACGCCGTTGGTGGCCTGGATGTTGAGCGAGGGGAAGACCAGCGCGCAGGCCGCGCCGATCAGCAGCATCGACGGCAGGACGACGGCGGCGTAGACCGGGTGGAGGTCGACGCGCAGGAACAGCGCGTACCCGGCGACCATCAACGCGAAGCCCGCCGCGATCAGCCGTGGGGTGCCGAACCGGTCGACTGTCGAGCCCACCTTGGTCGAGGACACCGCCACCAGCGCGCCGGCAGGCAGGAAGGCGAGCGCCGTGTGCAGCGCCGACCAGCCGAGCAGCGTCTGCATGTACAGCGTGGCCAGGAACTGGAAGCCGACGTAGGAGCCGAAGAAGGCCATCGCCCCGAGCTGGGCGCGGATCTGGCTGCCCGAGCGCAGCACCCCGAGCCGGATCAACGGACCGGCGGAGCGCCGCTCGACGCGGACGAAGACGGTCAGCAGGACGGCGACGGCCAGGAAGGACAGCAGGGTCCGAACGGACGTCCAGCCGGCCTCGGGGGCCTGCACCACGGTGAACACGAGCAGCAGCATCGACGCGGTGCCGAGGACGGCCCCCGGGACGTCGTAGCCGTTGTGGTTCCTCTCCCGCTCGCTGCGCGGCAGGAGCTTCAGGCCGGCCGCCAGCGCGAGAAGCGCGATCGGGGCGGGGAGCAGCATGGTCAGGCGCCAACTGGCCTCGGTGAGCAGGCCGGAGAGGACCAGCCCCATCGAGAAGCCGGTCGCGGCGCAGGTGGTGTAGATGGAGAGGGCGCGGTTGCGCAGCGGGCCCTCCGGGAACGTCGTGGTGATGATCGACAGGCCGGCGGGGGCGGTGAAGGCGGCGCTGAGACCCTTCACGAACCGGCTGGCGATCAGCAGCGGACCCGAGTCGACGAGGCCGCCGAGGAGCGAGGCCAACGCGAAGACGCCGAGCGCGACCAGGAACACCTGGCGGCGGCCCAGCAGGTCGGCCGCGCGACCGCCGAGGAGGAGCAGTCCGCCGTAACCCAGGATGTAGCCGCTGACGATCCATTGCAGGGTCGAGGTGGAGAGTCCGAGGTCGGAGCCGATGGACGGCAGGGCGACGCCGACCATGGACACGTCGAGCGCGTCCAGGAACATCGCGGCGCACAGCACCAGGAGCGTGCCCCAGCGCCGGGCGGTCCAGTGGCCCTCGGGGAGCGGGACCGCAGGGGAGGTGAGCGGAGAGGTCATGCCGAGGACAGTACATGCGTATGCATCGAATGCAAATGCATTTAATTCAGGTGCAACAAAATTCGTGCTCTGCTACGGTGCGCCCCATGGCGGTGGAGCAGGACGGCGCCGAGGCCGAGCAGGCGCTCGTGGAGCAGTGGCGGGACATGCTGGCCCTGCACGCCCGCACCCAGTGCGAACTCGACCGGGCACTGCACCGACACGGCCTGTGCGCCAGCGACTTCGAGGTGCTCGAGGTCCTCGCCGGGTCGGCCGCACGGGACGTCTCGCACGGCTTCCGCGTCCAGGAGATCGCCGAACGGGTCCATCTCAGCCAGAGCGCGCTGTCGCGGCTCATCGCCCGTCTGGAGAAGGACGGTCTCGTCGAGCGCGGCCTGTTCGCGCAGGACCGCAGAGGCGTCCGCGTGGCGCTCACCGGAAAGGGACGCACGCTGCACGGCGACGTACGGCCGGTGCAGCGCGCGGTGCTGACCAGAATGCTGTCGGACTGACAGTCGCCCGTCGTGGTCGCGCTCGGCGTGCGGGGGCACCATGGGGGGATGCGCATGAGCGGTGATCCACTGCGGGCCCTGGCCGCTGCGGCGATGGCGGCGGGCCTCGCGGCGGCCTGCCACGGGACGTCGGGCACGGGGGCGGCGGACACGGGAGCCGGGGTGACCGCGACGCCGACGAGGTCCGTCGCCGAAGCCTCGCCGAATCGGTCCCCCGCCCCGACCGGGGCCCCGACCCCGTCCTCGTCCTCGGACCCCCGCTTCGACGGGGAGATCCGCCTGGCCGACGGCCGGCGCGTGGGCATGTCCTACGCGGCCGGACGCGGACTCGTGGAGCGGCACCGGGACGCCGGCTCGGGCGCCTGGAGCACGCCCCGCCTGGTGTACGCGACCGCGGCGGACCGCTGCCACAGCCTGACGCTCAAGGCGTTCGGGAACACGGTCGCCGTGATCGCGGACTGGGGCGACTACTGCTATGACGGCGAACCGCCCACCGAGTCGATCGCCGCGGTCGGCACGGCGGATCTCGGACGCTGGGACGCCGAGCTCACCGAGGACTTCGACGGCTGGACGAAGGTCGCCGCGCAGGGCGACGGCGGCGCGGGGCGCCTGCGCTTCACCAGGAACTCCACCGAGACGCTGACCCGGCTGGACTGGACCGCGACGGAAGGCTTCGCACAGGTGGAGGAGATTCCGCGCTGATCCGCACACGGCCCCGGAGCCGGGTCGACGCGGTCGCTAGGCTTCCGCACGCATCCGTCATCAGCGCAGTGCCTCGGGGGAGCCGACATCATGAACGCCTGGAACCAGACCGGCGGACAGCCGCCGCACGACCCGTACCACCCTCCCCACGGCCCCTACGGGCCGCAGCCGTTGCCGCAGCCGTTTCCGCAACCGATGCCCCGCGTGGGCCTGTTCCGGCGATGGTGGGGGGCCGTCGGGCCGATCGCGGTGGGCCGTACGGTGTTCCGGCCGTCTCGGCCCGGCCGGATCGACGATCCGGCGGTCACCCGCATGCAGCGGATCCGTACCGCCGTCGGACTGGCCGCCCTGGTGTGGGTGATGATCTCCTACAAACTCGTCGCGTCCGTCGGGGACTTCGCCGACGACCGGGTGGATCAGACCTGGAACGACGTCCTCGTCCTCGCGGTGACGCTCCCCCTGGTCGTCGGCGCACTGATCGGCGCGGCGCGCCCGCCGGCCCGTCGCGAGCTGCTGCGCCGGGCGGCCAAGCCGTTCGGCTCGATCGTGGCGATCATCGCCGCAGTCGCCCTGTTTCCTGCGGCCGTGCTGACCGGCCTCCTCGACGGCCGTTTCGCAACCGGTCCCGCAACGACCGTGATCACCGTCGTCGTCGCGCTGTTCCTGATCCTGTGGGTTCTGCCGTTCGTCGTCTACGGCGTCGGGATGTCCCTCGTGCACGTGTTCCGCACCGCGGACATCCACGAGACGGTCCCGCCGCTGCTGGCGATGGTGCTGGTGTGGGAGTCGACGGTGATCGACGTGTTCACCGGCGCGTACGAGGGCGTTCCGGGGCCGGTGCGGATCCTGCTCCTGCTGGGCGCACCGCTGTCGGTCAGCGCGGTCGCCCTCTGGGAACTGCGCCGGCTCCGCGTCGGCTACGGCCTCACCGTGCGCGCCGCGCTCATGCGCTGACACCCCGCCGCGCGTTCGGCGGGGAGCATTGCGCACCACGGCCCGCGCAGCCCGAGAAGGTGTCCTAAAGTGGCTTCCGCCAGTTCAGGAGCTCTTTCGGAACCTGTGAGGAACACGCGAACCATGTCGACCGAAACGTTTGAGTTCCAGGTAGAGGCCCGTCAGTTGCTGCAGCTGATGATCCACTCGGTCTACTCGAACAAGGACGTCTTTCTGCGCGAGCTCGTCTCCAACGCCTCCGACGCGCTGGACAAGCTGCGCCTCGCCGCGCTGCGCGAGGACGCGCCCGACGCCGACGTCTCCGACCTGCACATCGAGATCGAGACCGACCCCGAGGCCCGTACCCTCACCGTGCGGGACAACGGCATCGGGATGTCGTACGACGAGGTCGGGCGGCTGATCGGCACGATCGCCAACTCGGGCACGGCCCAGTTCGTCAGGGAACTGCGCGAGGCGCAGGACGCGGGCAACGCCGAGGGGCTGATCGGACAGTTCGGCGTCGGTTTCTACTCCGGTTTCATGGTGGCGGACGAGATGACCCTGGTCACCCGGCGGGCAGGGGAGGCCCACGGCACCCGCTGGTCGTCGCGCGGCGAGGGGACGTACACCCTGGAGGCCGTCGACGACGCCCCGCAGGGCACCTCCGTCACCCTCCACCTGAAGCCTGCCGACGACGAGGACAAGCTGCACGACTACACCTCGGAGTGGACGATCCGGGAGATCGTCAAGCGCTACTCGGACTTCATCACCTGGCCGATCCGGATGACCCCGAAGAAGGGCGAAGGCGACGACGCGGCGCCCGCTCCCGAGACGCTGAACTCGATGAAGGCCCTGTGGGCGCGTTCGCGCGACGAGGTGTCCGACGACGAATACCACGAGCTGTACAAGCACATCAGCCACGACTGGCGCGAGCCGCTGGAGACCGTCCGGCTGCAGGCGGAGGGCACCTTCGAGTACCAGGCGCTGCTGTTCGTGCCCTCGCACGCCCCGCACGACCTGTATAACCAGGGCTACAAGCGCGGTGTGCAGCTGTATGTGAAGCGCGTCTTCATCATGGACGACTGCGAGGCGCTGCTGCCGCCGTACCTGCGCTTCGTCAAGGGCGTGGTCGACGCCGCCGACCTCTCGCTGAACGTCTCCCGCGAGATTCTGCAGCAGGACCGGCACATCCGGATGATGCAGCGGCGGCTCACCAAGAAGGTCGTGTCCACGGTCAAGGACATGATGACCGCGGCGCCCGACCGCTACGCCACGTTCTGGCGGGAGTTCGGCGCCGTCCTCAAGGAAGGGCTGCTGTCCGACGCCGACAACCGCGACGCGCTTCTCGCGGTCTCCTCCTTCGCCACCACGCACAGCGAGGACGAGCCGACCACCCTGCGCGGCTACGTCGAGCGGATGAAGGAGGGCCAGGACGCCGTCTACTACCTGACCGGCGAGTCCCGGCAGAGCATCGAGAACTCCCCGCACATGGAGGCGTTCCGGGCGAAGGGCGTGGAGGTCCTGCTGCTCACCGACCCGGTGGACGAGGTGTGGGCCGACGTGGTGGGCGAGTTCGACGGCAAGCCGCTGCGGTCGGTCGCCAAGGGCGAGGTCGACCTCGACGGGGAGAGCGGCGAACAGGCGGACGGCGAGCGGGAGAAGCAGAGCGAGGAGTACGCCGCGCTGCTCTCCTGGATGAACGAGCACCTGGACGAGGACGTCAAGGAGGTGCGGCTGTCCTCCCGGCTCACGGTGTCGCCGGCCTGCATCGTCTCCGACGCGAACGATCTCACCCCGGCGCTGGAGAACATGTACCGGGCGATGGGGCAGGAGGTGCCGCGGGCCCGGCGGATCCTCGAGCTCAACCCCGAGCACCGGCTCGTCAGGGGACTGAACAAGGCCTACCAGGAGCGCGAGGACCGCTCCGGTCTCGCGGAGACTGCGGAGTTGCTGCACGGCCTTGCCGTGCTCGCCGAGGGCGGGCGGCCGAAGGAGCCGGGCCGGTTCGTGAAGCTGGTGGCGGACAGCCTGGAGCGCGCGCTGTAACGGGCGGGAAAGGGGTTCCGGGCAGGGTTTCCCTGCCCGGATCTTTCACACGCCGCACACCGAACATGCCAGTTGCTTGAGTAAATCAAGCGGGCCTAGGATGCTGCGCAGTCGTGCAGCACCGCACCCCCCACGGAGGCCCGGCCCATGTCCCCTGCGCAGACCCGATCCGGCCGGATCGAGGAGGGGGCCGCGGCGCCCCGGGTCGGTGTCGCCCTGGCGGTGCCGGCCTTCGTCGCCGTGGCCGGCGTGATCCTGGTCCGGATGACCGGCGACCTCGGCGGCGGCGCACTGCCCACGGGCGGCAGGTTCGACATGGTCATGGCGGCGGGAGCCGGAGCCGCGATCCTCGCCCTGGCCGTCGCAGCGTTCCTTCCGGGGCGGCGCACCGCGACCACTGCAGCGCCGGCCGCATCGTGTTCCGACGAGCCGATCGCACCCTCTTGCGTCGAACCGGCCCGGACGGCGCCGGTGCGGACCGCACCGGCCCGCGTCGAACCGGCCCGCGTCGAACCGGCCTCGATCGAACCGAGCGGCGAGCAGCCGGGCGTCGGCACGGCCGGGGAGGCGCGGGCGGCGGGCGCGGCCGTGGCGGTGCCGCTGGCCCGCGCCGTCGCGGAGCTCGTCGCCACGGTTCCCGGACTGGACGACGGCGGACCGGCCGCAGGCGGCCGAGCGGTGCGCGGGCGGGTGCGGGGCGCCGAGGGCCTGCCGGTGGCCGGTGCCGCCGTCACGCTGATCTCGCTGGGCGGGCGCCAGGTGGGCCGCGCAGTCTGCGGCCTCGACGGTTCCTACGAACTGACGCCCGGGACAGGGGCCTACGTGCTCATCGCCTCGGCCGACGGCCACCAGCCGCAGGCCGCGACCGTCGTGGTCGGGGCGGCGTCCGTCCAGCACGACGTGCTGCTCAGCAGCTCCACCGGTCTGGTCGGCGCGGTCCGCTCCACGGGCGACGGAGCGCCGCTGGCGGGGGCGGTGGTCGTCGTCATGGACGTGCACGGCGATGTGCTGGCCACCTCACGGACCGACGGCAAGGGTGAGTTCACCGTCGCCGACCTGGTGCCGGGGGACGTCGTCCTCGCGGTCAGCTCTCCGGGGCGTCGGCCGCTGGCACAGCCCGTCGAGATCGGCGTCGCCGGCGCCACCCGGGTCGACGTCGAGCTGCGGCCCGGCACGCAGGTGCGGGGCACGGTACGCGCCGCGGGCGCTCCGGCGTGCGATGCCCGGGTGACCCTCGTGGACGCCGCGGGCAACGTCGTGGCGACCGCCACGACCGGCGGCGACGGGACGTACGCCTTCACCGACCTGGACGAGGGCCCGTACACGGTCATCGCGTCGGGCTACCCGCCCCGGGCCGACGACGTCAGCCTCGGCGGCGCCGACGTGAGCGACCACGACATCGAACTCGCCCACACGACCTAGCCGCGGCGGCCTCGGGTCGTCGGCGGGACTCACCCTCGCCTGACTGCTTTCAGCACCACGAACTTCCGGTCCCCGGCGACCAGTTCACTGTTGCCGAACAGCCGCCGGAGCTTGACGTGGTAGCCCAGGTGCCGGTTGCCGACCACCCACAGCTCGCCGCCCGGCCGCAGCGCGCGCCGGGCCCCCGTGAACATGCGCCACGCCGTCGCGTCGGTGGTGGCCTGGTGGGAGTGGAACGGCGGGTTGTTGAGCACGACGTCCACACTGGCGTCGGCGACGCCGGCCAGCCCGTCCCCGACCCGGAACTCGGCGTGCCCCGGCACCCCGTTCGCCCGGTAGGTGGCCTCCGCCGACGCCACCGCCTGGAACGACTCGTCGGTGAACAGCACCTCCGCCCGCGGATCGGCCAGCGCCACCGCCGTGCCGACGATCCCGTTGCCGCACCCCAGGTCGACGACCCGGCGGTCGCCCCCGGTGCTCGGCAGATGCCGGAGGAAGAACCGGGTGCCGACGTCGAGGCGGTCGGCGCAGAACACCCCCGCGTGGTTGACGACCGGACGGCCGGACAGCGGGGAGCCGAGGTCGCCGGGCAGGTCGTACACGTACGGCCACGGGCTGGCGGGCCGCTTCAGCGACGGGTCGGGGGTGCAGAAGACCAGCCGGGCCTTCTGCTCGGCGAGGGAGGTCCGGGTCGGCCCGAGGATCCGCTCGAACAGCTTCAGCGTCGAGGTGTGGATCTCCTTCACCATGCCCGCGCCGACGACGACCGTGCCCGCGTGGACGGCGGGCGCCAGCCGCAGCAACTGGTCCTCCAGCAGCGCGAGGCTCTTCGGGACGCGCACCAGCAGCACGTCGATCCGCTCCGGCGCCGGGTCCTGGGTGGTGAGCAGCCGCACGGATCCGGTCTCGACGCCGGCCCGCGCCAGATTGGCCCGGGTCGCCTCCTGCCCGAGCCAGGAGTCGGTGATCTGCGTCGGCCGGTGCGCCGCCAACGCCGTCACCAGCGCACCCCAGCGGTCGCCCAGCACCACCACCGTGCCGCTCAGCGGGACGTCCTGCGCCGCGAGGTGTCTGAGCAGGTAGGCGTCGGAAGCGTCCCAGGCGCGCAGCTGATCGCGCGGGTCCTCGGGGTGGCGGGCCAGCTCGACCTCGCCCCACGGCGTCGTCATACGGTCGTTCATCGTGGTCAGGCTAACCGAGCCGCAGTTCAGACGCGGTGTCACCGCCGGGCGGCGGCAGCACGGCGATGCGGGAGGATGGGTTCATGGACACGGAGCTGTTCCCCCGTGGGCGTGCCGAGGTCGCGCCGGGAGCGGTGCACCTGCCCGACTGGCTGGACGCGGCCCGCCAGCTCGAGCTGCTCGGGTCGTGCCGGGACTGGGCCCGTCCGCCGGCCGGTCTGCGCACGGTCCGCACGCCCGGCGGCGGCACGATGACCGCCCGCCAGGTCTGTCTGGGCTGGCACTGGCGCCCGTACGCCTATGCCCGCACCGTCACCGACGGCGACGGCACGCCCGTCAAGCCGTTCCCCGGCTGGCTGGACGAGCTGGGCCGGCGCGCGGTGGCCGACGCGCTCGGACCGCAGGAGTCCCGCGCGGCCGCGTACGACATCGCGCTGATCAACTTCTATGACGGCGACGCCCGGATGGGCATGCACCGGGACGCCGACGAGAAGTCCGACGCGCCCGTGGTCTCCCTCAGCCTCGGGGACTCCTGCGTCTTCCGTTTCGGCAACCCGCGGACCCGGACACGGCCCTACACCGACGTCGAGCTGCGCAGCGGCGACCTCTTCGTGTTCGGCGGCGCCTCCCGGCTCGCGTACCACGGGGTGCCACGCGTGCTGCCGGGGACGGCTCCGCCCGCGCTGGGCCTGACGGGACGGCTGAACATCACCCTGCGGGTGAGCGGCTTCCCCGACGCCGGCTGAGCAACGGATCATGGGAGACTCGCCCTCATGAGCGGCAAGGCGGACCCCCGGCCGGCGGGGGAAAGGACCACCTCGAGGGCGCGGCTGGACCGGGGGCGTGGTGCGCTCGGGCCCGCGCTGGAGCTCGTGCACACCGGGCGGGCGCCCACCCGCGCGGTGCTCACGGCCGAGCTCGGGGTCACCCGCGCAACGGCCGGCGCGGTCGCCGCCGAGCTCGTCGCGCTGGGCCTGATCCGGGTGGACGCTCGGCCAGGCGCCGCCGCCGGTTCGCAGGGCCGCCCCTCCCACCGGCTCGAAGTCGCGCAGGACGGCCCCGTCGTCCTGGCGGCACAGGTGCACGCCGACGGTTTCCGGGCCGCGCTGGTCGGTCTCGGAGGCCGGATCGTCGCCACCACGCCCAGCTGTGAGGCCGTCGACGCCGACCCCGCGAAGGTGCTCGGGGCGGCCGTGGACGCGGGCGCGGAGCTGCTGCGGCGGACCGGCCGGCGCTGCGTGGGCGCCGGGCTCGCCGTGCCCTCCGCGATCACGGAACCCGAAGGGCTGGCGCTCAACCCCCTGCATCTGGCCTGGCCCGCGGGCGCGCCCGTGCGGGAGATCTTCGCCGAGCGGACCCGCGCCGCCGGAGTCACCGGACCGGCGTTCGCGGCCAACGACGTCAACCTGGCCGCCCTGGCCGAACACCGCCACGGGGCCGGACGCGGCGCCCGCGACCTGCTGTGCGTGGCCACCGGGCACCGGGGCGTCGGCGGCGCACTCGTGCTGGACGGCCGTCTGCACACCGGCAGTTCGGGACTGGCCCTCGAGGTCGGACACCTCACCGTCAACCCCGAGGGACGGGCCTGCTACTGCGGCAGCCGCGGCTGTCTCGACGTGGAGGCCGATCCGCTCGCCCTGCTGAACACCGCCGGCCGGCAGCCCGGTCCCGAGGGCTCCCTGCTCCAGCAGGCCAACGAACTGATCCGCGAGGAGTACGGCGACCCGGTCGTCCGGATGGCCGTCGGCGCCCTGATCGACCGGCTCGGCCTCGGCCTGGCGGGTCTGGTGAACATCCTCAACCCCGACCGCATCATCCTCGGCGGACTGCACCGCACCCTTCTCGCCGCCGACCCCGACCGGCTCCGGGCGGTCGTCACCGAGCGCAGCCTCTGGGGACACAACGGCGGGGTGCCGGTCCTCGCCTGCTCCCTCGACCACAACAGCCTGGTGGGTGCGGCCGAGCTTGCCTGGCAGCCGGTCCTGGACGACCCGCTCGGCGCGCTCACCGCGGCATGAGACGCGCCGCGTCCGCCCTCTCGGCGGCCTCGGGGCAGGCGCCGACCCGGTCCTGGTCGACGCGCCCATGACGGTCGGTCAGCCGTCGGCCGAAAGGCCGCACCCCGGTGGCCGCCGTGCCATGCGAATGGCGCCGGTGGCCCACATGCGGACGTAGGTTGACGGCATGACAGACCATCTGACCGTCAGCGTCCTGGGCACCGGCATCATGGGCGCCGCTATGGCCCGCAGCATCGCCCGGGCCGGCCACACCGTCCGCGTCTGGAACCGCACCCGCGCCAAGGCGGAGCCGCTGGCCGCGGACCGCGTCCACGTCGCGGCGGCGCCCGCGGAGGCCGTCGAGGGCGCGGACGTCGTGCTGACCATGCTCTACGACGGACCCGCCACCCTGGAGGTGATGCGCGAGGCCGCTCCGGCCCTGCGCGCCGGGACGGCCTGGGTGCAGTCGACGACCGCGGGGATCGAGGCCGTGGCCGACCTGGCGGCCTTCGCCCACGCACACGGTCTCGCGTTCTTCGACGCCCCCGTCCTGGGCACCCGTCAGCCGGCCGAGGCCGGGCAGCTGACCGTCCTCGCGGCCGGTCCCTCGGCGAGCCGGGCCGCGGTCGCCCCCGTCTTCGACGCCGTGGGGGCCCGGACCGTGTGGACCGGCGAGGACGGCGGCGCGGGCACCGCCACGCGGCTCAAGCTGGTGGCCAACAGCTGGGTGATCGCGGCCACCGCCGCCACCGGGGAGGTGCTCGCGCTGGCGCAGTCCCTGGGCGTCGACCCGGAGGCGTTCTTCGCACTGATCGAGGGCGGCCCGCTCGACATGGGGTACCTGAAGGCGAAGGCGGCCCTGATTCTCGACGAACGGCTCACGCCGGCCCAGTTCGCGGTGGCGACGGCCGCCAAGGACGCCCGGCTGATCGTGGAGGCCGGGCGGGGGAACGGCGTCCGCCTGGACGTGGCGGCCGCGAGCGCCGAGCGTCTGGAGCGGGCCGCCGCGCAGGGCCACGGCGACGAGGACATGGCCGCCGCCTACTTCGCCAGCTTCGACAGCACCGACTGAGAAAGCCCGGGGGGAGATCCGGTGACCCGGCCCCCGCCGCCGCCCGAGGCCGCCGAAGTGCGGGGTCACGCCGACCCCTGCCCCCGGACGGCGACGGCCGCCCGCCGATGGCCTGGACGAGGGATGGATCGTGGACACGCGCGTGGCCCGAGGCCGATCGCCGGCCCGGCCTGGCGCGCTGACGGACGGCGACCGGGCGTCCCGTCAGCCGGCCGAGGCTCGGCGCGGCCGGGGGACCAGCTCCCCGCCGCAGTTCGGGCACACGCCGCCCATGGCCTCCCCGCACGGCACGCAGAACGTGCACTCGTAGGAGCAGATCCGGGCCGGCCCGTCGGGGGGCAGGGCGGCGGTGGTGCAGCGTTCGCAGCGGTCGCGCATCTCCAGGGCCATCGCGGTACGTGCTCCTCGTCGGGGTCGGTTCGTCGTCCTCCATGGTCGGGCGAGCACGGACGTCCGTCGGCGGTCCGGCAGGCCACGCTTCGACAGGATCGGGCCTGCCCGCTTCACCGCACGGCCACCCGTGCCGGTCACGACCACCCCGCGCCGGTCACGGCCACCCCGTGCCGGTCGTCGCCCGTGTGGTGACCGCCGGTACCCCGGTCATCGCTTCACCACTGGCGGCCTGCGGGGAGCGCGGCCCGACCGGGCGCGGACAGGTGCAGCACCTGGAACAGCTCTCCCTCGGCCGTCGGTGCGGCGTGTTCCCAGAGGGACAGGTGCACCGTCTCCCACCGGCTCGTGTCCACGGCGGCGGCCGCGAGCACCGCGCCGTCCTCCCGCGCCAGCCGTCGCGCCTCGTCCACCGACTCCCGCACCGCGGCGGAGACCGGGCCGCCGTCCGGAAGAGGCCGGCGCCGCCGTACGGCGAACCGGGCCGGAGCGTCGGCGGCGACTCCCTCCTCGTAGGCCAGTCCCGTCCACTGGCGGACCGCCGGGCGCCCGAAGTCGTCGCTCAGGCCCTGGAACCCGGCGCCCCACAGGAAGGCGTTCATGCCCTCCACCGTGTTCCAGAGATAGAACGGCGCGTACTGGCTGACCGGTGAGCCGTGCACCCCGCGCTCGCGCAGCAGGTACGCCTTGAGACCGAGGCCCGCCCAGTCGTCCAGCCGGCGCCCGACACGGGCCACGCGCGCGTGGATGACGCGCGTGTCGTAGTCGGCGGGCAGGGTCAGCTCGTACTGCATGGCGTGCACGGGGCCTCCTGGCGGGCCGGGCGGGGGGCGAGCAGGGAGAGCAGTCCGCGGACGCCCGCGTCGAAGGCGGCCGGCGAACCGGCCGCGCGGGCCAGCACATAGCCGCCCTGAACCGTGGCCACGACGGTGGCGGCGATCGCCTCGCCGTCCAGCTCCGGGCCGAACTGCCCCTGTTCCTTGCCCTCTTCGACGATGTGGGCGATCAGTTCGCGGATCCCGTCGATCGTCTCGTCCACGGGTCCACGCAGCGCGTCGTTCGCGACGACGTCCGGGTCCATCGTCAGCCGCCCGAGGGGGCAGCCCCGCAACACGTCGCGCTCGCGCGTGAGATACGCCTCGATGCGCTCGTAGGGCGTGCCCGGCCCGTTCAGCACCTCCTCGACGCCGGCGCGCATCTCCTCGGCGGTCCGCCGGATCGCCGCCGAGGCGAGATCGGGCTTGCCCTTGAAGTGGTGGTACATGCTGCCCTGTCCCGCCCCCGCCCGCTGCAGGATCGCCCGGGGGCTCGTCCCCACGTATCCGCGCTCCCAGAGCAGTTCCCGGGTGGATTCGATCAGTCGCTCCGATGTGCCCATGAAGCGACTGTACATACCAGTAGGTACAGAAGTCGAGAGCCCGGGGAGCATCCGGGGCCCGTCCCCGTACTCCCGGGGAGGTACGCACAGTGACGCCGACCGTGCGACGACGCGGACCCCCGTCCGGCGGGACTCTCGAGACGTCGAGCACGTCCCGTTGCAAGGTCCCCTTGCAGATCCCCTGAGGAGATGACCCGAGATGAACACCTTGGCCGACTGGCAGGGCGGCGGCCCCGGCCCGTGGATCCTGTTCCTCCCGCTGATCTGGGCGGCCGTGGTGATCGGCGCGGTCACGCTGCTGCGCCGCACCGTGTGGCGCGGCCGCCCCGGTCCCTGGGGCGCGCCGCGAGACCCCCGCCCCACCGGCGACTCGCCCCTCGCGGTCCTCGGCCGCCGCTTCGCCTCCGGCGAGATCGACGAGGACGAGTACTGGCGGCGACTGTCCGTCCTGGACGAGCAGTTCGGCCGCATGGGCAGGGGCGGCACGGCGTGATCACGCCGCAGGGGCCGTCGACGCCACGGAGGCGGAGGTGGACGACGCCACCGGCGTTCGCGTCCCGACCGGGAACGCCCGCGCCCGGTGTGCCGGCCCCCGGCGGGGGCCGGCACACCGGGCGCGGGGGCGCCTCGCCGTGCGGGACGTCACCGCCCGGTCAACCGACGACGGCCGACCGGGCGGGGGCATGCGCGGGCCGCAGATCGTCGACGGAGACGACCTCCGTGAACCGGGGAGCGGCCTGCTCGCGCGGGGTGCGGCGCGGCGGACGCGCCGCGAGCTCCCGCGCGGCGACGGGCGCCGGCAGGGTGAACCACACGACCTTGCCGGACTCTCCCTCCGGCCGGGCGCCCCAGCTCTCGCTGACCGCGGCCACCATGGCCAGTCCGCGTCCGCAGGTGGAGAGCGTCTCGGCGGCCTTGACGACCGGCAGTCGCGGATCGTGGTCGCGCACGGAGACGGTCAGCCGGTCGAGCAGCAGCTCCATCTCGACGACGCAGGTCTTGTCGGGCTGGGCGTGCAGGTGGACGTTGGTCAACAGCTCCGTCACACCGAGCGCGGCCCGGTCTATCAGCGGATCCATGTGCCAGTAGCGCAACTGCGCCGATACGATTCTGCGGACCTGACCGATCCGCGACGGCAGGGCCTGAAGCTCCACCATGCAGTGCCTGCTTGGGTTGCTGATCACGGCTGCGACTCCCCGACTGAGGTCCGGAAGAACACGGAGTTCGGATCGAGCAGGGCGTCTGCGCAAGGCGGCCGCCTGCTGTCTTGGCCGGCGGGCTGGTTCGCAGCGTTATCGCCGGTAAACCCAGAGTGACGTGAGACCAGAGTGACGCAGCGGATGCGGTGGCGCAACTCGCGGTGATTCGGCCACCCGGGCCGGTCTCCCGCCCCCTGCGGCTCAGCCGCCGCGTCCCGCCGCCCTGCGCACGGCCTCGATGAAGCGGCGCGCCGCAGGCGGTCCGGGTTCGCCCGGTGCGGGGTCGTGCTCGCCGAGCGTCAGCAGGTACCGGTTGCCGTTGAGGTCGGCCAGCGCCCGGTCCTCCGGGGCGAACCAGGGTTTCGAGGCGCGGACCGCCTGCACGGGCGCGCTGTCGATCTCGCTGCCGTAGCTGGTCAGCAACTCCAGCCTGCCGTCGCTGATGCGGACCTGCCCGGCCCGGGTGAGCGAGCGCAGCCGCTTCCCGATACGCACGCCCGTAGCCGTGAACTCCGGCTCCGCCATGCCCTTCCGCCCCCTCGCGTTCGAAGTCGTCCGTGACCCGGTGCGCGCCCCTGTGCGGGGCTCGCCCCGACCCGGTGCAGTCTGCCCGCGCCTGTCCTCGAGCACCAGTGCGTCCGCACGTCCACAAGGGGCCGTCCGGAGCATTCGCATGAATGCGCCCCCGGCGCACGCATCCGCCCCCAGGGCCGCCTTTGAGTGCCTCAAAGCAGTGTTTATGCAGGTGAGAAGCGTGTGGAAGATGTTTATGATCGGAGTGTCGGCCGCGCGGACCACCGTCGGCGCGAAGTCCGAAGGAGCCCCGCCGTGACCACCTCCCCGCCCACCAGGACCGGCGCCACCCTCGACGTCGACCGCAGCGACGCCGCCTACCGCGACTGGCTGAAAGAAGCCGTCCGCAGAGTCCAGGCGGACGCCAACCGCTCGGCCGACACCCACCTGCTGCGCTTCCCGCTCCCGGAGAGCTGGGGGATCGACCTCTATCTCAAGGACGAGTCCACCCACCCCACCGGCAGCCTCAAACACCGGCTCGCCCGCTCGCTCTTCCTCTACGGCCTGTGCAACGGCTGGATCAGGCCGGACCGCCCGGTGATCGAGGCGTCCAGCGGCTCGACGGCCGTGTCCGAGGCGTACTTCGCCAAGCTGATCGGCGTGCCCTTCATCGCCGTCATGCCGCGTACGACGAGCGCCGAGAAGATCCGACTGATCGAGTTCCACGGCGGGCGGTGTCACTTCGTCGACGACTCCCGCACGATGTACGAGGAGTCGGCACGCCTCGCGACGGACCTCGAGGGCCACTACATGGACCAGTTCACCTACGCGGAGCGGGCCACGGACTGGCGCGGCAACAACAACATCGCCGAATCCATCTTCCGTCAACTGGAGCTGGAGCGGTTCCCGGAGCCCGCCTGGATCGTCGCCACGGCCGGCACCGGCGGCACCTCCGCCACCCTCGCGCGCTTCGTCCACTACACCCAGCGCGACACCCGCATCTGTGTCGCCGACCCGGAGAACTCGTGCTTCTTCGAGGGATGGACGAGCGGCGATCCGGACGTCACCTGCGACTGCGGGTCACGCATCGAGGGCATCGGCCGGCCCCGGATGGAGCCCAGCTTCGTCCCCGGCGCCGTCGACCGCATGATGAAGGTCCCCGACGCCGCCAGCGTCGCCGGGGTGCGCGCCCTGGAACGGGCCATCGGCCGCAAGGCGGGCGGCTCGACGGGCACCGGGCTGTGGAGCGCGCTCAAGATCGTCGCCGAGATGGTGGCCGAGGGCCGCCGGGGCAGCGTCGTCACCCTGCTGTGCGACCCGGGGGACCGCTACCTGGACAAGTACTACTCCGACGACTGGCTCGCCCAGCAGGGCCTGGACATCGCCCCCTACGCGGCGGTGATCGAGACGCTGCTGGCCACCGGCGTGTGGCAGGACTGAACCGGAGCGCCCACCACGGGGCGCCGCGCTCAGCCGGAGAGCCGGCGGTCCAGCCGCTTCACGGCCCCGCGGAACGATCGTCCGAGCCCCGGCCGGGCCAGTCGAAGCACCGCCCGGAACGCCCCGGGGCCGTCCGCGGCGAACGTCCACTGCACGCGCGTCCCCGCCCCGGCCGGCGCAAGCCGCCACTCCTCGACCAGTGCCCCGACGCCCGGAGCGTTGGTGACGTCGACGCGGTAGGCGTACACCTCCGGCTCCTTCGCCGCGAGGACCGTCTCACGAAAACGCGTGCCGCCCCGCAGGCGCACCTCGCGCGCCGCCCCGCCGTCCAGCGGCTCGGCGGACGTCACGGCCGGAAACCACTGCGCCCACCCGGGCACGTCCTCGGCGAGCGCACGGAAGACGTGCTCGGGGGGAGCGGACACCTCCGCCGCGTAGACCAGCCGCACGGGGGCGGTCCGGACGAAGTCGAGCCCTTCGGGACGCAACCGGCGAGGCATACGCGCGACCTCCGCATGGCGGGGAAACGGGTGCGCCACCCTAGCCGCCGTCCTCTCAGATGTCTGCACCCTCGTCGGGCTCGCCCGCGACCGTCAGTCGACGCAGGTGTTCGGAGATCTCCGTGCGGGCCGCCTCCGGCAGACCGGCGTCCGTCACGAGCGTGTCGACCTGCTCCAGCGCGGCGAACGAACTCAGGCCCACCACACCCCACTTGGTGTGGTCGGCGACCACCACGACCCGGCGCGCCGACTGCACCAGCCGCCGGTTGGTCTCGGCCTCCGCGAGGTTCGGCGTCGACAGCCCGGCCTCGGCCGATATGCCGTGCACGCCGAGGAACAGCACGTCGAAGTGGAGTGCCGCGATGGCCTGGTCGGCGACCGGCCCCACCAGTGAGTCCGACGGCGTGCGCACCCCGCCCGTCAGTACGACCGTGGCCGCGCCCTGCCGGGGGCCCGCGGTGCGCTGCGCCACGTGGAAGACGTCCGCGACGCGCACCGAGTTCGTCACCACGGTCAGGTCCGGCACGTCCACCAGGTGATGGGCGAGCGCGTAGGTGGTCGTACCGCCCGACAACGCGATCGCGCTCCCCGGGGCGACCAGTTGCGCCGCGGCCTTGGCGATGTCCTCCTTGGCGGTCAGCTCCAGACCCGACTTCGCCTCGAAGCCCGGCTCGTGGGTGCTCGCCTCCACCACCGGCACCGCGCCGCCGTGCACCTTCTCCAGCACGCCCTGCCGGGCCAGCGCGTCCAGATCACGCCGCACCGTCATGTCCGACACGCCGAGCTTTCGGGTCAGCTCGTTGACGCGGACGCCGCCCCGGCGTCGGACCTCGTCCAGGATCAGGGAGCGCCGCTGCTCCGCGAGGAGGTTCTGATTCTCACTCACGTACGCTCCGGTCCTTTCCCTCAAGCCGTCCGACGGGCCGCTCACCTGCTCCGACGAGGACGTTCGCCCCCGACGCCGGTGTGCGGGCGTCCCATCCTCGCACGGCGGGGTCACAGCTGTACCACCACCCCGACGCGTGCATGCCACCGCGGTGGGCGCCGGTCCCTCGCACACCAGGCGGAGATTCCGTGACCGGAGGTGTATCACGCGTCCGAAGTGGCGATCCTTATGCCCGCACGGACACATTCGAAGGCGTGTCATGGGGGAAGTGCGCATCGTGAAACCTGCCTCTGCGGGCGGAGCCGCCCTGGAACTTCTGGTCCACGGCGTGGGCGGCGCCACGCCCGAGAAGATGCTGAACGATCCGCGCACCGTGCGGATCACCGGCGACGGGACGGCGGCCGTCTACCGCCGGGCCGACGACGTCGCCGCCGACACCGGCCCCGGCGACGACCGCGGCCGCGGCGTTCCCGTCCCCGAGGCGTATGTGTGGTCCAACCTCACGTCCGGCAACGGCACCCGCGCCCTGTGGCTGCTGCTGTTGCCGTTCATGGTCGTCAACCTCGCCCACTGGATGCGCCCCGCCGCGCGGGAGGGCACCCGCGCGGTGCGGGTGTACGGCCTGCTGGTGCGGCTCGCGGCGCTGAGCCTGACGGTCCTCCTGGTGGCGGCGGCCTGCGAGGTCGCCCTCGACCTCACGGCCTGGCAGTGCGCGGGCACGACCGCCTGCGCCGAACGCCACACCTGGCTCGGCTTCCTGTCACCGGCCGTCTCGGACGGCAGCTGGTGGAGCGGGCCGGGCCGCAGGCTCGCCCTCGCCGCCCTGCTGCCGGCCGCGCTCACGGCGCTCCTGTGGTACCTGTCCCACCGCACCTGGCGGGCGTACGAGTCCCAGGAACCCCTGGACCGCGCGCCCGAGCCGGAGACCGGCCCCGCGCACACGGCGCTCGGCCGGCCCGGCTTCTGGTACGGGCGCCGCCTGGTCGCAAGGCTCCGCGCCGCGCACACCGCCGCCGGCCTGCTGACGATCGCCGCGGCGGTCGGCACGGCGGCCGCGCGCGAGGACCGCAGGCCCGGCGGCCCCGCCCTCCTCGACCTGCTGGGCCGCGCCCTGGAGGCCTCCCTGGCCGCGGGCGCGCTGGCCACGGTGTGGGTGGTGTGCCGCCGGGGCCGCAGCGAGCGCCGCCTCGACCGGCGCGTCGACGCCTGCCTCGTGCACGGGCTGCCGTCGGCCGCCCTCGTGCTGCTCGCCCTCACCCTG
This sequence comes from Streptomyces sp. NPDC020597, assembly GCF_044335095.1. Lineage (NCBI taxonomy): Bacteria > Bacillati > Actinomycetota > Actinomycetes > Kitasatosporales > Streptomycetaceae > Streptomyces > Streptomyces sp. NPDC020597. The sequence goes on along the minus strand of NZ_JBIRUL010000017.1, from coordinate 27,328 downwards.
GTGTACGCCGGATGGGACCGCCCGGGCTGGAGGTCCGAGGGCCGGCTGCCGGGCGACGCGACCTTCGGCGCACTGGCGCTCGCCCAGGGCGCCCTGGTGATCGCCCTCGCCGTCGTCGCCCGCACCCTGCACCACTGCCCGCGACGACACGGGCCGGACGCGCCGCCGGAGCGCTGCGCGCTGCACGGCCTCGGCGGACCGGCCGTCGCGATGCTGGCCTGCGCGCTGGGCGGCGTCATGTCCGGCGGGGTGTCGCAGCGGGTGTCGGACTGGCTCGACGGCACCGGGACCTTCCTCGAAGGCCCGCCGGTGCTGCTGACCTGGCAGGCGGCCGCCATACCGGTGCTGCTCGCGGTGGTGCTGGCGGTGTGCGCGCTGCTCGCCCGCCGCACCCTGCTGCTGATCCGGGCCGAGGAGAAGGAGGTGATCCGGACGTACGAGGTGCGCTCGGGCGACGCGGCGCGCACCCGGCTCATCGCCCGGGCCCGTGCGACGGCCGCGCTCACCGACCGCGGCCCGCTCCTGGTCGCCGTGGTCGCCACCACGACCCTGCTCCTCGGCGCGGGCGCGCTCGTCGGCGCCTTCGGCACCGGACGGACCCCGGTCCGGGCCGCGCAGACGGCGGCCCCCTTCGTGCAGGGCGCCGCCCAGACCGCCCAGGCGCTGGGCTCCTGGATGATCGGGCTCGGCTTCATCCTGTTCGTGACCTGGGGCCGGCGCGCCTACAAGGACGTCTCCGCGCGGCGCACGATCGGCATCCTCTGGGACGTCGGCACGTTCTGGCCGCGCGCCGCGCACCCCTTCGCCCCGCCCTGTTACGCGGAGCGCGCCGTACCCGACCTGACCTGGCGCATGACCACCTGGACGCGGGCCACGGGCGGGCGGCTCGTCATCTCGGGGCACTCCCAGGGCAGCGTCCTCGCGGCCGCGGCGGCCTGGCAGCTGAAACCCTCCGACCGGGCCCGCGTCGCCCTGCTCACCTACGGCTCCCCGATCGAGCGCCTCTACGGCCGCTGGTTCCCCGCCCACTTCGGACCGGCCGCGCTGGCCGCCCTGCACGAGGACATCGACTGCTGGCGCAACCTGTACCGGCCGACCGATCCCATCGGCGGCCCCGTACGGCTGTCCGGCGACGGCTGCGGCCCGCAGGTGGACCGCGAGCCGCTCGCCGACCCCCTGGCGTACGGCCGCAGCGAGGACCATCCGCTGCCCGCGCCCGTCCTCGGACACTCCGACTACCAGGCCGACCCGGCCTTCGCCGAGGAGCGCGAACTGCTGCTGGGGAGGCTGCGGCCCGAGAGGCCGGCGGGGGAGGTGCCGGTGCAGCGGTCCTGAAGCGGCCGGGGTCGTGAGGCGACGGAGGCAGGGAAGGGCCGGAGGCCGTGACGGGCCGGCGGGTCTGCATGACCGGCGGTCCTGGAGGGTCAGGGCAGCTCCGGCAGGTCCTCCGCGTACAGCAGGGTGAGGTCGTCCGTGCTGGGCTCCGCCACCTGCGCGACACGGCTCGCGTGCCGTTCCACCATCGCCTCGAACGTCTGGCGGGCGGTGCGGCCGTTGCCGAAGGCGGGGCCCTTCGGGAGTTCCGTGAAGTACTTCAGCAGCGCGTCCGCGGCGCCCGGACCGAGCCGGTACTCGTGCTCCTCGGCCTGTTGCTGCACGATCCGCAGCAGCTCGTCCGGGCCGTAGTCGCCGAAGGTGATGGTCCGTGAGAAACGGGACGCCACACCCGGGTTGACCGACAGGAACCGCTCCATCTCCGCCGTGTAGCCCGCCACGATCACGACGACGGAGTCGCGGTGGTCCTCCATCAGCTTCACCAGCGTGTCGATGGCCTCCTTGCCGAAGTCCCGGCCGGCGTCCTCCGGCGACAGCGCGTACGCCTCGTCGATGAACAGCACGCCGCCGTGCGCCCGCTGGAACGCCTCCTGGGTGCGGATCGCCGTCGAACCGATGTGCTCGCCGACCAGGTCCACCCGGGACACCTCGACGAGATGGCCCTTCTCCAGCACGGCGAGAGCGGCGAGGATCTCGCCGTACAGGCGCGCGACCGTCGTCTTGCCCGTTCCGGGGGAGCCGGTGAAGACCAGGTGGCGCTTGACGGACGCCGCCTTGAGCCCCGCCTGCTGACGGCGCCGGCCCACCTCGATCATGTCGATGAGGGCCCGCACCTCGCGCTTGACGCTGTCCAGACCGACCAGGGTGTCCAGCTCGCCGAGCACGTCCTGCGAGGTCCGCACCGGCGACTGCGGCTCCAGAGCGGCCGGCTGCGGTTCCGGCACGGCGACGCGTTGATCGGGCAGCACGCCGAGCAGGCCCGGGGACCGGACGGTCGTCTGCACGACCGTCTCCAGGGCGACCGGAGCCCCTGGCGAGCGCACGCCCGTACTCTCGTCGCTGCTGCAGTCCTCGACCACGGGCGCCGAACCGGACGCGGACTCCGCACCGGCGTCGGCGAACTCGTAGCCGCCGCGCGCACAGCGCTCGGTCCGGCACTTGCGGAGCGTGGTGCGGCTGCCGTCTATGACGTGGAAGCCGTAGCCCCCGCTGTTGGTCACCTTGCAGTTCAGAAAGCTGCCGCGGCCGCCGGCCGACACATAGAACCCGGCCTCGGCGGGGGAGTCGACCGTGCAGCGCTCGACGGTCGGGTCGGCGCCCTTGGTGACGATCACGCCCGTCTGCGTGCCGTCGATGGTGCAGTTGTCGAGGGTGCCGCCGCTGCCGTGGTCGCGGAACCAGGCGCCGGTCGCCGCGTCCCGGATCCGGCAGTCGTCCAGCTGTGCCGTGGCGCCGTCGCTCACGGACACCGCGGTGTTGCGCACCTGGGAGAGGTCGCTGTCGACGACGTCCGCACGGGAGCCGCGGTCGAGGACGAACAGGGCGTCCGGCACGTCGTGCACCCGGCAGGAGTCCAGCACCGCCGTGGCGCCGTCGCTCACCCAGACGGCCGGATAGTCACCGGTGCTGTCGAAGATCTCGCACTGGTTGGCGTCCACGCGCGTGCCCGGATCCCAGACGGACAGCCCGTTGCGCCCGAACTGACGCACCGTCGTGCGGGTCAGCGTCAGGACGGAACGGGACCGCAGGTCGACGGCGTTCTCCGGGATGTCGTGGATACGGCAGTCGGCCAGGGTGAGCACGGCGTCGGTGTCGAGGGTGACGCCGTCGGCGGTGGTGCGGTGCACGTCGCAGTCGGTGAGATGGGCCGTGGCCCGCGCGCTGACCTGCACGCCGCTGCCCCGGACCTCGTACACCTCGCAGCCCACCGCCTCGAGCGCGGTGTGGTCGCCGGTCGCGCTCAGGCCCGCCCCCGCGGTGTGGTGCACACGGCAGCGCTCGAACCGCGGACGCGCGCCGCCGCGCACCGCGATGCCGGCCTGGCCGGCCGCGAGGACCTCGCACTCCTCGAAGACGCCCCCGCCGCCGTCCACCACGGCGATGCCGATGCCCGCCGGGTTGTCGACGGTGCACCGCCGCACCGTGGGGCGGGCGCTGCCGCGCACCTCGACGCCCGCCGCGGACCGGGTGACGATCCGCAGGTCCAGCAGCTCCGGCGTGCCCTCCTCGACGAGCACCGCGGGCGCGGCAGCGTCCTGACCCTCCACGTGCAGGTCCTGCACGACGGCCGAGGCCCGGACCGTCAGCGGCACTCCGTCCACCGGAGCCAGTCGCACGGAGCCCGGGGAGCCCTCGGGACCGCGCAGGGTCACCGGCCGCTCCACGACCAGGTTCTCCCGGTAGGTGCCGGGAGCGATGGTGAGGACGTCGCCCTCCGCCGCGGCCTCCAGGGCTGCGGCGAGCGATGCGTACTCACCCGTGCGGCGCCGCCACCGCGATGTGCCGGTGTGCGTCACCTGGACCGTGCCCTGTGCCATGGCGTTGCTGTGCCCCCACCTCGTGGTACGCGGGTTGATGCCGAAGGCTTCGGCCGGACCACCGTAGCGTGCGCGCGGGCAGTGGGTTGACCAGAGGCGAAAGGCCGTCAGCTGCCGGCGCCGGTGCGCCCCCAGTCCGGGCCCGCACGCTCCCAGGCCCGGTCCCAACGGGCGTAACGGCGGCGGACCATGCGCCAGACGACCAGCCGCCGGCCGCCCTCCACGGCGCCCGCGGTGAACATGGCCGCGCCGAAGCCGGCGAGCACGGCATGTGTCGTGGCGGTGGCGGAGTCCAGGGGACGGGCCGTCAGACGGCCGTGTCCGTCCGTCCATATCGCGAAGTGGTCGCCGCGGTGCGGGGTCCTGAGACCGGCCAGGACCGTGCCGTGCTGCGCCGTGCCGTCCGGCGCGGTCCAGTCGGCGACGACCCGGGTCCGCGTCTCCCTGCCGGTGGTCGTCTCCGGGTCCACCTCCACCGGCGAACCGGTCGCCCTGCGCACCACGGTGGCCGTCACCTCGTGGCGCGACGCGTGCTGCGCACGGACCGACTGCTGCAGAGTGCCCTGGGCCGCGGCGCCGACGACGGAGCCCGCGACGGGGGCGACGAGGAGGATCAGGAACAGGGCGGAGAGGGCCAACCACGCCTCGACCAGGTCCGTTCGTCGGCGCAGCGGGTTGTGCCGCCAACGCCAGATTCCGCCGATCGCCTGCATGGACCCCACCCCCTTCCCGCTACGAGACAACCCCGGCCGGAGCCGTCCGCACGCGCGTCCCGTGAAAGAGAGAGCGAAATCACCAAGGCCGACGCCCCCCGTGAGTCGCTCACCCTCTCCCAACGCCCCGGAACCGGGCAGGGGTTCCCGTCGGCCCCCCGCCCGCGACGGGGCGGACCGGGCCGGGCCCGGGCCCGGCCCGGAGCGCGACGTGAGGAGGGCGGTGGCGGGCGGGATGTCAGCCGGTGACGCGCACCGGATCGCCGATCCTGACCGTGCCGCGGGACAGCGGCACCAGGTTCTGGCCGAAGAGCAGCGCGCCGCCGATGCGCCGGAGCCGTCCGAGGGTGTGCAGCGGCTCCCTGCCGCGCGCCGCGGTGTCCTGGTCGGTGGTGGTGACCACGCACCGGCCGCACGGTTTGGCGACCCGGAACTCCACCTCGCCGACCACCACACGCGACCATCCGTCCTCGGCCCACGCATCGGTGCCCGACACGACCAGGTTCGGCCGGAAACGGTTCATCGGCAACGGCCCCTCGGCGGCGTGCGGGCCCTTCGCGACAGCTGAGTTGAGGGCGTCGAGCGACGCGGTCGTGGCGACGAGCAGCGGGTATCCGTCGGCGAACGACACGGTCTCGCCGGGCAGCGCGTACGCCGGGTCGACGGGCCTGCGGGTGGCGGGATCGTCCATGTGGACCAGCTGCACGTCCGCGCCCAGGTAGTCGCTGCACCAGGCGTGCGCGGCGGCGTCGGCGAGGACCCCCTCCACCTTGTCGCGGAAGATCTCCAGCGACATCGTGGGCATGGGACAGGGCACGGGGACCGTCAGGGACGGACGGCCGGGCGCGGACAGACGCAGGCCGCCGCCGGGCAGGAGCTCGGCGGCGGCCAGTGCGAGGCGCGGCTGCTGGCGTTGGGTGACGACCTTTCCCCCGTCGTCGATCAGCGCCCAGCGTCGGTCCCCGGCCAGCCCCCAGGGCTCCACGACGGCCTCACGGGGCGCCTGGCCCCGCAACGCCTTGACCGGATGGACGTGGATCGACACCAGTTCCGCGAGAGGCATGGGGTCATTTTGCCAGGTGGCGCGGGTGACCCCGGACCGGCTCAGTAACCGCGGTACTGCTGCTGGTTGTACGGATCCTGGTACTGGGGCGCGGCCGGCCGGGGCGCGGCCGGGCGCATCGCCTCGTAGTTCATGCCGGGCCCGGCGGGACGCTGCTGCTGCGCCTGCGGGCCGGGGTAGCCGCGCGGCGCGACGGCCTGCGGCGGGATGTAGGCCGCCGGAGCCTGCTGCAGCGGCGCGGGCTGCTGCGCCTGCGGGTAGCCGTAGGACTGCTGCGAGGGACCCGCGGGAAGGGCGGGCAGCGCCGACGGCAACGCGGGCAGGTTGCTGCTGCCCATGTCGTACGCGGCGGGGACCCGGATCGGAGCGATCTGCGGGGTGCCCCGCTCGGCCACGAGCGAGTCGTAGATCGGAGTGTCCGGGAAGGCGGAGTAGTAGCCGCCTCCGTAGGTGGAGCGGGGGGAGGTCATGGCACATAAGGTAAGCCCACGATGTGCTGGTTGGGGAGACCGATAAGAGGGTTGATTTCCGTGTCGGTAGGAGCCTCGGATCCCCAATGCGAGCGAACTTGGGAAAAAAGGACGGCTAGCGGCGCGTAGATCGTGTAATGGCCGAGTTCCGGGTGGGTTACCAGGGGTTGGCCAGGGCTGATCCTGCGTTCCCGATGGGCGTCCGCGGTCCCTCGGAATAGGTTGGCCGGTAGACAAGCCGAGGGGCGCCGGGACCTGGACCCGGTCCACCGACACGCGATGGGGGCGTACATGTCAATGTCGAAGGGGTCCAATGTCCCGGTGCCGACCACGGCGCTGCGCGTCGAGCTGGGATGGCGTTCCGGGCCGGGTGTTCCCGACGCGGACGCGTCGGCGCTGCTGCTGGTGGGCGGGAAGGTCCGTTCCGACGCCGACTTCGTCTTCTACAACCAGCCCGCGCACTCCTCCGGCTCCGTCCGCCACGAGGGCAAGCGCGACGCCGGAGGACGGGTGACCGACGGCATCCTGGTCGACCTCGCGCGCGTGGAGCCCTCGATCGAGACCGTCGTCCTGGCCGCCTCGTCGGACGGCGGCTCCTTCGGCCGGATCCCGGACCTCTACATCGAGGTGCGGGACGCGGCGCAGGGCGCGGTCGTGGCCCGGTTCGACAGCGCGGGCGCCACGGTCGAAACCGCTTTCGTTCTGGGTGAGTTCTACCGCCGTCAGGGCGCCTGGAAGTTCCGCGCCGTCGGACAGGGCTACGACAGCGGTCTCGAGGGTCTGGCCACGGACTTCGGCATCACCGTCGACGAGCCCCAGCACGCCGCGGCCCCCGTCCCGCCGGCCCCCGCCCCCGTCACCCCGACGCCGCCGCCCCAGCAGCCGACCATGCCCGCCTTCCCGGTCACCGTGCCCCCGCCCCTGCATCAGGCCCCGCCGCCCCCGCCCGCCCCGCCCACGGTGCCGGGCGCGCCGGTCAGGCTCACCAAGGTGACGCTCACCAAGGCCGCCCCGTCGGTGTCCCTGACCAAACAGGGCGGCACGTCGGGCGCCCTGCGCGTCAACCTCAACTGGGAGGTGCGCAAGCAGTTCTCCGGCTGGGGAAGCAAGCGCGGACGGGCGGTCGCGCTGCACAACGACCTCGACCTCGACCTGTGCGCCCTGTTCGAACTCGCCGACGGCCGCAAGGGCGTGGTCCAGGCCCTCGGCAACGCCTTCGGCTCGCTGCACCAGCCGCCGTACATCCACCTCGACGGCGACGACCGCACGGGCGCGGTGTCGAGCGGCGAGAACCTCACCGTCAACCTCGACCGCAAGAACGACTTCCGGCGCATCCTGGTCTTCGTGACCATCTACGAGGGCGCTCGCTCGTTCGCCGACCTGCACGCCACGGTCACGCTGCAGCCCCAGTTCGGCGCACCGGTCGACTTCTCCCTGGACGAGTGCACCGTCCCCTCGACCGTCTGCGCGCTGGCGCTCATCACCAACCAGGGCGGCGACCTCGTCGTCCAGCGCGAGGCCCGCTATCTGGTGCCCGAGCGCGGCGTGAGCCCGCAGCGCACCGTCGACCACGTCTACGGCTGGGGCATGAACTGGACGCCGGGGCGCAAATAGGGTCCCGGGCCGGGTCCCGGCCCGGCTCAGCCCTCGTCGGCGACGGCGTCCGGACGTGTGTAGGTGCGGCCCTTCCAGGCCGCGCCGCGCCCCCGGTAGTGCTGCACGGCGGAGTCGACCGTCATCAGGAGGTAGAGGAACGCGGTGAACGGCAGCGCGGGAGCGAGCCACGGCGGCTGCCGGTAGTGACGCAGCATCGGGATGTACGTCCCCGCCATGACCAGCCAGGCCAGCGCGCCGCACACCGCCGTCGGCGCGCTGCCGGCCGCGAGCCCGAAGAGGAGGGCGAGCGGCGGGACGAGGTACACCAGGATCAGGCCGAGCACCGTTCCGATCAGCAGCGCCGGGCTGTGGCGCAGTTGTGCGTACGCGCTGCGCGACACCATCCGCCACAGGTCGTGCAGCCTCGGGTACGGCCGCACGCTGTCCACCCGGTCGGCCAGCCCCAGCCAGATGTGCCCGCCCGCTTTTTTCACGGCCCGCGCGAGCGCCACGTCGTCGATGACCGCCTGCCGGATGGCGTCCGGGATCCGCACCCGCTCGGCCGTCTCGGCGCGCAGCAGGACGCAGCCGCCCGCCGCGGCCGCCGTGCGCGCACCGCGCCGCCCGATCCTGCGGAACGGATACAGCTGGGCGAAGAAGTAGACGAACGCCGGCACCACCAGTCGCTCCCACGGACTCTCCACCCGCAGTCGCGCCATCTGGGACACGGCGTCGAAGCCGCCGGTGCGGGCCGCCGCCACCAGTTCCCGCAGACTGTCGGGCGCGTGCGCGATGTCGGCGTCCGTGAGGAGGAGGTATTCGGGCTCACGCGCGCGTGCCAGACCGACCCCGTGCCGCACCGCCCACAGCTTCCCGGTCCAGCCCGCAGGCGGTTCGCCGGGTGAGGCCACGGTCAGGGGGAGCCCGCCGTGCCGCCGGGCGAGGGCGCGCGCCAGGTCTCCCGTGCCGTCGCTGCTGCCGTCGTCGACGAGGAAAATCTCGGCCCGTCCCGGATAGTCCTGGAGGAGCAGCGAGGGAAGGCTCGCGGGCAGCACCGCCGCCTCGTCGCGCGCGGGGACGACGACACAGACCGACGGCCACTGCCGCGGCGCCGTCCGGTCCGGCAGTCTGATGTCCGTGCGCCAGAAGAAGCCCTGACAGAGCAGCAGCCACAGCCAGGCGGCCAGGGACAGGGCGGCGATCCACACAATGGCGCTCACGTGCGCAGTCTTCCCCACCCGAAGGGGCCACAGGCGCACATCGTCTATGGTGGCCGGGTGAAGATCGCGCTCATGGACTCCGGAATCGGCCTGCTGGCGGCCACCGCCGCGGTACGGCGCCTGCGACCGGACGCCGATCTCGTGCTCTCCCTCGACCCCGACGGCATGCCCTGGGGACCGCGCACCCCGCAGGACCTCACCGCGCGTGCGCTGGCCGTCGCCGAGGCCGCCGCCGCGCACCGGCCCGAGGCCCTCATCGTGGGATGCAACACCGCCACCGTGCACGCCCTGCCCACGCTGCGGGACGCCCTCGAGCCCGGCATCCCGGTGATCGGCACCGTTCCGGCGATCAAGCCGGCCGCGGCAGGCGGCGGACCCGTCGCCATCTGGGCCACGCCCGCCACCACCGGGAGCCCCTACCAGCGCGGTCTCATCGAGGACTTCGCCGGCGGCGTCACGGTCGCCGAGGTCCCGTGCTGGGGGCTGGCCGAGGCAGTGGAGCACGCCGACCAGGCCGCGATCGACGCGGCGGTGGCCGCGGCGGCGGCTCTCACCCCCGAGGACGTCACGACCGTCGTCCTCGGCTGCACCCACTACGAGCTCGTCGCCGACCGTATCCGCGCCGCCGTGCAGCGTCCCGGCCGTCCGCCGCTGGCCCTGCACGGATCGGCCGGGGCGGTGGTCGCGCAGGCCCTGCGCAGGATCGGCGCCCGCCCCGAGCCGGAGGCTGCGGCGCTCGGTGCAGTGACGGTTCTGCTCAGCGGTCGCCCCGGAGCTCTGCCGGCGCCGGCGCTGGCCTACGCGGAAGGCCGCCTGCTCCAAGCCGTCAGTCCCGCCCCGTGAACGTCGCGCACCCTGCGACCTGACCGTCACGTACCGCGGCCCGTGACCTGCCCGGCACGGACGGCCCTGGCGGGGCCCCGGGCGGAGCAGTCACCCTGCGCTACGGACTACCGGCGCAGCGAAACCTGAGTAATCTCATGAATATGAGGGACCACCCCCACGACGAGAGCATCCCGCTTCCCGACGTCCCGCATCGCGATGCCCCGCACCCCGACGTCTGGACGGGGCGCGCCACCAACCGCTTCCAGTGGCTGCTCGCCCTGGTCGGGGTCGCCTGCCTGGCGCTCGGCGTCGAACTCGCCGTCGAGTCCGCCTGGACGTCCGGCGTCGCCCCGCTCGTGATGTCCGTGGTCGGCTGCATCGCCGCCGGGCTGCTGGTGCTCTTCGGCACCCTCGCCTTCGTCCACGTCGACCTGAAGCTCGACGAGGAGTCCCTCGAAGTGCGCTGCGGCCACATCGGGCTGCCACGCCGGCGCATCCCGCTGGCGCATGTCGCCGGCGCCGACTTCGAACCGCACGTCACGCCACGTCACTGGGGTGGCTGGGGCTATCGCTGGCGGCCGGAGAAGGGCACGGCGGTCGTCGTGCGCAAGGGCGAGGGCGTGGTGCTGCGCCTGTGGGACGGCCACACGTTCACGATCACCGTGGACGACGCCGAGTCCGCGGTCCGCGTCATCCAGGAGCGGCTGCGCACCGGAGCCCCCGGCCCCGCGCGCTGAGCGTCCCTCCCCCGCGTCCGCCCTCTCTCGGCGTCCGCGCTCTCCTGGCGTCCGCCCTCTCCCGGCGTCAGACCGTCGGGCGGTCGCCGCGCCGCAGGTCCCGCCCGAACGCCGACGGGGCGCCGTACGCCGCGGGTTCCGCGGCGAGGGGCCGGGCCGTCGCCAGGCCGGCCAGCAGCCCCGCGCCCACCGACACGGTGGTGAAACTCAGCGCGTTGCCGATCGCGGCCACCGCGGCGAGCGCCGTCAGCGTGGCCCCCGCGGTGAGGACGACCGGTGTCGGACGCTGCGACCGCCACAGCGCGAACAGCACCCAGCAGAAAGCCGCCGAAAGCAGCAGCAGTCCGACGACGCCCTGCTCCGCCGCGGTCTGCAGCGGCGCGGAGTGCGGCTTGCCGTCGGACAGTGTCGACTGCGCCGCCGTCGTGCTCAGCTCGCCGAAGCGTCCCGGGCCCACGCCCAGGACGCTCTGGCGCCGGACCATGCCGAGGGCGTCGCGCCACAGGTCCACGCGGTGCGGCGTCAACCGGTCCGTGAGCGGGCCGGCGAGACCGGAAGGCACCGCGTTCCCGGCGACGGCCCAGGTCAGGCCGGTCACCAGGGCGGCCGCCACGGCGGACGCGGCGAGCGCCGGACCTCGGTGACGCATCCGTCCGGCGGCCAGCGAGCACACCAGCACGGCGCAGCAGGTCACCAAGCCCGTCGTCGAGTCCAGGAAGGCCGCGGCGGCCGTCACGCCCACGGCGAGCAGCCACAGCGCGAGCCGCTGTGCGGGTACCCGGCTCGTCCAGGCGGCGCAGCACGCGGCGCCGGCCGAGAGGGTCAGCATCGCGGCGGTGGCGCCAGCCTGTCCCAGGGGCGCGGCGATCTCCGGCCCCGGGCCCAGCCGCGGCACGGTCACGGTCGACGCGAGCCCGGCCAGTGCGCCGGCGCAGGGAGCGGCGACCGGCAGCAGCACGCCGGTGATCCGGCCCGCCGCGTAGCCGGCGGCCAGCGCCAGCACGGACAGCAGGACGCCCTCGGGGCGTCCGCCGTGCACCGCGGCGGTGACCAGCGACCAGACGGCGCAGGCCCCGAGCACGGTCACGCCGAGCGCGTCCGAAACGTTTCGGCCGTCCCCGTCCCCGTCCGCGGCCTCGCGGACCGACATCCCGGTGGAACCCACCCCGCCCCCCGAACCCGGTCGCCCCCCGACCGTGACGGACCTGAACCGTGACGGACTCCGGCCGCACACGACCGAAGCTCAGCCACACCGTAACCGCTGATGGGCCGTTTGTGGATGAGTTGCGCCGGGTTGTGCGCCGGGCGCGGGGCCCCGGCCGACCAGGTCGCGGGCTCCACGGACCGAGCTGTCAGCACAATGGTGACTCGCCGTACACTCCCGGAGTGACCGTCACCGCAACTTCCGTAGGCCGGCCGGACCGGCTGGAGCCCTCGGCCGCGCCCGCTTCGCGCGGCGCGCGGCTCCTGCGCCGCCTGTTCCCGGGCGCCGCCGCGGCGCTCTCCGGAGTCCTGCTCTACCTCAGCTTCCCGCCGCGCACCGTGTGGTGGCTGGCGCTGCCGGCCTTCGCCGTCTTCGGCTGGGTGCTGCGGGGGCGCAGCCGCAAGGCCGCCTTCGGTCTCGGTTACCTCTTCGGGCTGGGCTTCCTGCTGCCGCTCCTGGTGTGGACCGGCGTCGAGGTGGGACCCGGCCCCTGGCTCGCCCTGGTGGCCATCGAGGCGATCTTCGTCGCGCTGGTCGGCGTGGGCGTCGCGACGGTGGCCAAACTGCCGGCCTGGCCGCTGTGGGCGGCTGCGCTGTGGATCGCCGGGGAGGCGGCACGCGCGCGTGTCCCCTTCCGCGGCTTCCCGTGGGGCAAGATCGCATTCGGGCAGGCGGACGGTGTCTTCCTGCCCCTCGCCGCGGTCGGCGGCACCCCCGTGCTCGGTTTCGGCGTCGTCCTGTGCGGCTTCGGCCTGTACGAGATCGTGCGCCTGGTGCTCGAACGGCGGAACTCGGGCGACGTGCGGCGGTCGGCCGCCGCGGTGGCCCTGCTCAGCGTGGCCGTCCCGGTCGTCGGCGCGCTGGCCGCCCGCACGCTGGTCAGCGACAAGGCGCAGGACGGCACCGCGACCGTCGCCGTCATCCAGGGCAACGTGCCGCGCCTCGGCCTGGACTTCAATTCCCAGCGCCGGGCCGTGCTCGACTACCACGCGCGTGAGACGGAGCGGCTGGCCGCCGAGGTCAAGGCGGGCAAGGTCGCCCGGCCCGACTTCGTGCTGTGGCCCGAGAACTCCTCCGACGTCGACCCCTTCGCCAACGCCGACGCCGCCGCCGTCATCGACCGGGCCGCCAAGGCCATCGGCGCGCCCGTCTCGGTCGGCGGCGTCGTCGAGCGGGACGGCAGGCTCTACAACGAGCAGATCCTCTGGGACCCGGTGAAGGGCCCCACCCAGACGTACGACAAGCGACAGGTCCAGCCGTTCGGCGAGTACCTTCCGCTGCGCTCGCTCATCGGGGCGATCAACAGCGACTGGACGTCGATGGTGCGCAAGGACTTCAGCCGGGGCACGAAGCCGGGCGTGTTCGACATGGACGACGCCAAGGTCGGGCTGGTCACGTGCTACGAGGCCGCGTTCGACTGGGCCGTGCGCTCCGAGGTCACCGACGGCGCCCAGCTGATCTCCGTGCCCAGCAACAACGCCACCTTCGACCGCAGCGAGATGACCTACCAGCAGCTCGCCATGTCCCGGGTGCGCGCGGTGGAGCACAGCAGGACCGTCACGGTGCCGGTGACCAGCGGCGTCAGCGCCATCATCATGCCGGACGGGAAGATCACCCAGAAGACCGGCATGTTCGTGGCGGACTCCCTGGTGCAGAAGGTGCCCCTGCGCTCCTCGCAGACCCCGGCGACCAGGCTCGGCATCCTCCCCGAGATGGCTCTGCTGCTCGTCGCGGCGGGCGGTCTGGGATGGGCGATCGGCGCCGCGGTGCGGACCCGACGGAGCGCGGCGGGCTGACCGGGACGCCCGGATAGGGTCGCACCATGCCGACTCCAGAGTTCATCACCGAGATCCGGGCCGTCGCCGGCCACCAGCTTCTCTGGCTCCCCGGCGTCAGCGCCGTCGTCTTCGACGACGAGGGGCGGGTGCTGCTGGGCCAGCGGGCGGACAACCGGCGGTGGACCGTGATCAGCGGCATCCCGGACCCCGGCGAGCAGCCCGCGGACTGCGCCGTGCGCGAGGTCTACGAGGAGGCCGGGGTGCACTGCGTCGCCGAGCGCGTCGTCCTGGTGCGGGCCGGCGAGCAGGTGGCGTACCCGAACGGCGACGCGTGCCAGTTCATGGACGTCACCTTCCGCTGCCGGGCCGTGGGCGGGACCGCACGGGTCAACGACGACGAGTCCGTCGACGTCGGCTGGTTCACGGTGGACGCCCTGCCGCCGTTGAGCGAACGCCAGCTGTTCCGCATCAAGCAGGCACTCGCCGACGAACCCACATGGTTCGAGACCACGACCTCGCAGTGAAGTGTGGGCGCTGACCACATGGGTCCGGGGTGGGGCTCTGCCTAGGGTCGAGGCATGACTTCCCCCCGGGCCGTCCCTGCCGGCCCCGCCGCGCCCTCGCTCGACCTCGGCGGCCGCACCGCCCTCGTCACCGGCGCCGCCGGCGGCATCGGACGGGCCTGCGCGCTGCGGCTCGCGGCCGCCGGGGCCAAGGTCCGTGCCGTCGACCGCGACGCGAGCGGGTTGGAGAGGCTCGCAGAGAGCGCGGCCGGTCTGCCCGGCTCGCTCGAACCCCGCGTACTGGACCTCACCGATCTGGACGCCGCCGAACTCGCCGCCGCCGGAACCGACGTCCTCGTCAACAACGCGGGACTGCAACGGGTGGCCCCCCTCCACGAGTTCCCTCCGGACGTCTTCCGCACCGTGCTCACCGTGATGCTCGAGGCGCCCTTCCGCCTCGTCCGCGGCGCGCTGCCCCACATGTACGGGCAGGGCTGGGGCCGCATCGTCAACGTGTCCTCGGTCCACGGGCTGCGCGCATCCGCCTACAAGGCGGCCTACGTGGCCGCCAAGCACGGACTCGAAGGCCTCTCCAAGACCGCCGCCCTCGAAGGCGCCCCCCACGGTGTGACCTCCAACTGCGTCAACCCCGCCTACGTGCGCACACCGCTCGTCGAACGGCAGCTCGCCGACCAGGCCCGTACGCACGGCGTCCCCGAGGAGCGGGTGCTGGCCGAGGTTCTGCTGCGCGACAGCGCCGTGAAGCGGCTCATCGAGCCGGCCGAGGTCGCCGAAGCGGTCGCCTATCTCTGCAGCCCGCAGGCCTCTTTCGTGACGGGCACGTCGCTGGTCCTCGACGGGGGCTGGACCGCGCACTGAACTCGCCGAGAGCCCGGAAGGGCGTGGGGGGACACCCTGGGCAGGACCCCGGCGGGCGGCCCCGGCGGAGTTTTCCACAGGGCTGACGGGGCGGCCCGACGATGAGGAATCCTGTGAGCATGTCCCGCGACCACCTGGAGGGCGCCTCGTCCCTCACCACCGCCCACGACGCCGACGCGCCGTTCCTCGAGCTGCTCGCCCGGGGTGCGGCGGCCGAGGCGTACGACCGGCCCGTGCTGCTGGCGCGCGCCGAAGGAGGTTCCGGCGAGCGGATCGCGGCGCTCGAACACGCCAAGCGGGTCGCGCTGCGTGTGCGCGCGGAACTGGAGGGCCGGCGACGCAGGGAGGCCGAGCTGTCGGCCCTCTTCGAGACCGCCCACGACCTCGCGGGCCTGCGGGACCTCGACGCCGTCCTGCGCGCGATCGTGCAACGGGCCCGCTCGCTGCTCGGCACCGACGTCGCCTACCTCAGCCTGAACGACCCGGCCAGGGGCGACACCTACATGCGGGTCACCGAGGGCTCCGTGGCGGCCCGCTTCCAGCAGCTGCGCCTCGGCATGGGGGAGGGGCTCGGCGGCCTGGTCGCCCAGACGGCCCGACCGTACGTGACCGACGACTACTTCCAGGACGAGCGCTTCCGGCACACCGCCGCCATCGACTCCGGCGTGCGCGACGAGGGGCTGGTGGCGATCCTCGGGGTCCCGCTGGCGCTGGGACCGAACGTCATCGGCGTCCTGTTCGCCGCCGACCGACGCGCCCGTGTCTTCGAACGGGGGCAGATCGCACTGCTCGGCTCCTTCGCCGCGCTCGCCGCGGCCGCCATCGACACCGCCAACCTGCTCACCGAGACCCGCTCCGCGCTGGCAGGCCTGGAACACGCCAACGAGATCATCCGCGACCGCAGCGCCGTCATCGAACGCGCCTCCGACGTCCACGACCGGCTGGCCGAGCTGGTGTTGCGCGGCGGCGGAGTCCACGACGTGGCCGCCGCGGTGTCCCATGTCCTCGACAAGACCGTGGAGTTCACGGAGACGGCGGCGGCCGACGCGCTGGAGGCGTCCCGCGCCGAAGGCCACGCCGTACGGCACCGGGACGACTGGATCGCGGCGGTGGCCGCCGGCGAGGAGCTGTTCGGAGCGCTCGTGCTGCGCGGCCACCCCGGCCTCGACCCGGTCGACCAGCGCACGCTGGAGCGGGCCGCCATGGTGACGTCCCTGCTGCTGCTGGCCAGACGCTCGGCCGCCGAGGCCGAACAGCGCGTGCGGGGTGAACTCCTCGACGACCTGCTCGAGGCCCGCGACCGCGATCCGCGTCTGCTGCGCGAGCGGGCCGCCCGCCTGCACGCCGACCTCGACGCCACCCAGGTCGTCCTCGCGGCCCGGGTCGACGCGGCAGCCCCCGCCGCCGACCCCGGCCAGGACGCGGCCGCCCGTCGCCGACTGTGGGCCGCGGCCTTCCACCTCGCCGCGACGCGGCAGGGCCTGGCCTGCGCCCGCGACGGCGGGACCGTGCTGCTGCTGCCACTGGAGCCCGGCGACACCGCCACGGAGCTGGCCCGCCGTACCGCGCAGCATCTCGGCGCCGCCGTCCACGAAGCGGTCACCGTCGGCGCGTCCGCCCCGGTGCGCGACCTCGCCGACGGACCGCACGCGGTGGTCGCCGCCTACGAGGAAGGCCGGCGCTGTCTCGACGCCCTCGTACTGCTCGGCCGCTCCGGCGACGGAGCGGCCGCCGAGGACTTCGGCTTCCTCGGCCTGCTCCTCGCCGGCGACCGGGACGTCGCGGGGTTCGTGGACCGGACCATCGGCCGGGTCGTCGCCTACGACGAACGGCGCGGGACGGACCTGCTGCGCACCCTCGACGCGTACTTCGCCGCGGGCATGAGTCCGGCCCGCACGAAGGACGAACTCCACGTGCACGTCAACACGGTGGCCCAGCGCCTGGAACGCGTGGGCCGCCTCCTGGGAGACGACTGGCAGAGTCCCGCACGCGCCCTGGAGATCCAACTGGCCCTGCGCCTGCACCGGTTGGCGGTCCCAGCCCCTGGCGGCGTGCGCAGCTGACAGCCGTGCGCAGCCGACCGCGCAGCGCGCCGCGTACCCGCCGTGCGCCGCGTACTCTGCCGACCGCCGCTGCGGCGCAGGCCCTCCGTATGCCGCTGACCGCCGTGTGCGCGAACGGCACACGGCGGTCAGCAGGGTGGGCGCCGTCAGCGGCGATCGGTGGCTTCAGCGATCGGCTCGCAGGGCCTGCGTGTCCGCCGCCGTCGTCGTGGAGGTCTTCCCGGCGCAGCCGCCCTCCGTCTCGCTCGCGGGTTCGAAGTCCCCGGCGGGCTCGCGGTCAGCGCCGGTCTCGACGTCGGCCAGGTCGCGGTGGCGGGTCTCCTTGGCGACGCCCACGGCCAGGACCGTCAGCAGGGCGGCGGCGATCACGTACAGGGCGATCGGGGTGGAGCTGTCGTAGTCGGCCAGCAGCGCCGTGGCGATGAGCGGAGCGGGGGCGCCCGCGGCGACCGAGGCGAACTGTGCGCCGATCGAGGCCCCCGAGTAGCGCATCCGGGTCGCGAACATCTCGGAGAAGAAGGCGGCCTGCGGCGCGTACATCGCTCCGTGCAGCACCAGGCCGACGGTCACCGCGAGCAGGAGGCCGCCGAAGTCGCCGGTGTCGACGAGGGCGAAGAACGGGAACATCCACAGGCCGACGCCGACCGCGCCCAGCAGGTACACGGGACGCCGCCCGACCCGGTCGGACAGCGCGCCCCATGCGGGGATCACCGCGAAGTGCACGGCGGACGCGACGAGGACGGCGTTGAGCGCGGTCTGCTTGGAGACGCCGGCCGAGGTGGTCGCGTAGACCAGGATGAAGGCGGTGATGACGTAGTAGGAGATGTTCTCCGCCATGCGCGCGCCCATCGCGAACAGCACGTCACGCCAGTGGTGCCGCAGCACCGACACCAGCGGCAGCGGCTCGGCGTCCGCCGTGCGCGCCGCCTTTCGTGCCTCGGCCCGCGCCAACGCCTGCCGGAAGACGGGGGATTCGTCGACGGACAGCCGGATCCACAGCCCGACGAGCACCAGCACGCCCGAGAGCAGGAACGGGATCCGCCAGCCCCAGGACGCGAAGGCGTCGTCCGAGAGCACCGCGGTGAGCAGGGACAGCACGCCGGTCGCGAGCAACTGCCCGGCGGGCGCGCCGGTCTGCGGCCACGACGCCCAGAACCCGCGGCGCCGCGCGTCCCCGTGCTCGGACACCAACAGCACGGCGCCGCCCCACTCACCCCCGAGCGCGAAGCCCTGGACCAGTCGCAGCACCGTCAGCAGGACGGGCGCGGCGGTGCCCACCGTGGCGTGCGTGGGGAGCAGCCCGATCGCGAAGGTCGCCCCGCCCATCAGCAACAGGCTCAGGACCAGGAGCTTCTTGCGCCCGAGCCGGTCTCCGTAGTGGCCGAAGACCAGTGCCCCGAGCGGGCGGGCGGCGAAGCCGACGGCGTAGGTGAGGAACGACAGGAGCGTGCCGACGAGCGGATCGGAGTCCGGGAAGAACAACCTGTTGAAGACGAGGGCGGCGGCGGAACCGTAGAGGAAGAAGTCGTACCACTCGATGGTGGTGCCGATGAGGGATGCGGCGACGATGCGCTTGAGGCTGGCGGGGGGTGATGGGGGAGCGGTGGTTGCGGAGGCCATGTGCGCCACTTCCTCGTGTGCGGTGGGAACGGGAGGGTGTCCGCACACCGTAGGAACGCGCAGGTCAGGGACACATATGGTGGGGCAACACAGTTCGGGGACTGGGTATGCGTGCGTCCGCCATGCCGACTCAGAAGGGCGGTGGCCTTCGCCGCTGCCTGGCCCGTCCATGGGCCGGTGCCGGTGCCGGGTATTTGGCCGGGCCGAGCCCGGCTGGGACGGACGCAACGCTTCGGCGGAGTCGGGCAGGTCCGGTTCGCTGACCGGACCGGAACGCGACACCGGGCTCACCCGGGACCACCATCGGCCTGTCGGCATCCCTCACACCGCAAGGAATCAGCGATGAAGAACTCCCGCTGGAGCACGGGCCCGCGCGCTCTCTTCGTGGTCGTCTGCACGGCGCTGGCCGTGCTCTGGGCCACCGCTACATCGGCGTCCGCCCTGAACACCCGAACCTACGAGCAGCTGCAGAACGCGGAGACCCATCGGTACTGTCTGGACATCAAGTCGGAGGACCCCGCCGAGGGCGCCCGCGCGCAACTGTGGAACTGCACGGGCGTCTCGGAGCAGAAGTTCATCCTCGTGGCCGCCGACCGGGGCCAGGGCCCGGTCCCGGGCCAGTGGACGATCCGGTCGAAGAGCGCGGGCAAGTGCCTGTTCGCCGGTGGCGGCGCCGGGACGCGGGTGACCCAGGTGGGCTGCTACGCGTACAACCAGGCGCAGAGCTGGGAGCTTCGCTCCACCGGTGAGATCGTCAACATCTACTCCGGCCTCTGTCTCGACACGGCGCACGACCAGAAGGGCGCGGCCGTGATGGTCTGGTCGTGCAACGGAAACATCGCTCAGCGCTGGTTCTTCTGAACCGGCTGCGCCACGCTCTCGTCCGACCCCGTCGCGCGGTGCCACCGGTGCCGCGCGACGGGGTCGGCGTGCCCGGCCGGTCGGGGGCCGCGCAGGGCCGTGCTGATGGCGCTGCCGATGTCCCGGGCGGTCTCGGCGAGCCGTTCGAGGCTGTGTGCGGGGTCGGTCACGACGAACAGGGCAGCCACCGGGACCTGGCTCCGGTCGTACAGGGGGACCGCGGCGCAGCACACCCCGTCCACCAGTTCCTCGCGGTCGAACGCCACGCCGCGGTCCCGGATCACCGCCGCCTGCCGCGGCCAGGCGGCCGGGAGGGAGTCCTGCGGGATCGCCGACGGCGTCCGGGCCGCCAGCACCTTCCCGGCCGCCGTGTGCCAGGGCCAGGTCGCGCTGCCGAGCGGCGGTGCCCAGGCGTCCCCGTGCTCGGCCGGTGTGCAGTCCACAACGAGGGTGTGACCGCGGCGCAGCACGGCGATCCCGGCGGTCGCACCGGTGGCCCGCACCAGTCGGCGTACCGGCTCGGCCGCCGCTGACCGGAGCCGGGGATGCGGTTGCCACTGCCGTCCCAGCCGGAAGATCCGCGATCCCATCCGGTAACACGTGCCGCGCCGCTCCACGGCGCCCAGGCCGACCAGCTGCTCCAGCAACCGGTACGCGGTCGTCTTGGGAATCCCGCTCTCCGAGGCCAGCCTGGTCAGTCCGGCCTCCCCGGCGCGCTCCACCACCTCCAGCAGTGCGAAGGCGCCTTCCAGCACGCTCCGCCCGCCGGCATCCGCCACGGACGGCCCGCACAGCTCTCTCGCGTCCACTCGTGTCCCCCTCCTCGTGGTACCGGGGACTCCGGTCGGCCCCCGGCCCACAGCCTGCGGCCGGAGTGTGGGCCGAGAGCTTGTCGATAGGTTGTCGCCCTCCCGGGTCTGGCTCGTCCGCCGACCGGCCACGGTGCGAAGCCCGGTCCGTGACCTCACGACGAGCCGGGCTTCGACCCGTCCTGACCGCGGGCCAGCCTGGCGCGCAGGGGCTCGGCGTCGGGCAGGCCCAGGTCGTCGAAGATCTCCACCGCACGCATCCAAGCCTGACGCGCAGCCGCGAGGTCACCGGCGTCCTCGTGGGTGTCGCCCAGGTATGCGTGACCGATGGCCTCGCTGCGCCGGTCCTCCGTCTTGCGGAACAGCTCGAGGGCCTGTCCGTAACACGCCACGGATCGCGCGTGGCGCCCCAGGTGCCGGTGGATGTAACCGAGGCTGTCCAGGGTGTGGGCCTGGCCGCTGAGGTCTCCGATCTCCTGGACGAGACCGAGTGCCTGCTCGCAGTACGCGAGCGCCCGCCGGTGGTCTCCGAGCTTGGTGTGGTACCAGCCGATGTGGTTCAGCGCGATGGCCTGACCGCCCCGGTCGTGCGCGCAACGGTAGTGCTCGAGCGTGTGGTGCGCGTGGTCGAGCGCTTCCGGGTAGCGGCCGTCGGCCGAGGCGACGGCCGCAAGGTTCTGGTGCATGCGGGCCTGTCCCGCCTCGTTGCCCAGTTCGGCGAAGAGGCCGAGCGCGAGCCGGTAGTGGTGCTCGGCCCGGTCGGTGCGCTCCAGTCTGGCCCAGGCGAGTCCGAGGCCGCGGTGGGCGTTCGCCCGGCCCGCCGTGTCGTCCGCGAGGCGGGCCGCCCTCAGGGCGGTGGTGTGGGCGGACGCCAGCTCCTGCCAGGCGCCGCGCCGTTCGAGGAAGGTGGTGAGCGTCGCGGCGAGTTGCCAGGTGTGGGTGTCGAAGCCGGTCGGCGTCCGCTCGACCGCGGACAGCAGGACGGTTTGCTCAGCGGTGAACCACGCCAGAGCCGCCCGGTGGTCGGCCGGCCGGCCGGGCTGGGCGCCCGGCAGAGGCGGTGCCAGGGTCAGGGGGTCACGGCGCAGGGTCAGCAGGGCGTCCGCCGCCCAGGCGGTGTGCAGGTAGTGGTCCAGCATCCGCAGGGTCGCCGTGTGCCGGGTGGCGTCGTCGTCCTCGGTCGCGGTGCACTCGGCTGCGTACGCCCGCAGCAGGTCGTGGAAGGTGTGGCGGCCCGGCCGGTGCTCGGTGAGCAGGTGCGCGTCGGTGAGCTCGGCCAGCAGGGCTCGGGCGCGGTCCTCGGTGACACCGGCCAGCGCCGCGACGGCCGGCGGGGCGGCGTCGGGCCCCGGGTGAAGGCTCAGCATCCTGAAGAGCCGCGCGGCGTCCGGGCTCAGCATCCGGTAGGACCAGGAGAACACGGCCCGCACTCCGCCGGACGGGTCGTCACCGTCCAGTGGGTCCAGGCGGCTGTCGGCCATGCGCAGTTCTTCGGCGAGTTCCGCGAGCGGCCGACGCGGCTCGGTCGCGGCGCGGGCGGCCACCACGGCGAGCGCGAGCGGAAGCCCCGCGCACTGGACGACGATCTCGTCGACCGCCGCGGGTTCGGCGGCGACCCGCACGGAGCCGAGCCGGACCGTGAGCAGTTCCCGCGCCTCTGCCGGGCCGAGCAGGTCGAGGGGCAGCAGGTGGGCTCCCTCGGCCACCGCCAGCCCGGTCAGCCGGTTGCGGCTGGTGACCAGCGCCAGGCAGCCGGGCGCTCCGGGCAGCAGCGGGCGTACCTGTCCGGCGTCGCGGGCGTTGTCCAGCAGGATGAGGACCCGGCGGCCGGCCAGCAGGCTGCGGTACAGCGCCGCCTGTGCGTCCACGTCGCGCGGGATGTTCTGCGGAGGCACCCCGAGGGCGTCGAGGAAGCCCCTGACGGCCTGCGCCGGGGTCACCGTCCCGCCGTCGTCGAATCCCCGCAGGTTCACATAGAGCTGCCCGTCGGGAAAGGCGTGGCTCATCCGGCGGGCCCAGTGCACGGCCAGCGCGGTCTTGCCCACCCCCGCGGTGCCCGACACGGCCGAGATCACGACGGCCGTGGGCTGCTGCCCGGCCGCGGCGAGGATGTCCCGCAGCCGGGCGAGTTCCTCCCTCCGGCCGGTGAATCGGCCAACGCCCATGGGCAGTTGGGCGGGGGTCACGCCGACGGCCGAACGCATCCGGACCGGCCCCGCGACGGGGTTCGCCGAGGCGGGCGTATCGGCCGGCAGCCCCCGCAGAACGGCCTGGTGGACCTCCCTCAGGCGCTGTCCGGGGTCCGTGCCGAGTTCCTCGGCCAGCCGCTGCCCGATCGCGGCGAAGCAGTTCAGGGCTCCGGCGCTGTCCCCCGTGGCGTGCAGGGCCCGCATCAGCGCCTCGGCCAGCGGTTCCGCCAGAGGGTGTTCCTCGAGCAGTTCGGTGAGCGGCGCGACGACCGCGTCCGGATCACCGCCGCGCAACTCGGCCTGCGCCCATCTGACGGCGGCGTCCACCCGCTCCCGCCGCCAGGTCTCCCGTACCCGTGCGATCCACTGCCCTTCCAGTCCGGCGAGCGGTTCACCGCGCCACAGCGCCAGCGCGTCGGTCAGAAGGGACGCCCGTACGGCGAGGTCCTGCCCGCGTTGCCGGGCGAGTTCCGTCAGCCGCCGGAACCGGTGCAGGTCCACCTGGTCGGGGCCGGCTTCCAGCTGGTAGCCGCCGGAGCGCCGCACGACCCGTAACGCCTCGCCCGCGCTGTCACCGGTCGTCTCGCACGTGCGCCGGATCCGGGCGACGTGGGCGTACAGCGCGTGTCGCGCGCCGTCCGGCCGGTCCGCTCCCCAGACCCGCTCCGCCAGCACGTCGACCTGGACCGGCCTGCCGGCGTCGACCGCCAGTGCCGCCAGCACGGTACGGCGCTGCGGCGGTCCCAGTTCCACCAGGTTTCCCCGCACCACGAGTTCCACCGGTCCGAGCAGCCGCAACTGCACCACATCGCCCTCCGTCGCCTCCGGCGTCCATGCAGGCGCCGTACACCTCGGCGGGGCGAACACCGTCTGCCGGGACGCGAGTTCCCGGGCTCATCGTCCCCGGGGCGACGACCCGGGACAACCTGCCGCGGGACCGCGTACCGCTCGATACGGCCGCCCTGCTCGCCGAGGACGTCGAGGCCGACCTCCCGCTGAGCCTCACCGACGTCCCGTGCGTGTACGAGGACCACGGCACGCCGCACGGCGACCCGTCCACTGCTGCCCTTCCACAAGCTCGGATCCCCGAAGTACGAGGCCTCGGGCATCCCCTTCCCGGTGCGCGACACCCCGAGCCCGGCGCGGGATTCGGTCGAGCGGGTGGTGGAGCAGTTCCGCGAACGTGGCCCGGCGGCCTACTGAACGGGGTGTGTCCGGTGTGCGCGCCGAGTCCAACGGCACCTGAAGGCAGGGCCGTTCGGCCCAGTGGCCGTGGACCTTCGGCATCCGGCGCCGCCCGGCGGGCGCGGCCAGAGTGAGTGACGTCAGGCAACGACCCGACCCCCTCGAAGGGAACCTCGACCATGGCCGTGCACGAGCACCCTCGTCAGAGCCCCGGCTTCCACCTGCCCTCGTTCCGCGGGCACCGGACCGCATCCTCGTCCGAGTCCGTGTCGGCGGAAACCGGTACGGACTCCGCGCGGGCCTACGTCCTTGCGTCTCTGCGTCTGCTCACCGGGTTCGTGTTCCTGTGGGCCTTCCTCGACAAGACCTTCGGCCTCGGCTACGCCACCCCGTCCGGCAGGGGCTGGATCGATGGAGGGTCGCCGACGAAGGGGTTCCTCGGTTCCGTCGCCGCCGGGCCGATGGAGTCCGCCTTCCACTCCTGGGCCGGCGACCCGTGGGCGAACTGGCTGTTCATGCTGGGCCTGCTCGGGATCGGTCTCGCCCTGGTCGCGGGGGTCGCGCTGCGGATCGCCGCCTTCGCCGGCACCGCGATGATGGCGCTGATGTGGATCGCCGAGTGGCCGCCCGCCAGGCACCTCTCGGACGGCTCGGCGAGCATGTCGACGAACCCGTTCGTCGACTACCACCTCGTCTACGCCGTCGCCCTGGTCGTGTCGGCCGTCGCCGCCGCCGGCGACACCCTGGGCGCGGGCCGTCCCTGGGCCAGGCTGCCGTTCGTCCGCGACCACGGCTGGCTGCGCTGAACACCGCTGCCGCGGTGGGCCCGACACCCGGCCCACCGCGCCGAGCCGCGCGGGTCGGCCGGCCCGGCCGGCCCACATCGGGGACCAGCGGCCCCTTCACGGCGAACCTCCCGAAAACGACGCTGAAATCGGATCCCCTGCCCCCAGGAGGTGGAGATCATGCTCCGCACCATCACCGTAGGTCTCGACGGCTCGCGGGAGAGCCGGGCCGCCGCCGAATGGGCAGCCCGCGAAGCCGGGCTGCGCGGGCTGCCGCTGAAGATCGTCCACGTCTGGGAGCCGGTGCCGGAGCCCATGGCCCAGGCGCCGCTCCTCGGCGTCGAGACCAGGCAGCACTGGACCGAACGCATCCCCCGGGAGGCCGCCGAGGGCATCGGCCTGCGCCACCCGGGCGTCGAGGTGATCAGGGAGCAGCTGTCCGGATCTCCTGGTGAGGTTCTCGCCGACGCGGCGAAGAGCGCCGACATGCTCGTCCTGGGCTCGCGCGGCCTCAGCGGCATCGGTGGATTCATGGTCGGCTCCGTGGGCCTGTCGGCCGTCGCCCACGCGGACCGCCCGGTGGTGCTGGTCCGCGCGCTGGAAGTGGCCGCTGACGAGCACGAGCCGGACCCGGCCGGCATCCCCTCCGCGGCGACGCCCTTCCTGCCCGTGGTCCTCGGACTCGACGTCGAGTACCCCGACGAGACGCTGATCGAGTTCGCCTTCGACACCGCCGGGCGCCGGGCGACGTCCCTGAGGGTCGTCCACGGCTGGAACCCGCCGCCGTACTACGCGTACGGCACACCGGTCAGCCCCGCCCTGCACGAAGGGCTGGCACTCGCCGACGCGGCTGCCCTGGCGGAGGCGCTGCGGCCCTGGCGGCAGAAGTACCCGGACGTGGAGGTCGTCGAGGTGTCCCGTTACGGCAGTGCGGCCGTCCACGTCGTGGAGGCCTCCCGCGACGCCTCGCTCGTCGTCGTGGGCCGGCGCATCCGCCGCAGTCCGTTCGGCGCCCACATCGGCCATGTCACGCACGCCGTCCTGCACCACTGCGCAGCCCCCGTCGCCGTGATCCCCCACGGCTGACCCCTTCTCGCACGACTCTCGCGGCAGTGCCGCCGGCGCTCCCTGCCGGCCAGGCCGCCTCCATCGCTCGATGACTTCCGGAGTCCCTCATGTCCAAGGTCGACCACCAGGACGCCACCGTACTTTCCGACGACGAGCTGCGCGCCCTGGACGCACACTGGCGGGCCGCCAACTACCTGGCCGCCGGACAGATCTACCTGATGTCCAACCCGCTGCTCACCGAGCCCCTGACGGCGGAGCACATCAAGCCGCGGCTGCTGGGCCACTGGGGCACCTCGCCCGGCCTCAACCTCGTGTACACCCACCTCAACCGGGTGATCAGGGCGCGGGGCCTCGACGCCCTGTGCGTGTGGGGACCGGGGCACGGAGGGCCGTCCGTCCTGGCGAACGCCTGGCTGGAGGGCAGCTACAGCGAGACGTACCCGGACGTGCCGAGGGACGGTGAGGGCATGGCCCGGCTGTTCAAACAGTTCTCCTTCCCGGGCGGGGTGCCCAGCCATGTGGCCCCGGAGACGCCCGGCTCGATCCACGAGGGCGGTGAGCTCGGCTACTCGCTCTCCCACGCGTACGGCGCCGCCTTCGACAACCCCGATCTGCTGGTGGCGTGTGTGATCGGGGACGGGGAGGCGGAGACGGGGCCGCTGGCGGCCTCGTGGCATTCCGACAAGTTCCTCGACCCGGTGCACGACGGGGCGGTGCTGCCGATCCTGCACCTCAACGGCTACAAGATCGCCAACCCGACGGTGCTCGCCCGTCTTCCCGAGTCCGAGCTCGACGCCCTCCTGCGCGGCTACGGCCACGAACCGATCCACGTCACCGGCGACGACCCGCTCGAGGTGCACCGGGCCATGGCGGCGGCGATGGACGACGCGCTGGACCGCATCGCGGTGATGCAGCGGACCGCCCGCGAGGACGGGGTCGCCGAGCGCGTCCACTGGCCCATGATCGTGCTGCGCACCCCGAAGGGCTGGACCGGTCCGGTCGAGGTGGACGGACGACCCGTCGAGGGCACCTGGCGCGCCCACCAGGTCCCGCTGTCCGGTGTCCGGGAGAACCCCGAGCACCTCCGTCAGCTGGAGGGATGGCTGCGTTCCTACCGGCCCCGGGAGCTCTTCGGCGCCGACGGGCGGCCCACCGCCGACGTCCTCGCCTGCGTCCCCGACGGGGCCCGGCGGCTCGGCGCCACCCCGCACGCCAACGGCGGCCTGCTGGTGCGCGACCTGCCCCTCGCGCCGCTGGACGAGTTCGCCGTCCCCGTCGACAAACCGGGCACCACGTTGCACGAACCGACGCGCGTTCTGGGAGACCTCCTGGCGCGGGTCATGAAGGACACCGGCGATCGACGCGACTTCCGGCTCGTCGGCCCGGACGAGACCGCCTCCAACCGGCTCCAGGCCGTCTACGACGTCAGCGGCAAGGCGTGGCAGGCCGGGCACCTTCCCGTCGACGAGCACCTCGACCGGCACGGCCGGGTCATGGAGATCCTCTCCGAACACACTTGCCAGGGCTGGCTGGAGGGCTATCTGCTGACCGGCCGGCACGGACTGTTCTCCTGCTACGAGGCGTTCGTCCACATCGTCGACTCGATGGTCAACCAGCACATCAAGTGGCTGAAGACATCGAGGGAACTGCCGTGGCGTGCCCCCGTCGCCTCCCTCAACTACCTGCTCACGTCGCACGTCTGGCGTCAGGACCACAACGGCTTCTCCCACCAGGACCCCGGCTTCGTCGACCACGTCCTCAACAAGAGCCCCGAGGTCGTACGGGTCTACCTCCCGCCGGACGCCAACACCCTGCTGGCCGTGGCCGACCACGTCCTGCGCAGCCGCGACCACGTCAACGTGATCGTGGCCGGCAAGCAGCCCTGCTT
>NZ_JBIRUL010000016.1:0-170196 GCF_044335095.1 Streptomyces sp. NPDC020597 | reverse complement strand
TTCGCGATCTCCCACAGCCCGTCCGGAACAATCCAACTCCAGGTTCCCCGCCCCATGCCGAGTTCAACGACGCCTCACCACATAGGACACCGTCTTAACGGGCCTGCTCAAGAGGGCCCGCGCGGTCGAGCTCGGAGAGACCTTCGAGCACGATGGACACTCCGACCGGCGCACGGACAGCGACCGCGATCGCACCTGGGCCAAGAGTCAGGACGAGCCACCCGTCCGAGTGGCCGACGAGGACGGGCAGGTCCTCAACGTCACGCTCACCGAGGACACCGCGTTCTGGGAGTGGGCCGGCCTGGAGATCCTGCGACACAGCGGCATCCACGTCGAAGAGCTCTGCGAGCTCACCCACCTGAGCATCCGCCAGTATCGGCGGCCGAACAACGAGGTCATCGCCCTGCTCGTCATCGCCCCGTCCAAGAGCGAGCGCGAGCGCGTCACCCCGATGTCCGCGGACCTGTTCCACGCCATCGCCCAGATCATCCGCCGCCTCACCCCCGACGGCCGGTCGGTCCGCCTGCTCAACCGCTACGACCCGCACGAGAAGACCTGGTCAGAGCCCATGCCGTTCCTCATGCAACGTCAGAACGGCACGCAGTGATCAGTGATCTCCCCGACCACGTTCATCCATATGTTCGCCCGCAGCTGCGAGGAACTCGCCGAGACCCACCGGGCCTTCGCCGACATGACCTTCACGCCGCACGACTTCCGACGGCTCTTCGCCACCGAGATCGTCAACGGCGGCCTGCCCATCCACATCGGCGCCGCCCTGCTCGGCCACCTGAACCTCCAGACCCTCCAGGGCTACGTCGCGGTCTTCGCCGAGGACATCGTCGCCAACTACCAGCGGTTCCTGAGCCACCGTCGCTCGCTCCGACCGGAGATCGAATACCCCGAGGTCACACCCGAAGAGTGGGCCGACTTCGAGGAGCACTTCGACAAGCGCAAGGTCGAACTCGGCAACTGCGCCCGCCCCTACGGCACCCCCTGCAACCACGAACACGCCCCGTTGACTGAACGAAGCCTGTTGATTGCCCAGTTCAGTGGGCGGATGGAGTCATTGGGCACTACGTTCACCGGTCGTGATGAAGGATGCTCCCCAACGAGATTTGGCAGCCCTGGCGGTTCCCCAGTGGGGTCGGCTGATGGAGACCGGCAACCGGTACGAGCCGTACCGGCTGATCGATCCCGACGGAGCGGCCGTCGAGCCGGTCGCCGTCTACTTCCAGGAGTTGCTGGCGGCCGGGAAAGCGCCGTCAACGGTTCGCTCCTACGGGATGGATCTGTTGCGGTGGTGGCGTTTCCTGCAGGCCGTGGATGTTCCCTGGGATCGGGCGACCCGCCGGGAAGCCCGGGATTTCAGCTGCTGGATCCAGCAGACCGTCAAACCCAGGAAGGTCAAGGCCCAGGGGCCGCGGGCGGTAGGGGAAGCCGGTGCCGCGAACCCGGTGACCGGGAAGCCGTCGACCGGATCCGGGTACGCTCCGGCCACCGTCGTGCACAGCGAGACGGTCCTGCGCCGGTTCTACGACGTGCACCGCGATGCGGGGACCGGCCCGCTGCTCAACCCGTTCCCGCTGGATCTTGCCCGCCGTTCTGGACGGGCTCACGCGCACCACAATCCGATGGCTGGCTGGAAGCTTGAGCGCGTGGGCCGGTACCGGCCGAGCCTGCCGCGGCGAATCCCGCGTTCGATTCCGGAAGCATGGTTCAACAAACTGTTCGCGGCGCTGCCCTCCAACCGCGACCGGGCCTTGGTCGCCTTCTGGATCTCCACCGGGGTGCGGGCTTCGGAACTGATCGGCATGCGTCAGCGCGATGTCGACCCTGGCCAGCAGTTGATCAGCGTGGTGCGCAAGGGCTCGCGGGCAGTCCAGCAGGTGCCGGCATCTGCGGACGCTTTCGTATGGCTGCGCCTCTACCAGCAGGAGGTACAAGGCCAGGTTGTGCGAGGACGCACCCAGCCGGTGTGGTGGACACGGCGAGATCCGATCCGACCCCTGACCTACCACGGCGCCCACCGGATGTTCGAGCGTGTCAACGCCTCGCTCGGCGCCGACTGGACCCTTCATGACCTCCGGCACAGCGCGGCCGCCCGGATGGTGCGCGACACGAAGCTGACGCTGTCCGACGTGCAGTGGGTGCTCGGACACGCTCACCTGTCCGCCACGGAGGTCTATCTGACGCCGCACAAGGACGAGGTCGTGGCCGGCGTGCTGGCGCATCACGCACGCCAGGCCCGCACGAGCATCCAGCCGGTGCCACCGCCGCCAGCACCAGGCTACGATCCGGCGTCGCTGGAGGTCTTGTTCGGGCGCTCGTCATGACGGCCGTCGTCAAGCACACGACGCGCAAGCCGTTGGAGATCACGAACCCGAGCGCGGAGCAGGCCCAGGCGCGCAACAGCCGACTGCGGGAGCAGTTCCCGGCCCGGACCGCGGAACGGTGGTGGCCCCAGACCGCGCAGTCGTCTGAGGAGACATTGCGACACCTGACGATGGCGCCGTTCCTTCCGGTGGCGAACGGCACCCGAGCGGGACGCCGCCGCGGGGTGATCAAGTTGCTGCGCTGGCTGTCGAGCCGGCCCGGGGATACCTGGCAGCAGCGCTGGATGGCCACGGGAGCCGAGGGGTTGTCCGGAGCCTCCTGGGTGGAGATCCCCAAGCGGTGGCTGAGCAAGCACGGGCCCTCACCGTCGCATGACCGGGAGGACCTGGCCTCTGGGCTGCTCATGCTGATCTGCGGAGACGTCATTCGTCCGGCTCTGCCGTGGATGCTCACCCGCTCGCACCGATATCTCGCTTCTGTGATGGCCGAGACCCGGGACCCGGATGGATTCGCGCGCCTGCGCCAGCTGGCCGCCGCCGGGCCGGCGAGCGCGCGCCAGGATGCGCAGACCGCCGCGACGCGGATCGCCATCCTGCTGGCCTGCAAGGGCGGGCGGATCGACGACATCACTGTCGGCGACTGCGTGGAGCTCATCGATACCCAGCGCCGGGTGCACGCCCGCGGCGGACAGAAGAAGGTCGACTTCTACCTGCGGCTGCGGGCTATGGGCATCTTCCCCGAGGACGCCCCGGCCACGATCCGCGCCTTCGGGCTCGCCCTGGGCCAGTCGAGCATCGAAGAGCTGGTGGACCGCTACCAGATCCGCTGCCAACCGGTACGCGACGTGATCGTGGACTATCTGCGCGAACGCCAGCCATCGCTGGACTTCACCAGCCTGGACGCGATCTCCCGAACGCTCGCGGGCCTGTTCTGGGCCCGCATCGAAGATCTGGCACCAGGAATCGACTCTCTGCGGCTACCCCCGGCGGTGGCTCGCGCCTGGAAAGACGACCTGAAGGTCAAAAGGCGCAACGTCGTCGGCCCCGACGGCAAGAGCATTGAAGTCACCAGCCCGCGGCTCAACGCCAAAGACGAACTCATGCGCGTCCGAGCGTTCTACCTCGACATCGCGCAATGGGCGGCCGAGGAACCGGCCCGCTGGGGGCCATGGGCCGTGCCCTGCCCGATCAGCGACGACGAGATCCACAAGGCAAAGGAACGCAAGCGGCGCAAAGCCCGGATGGACCAGCGCACCCGCGAGCGGCTTCCCGTCCTCCCCATCTTAGTCAGCGCCACCGACCGGCGGCGCCGCGAAGCCGCCGGCCTGCTCCAGGCGGCGCGAGACACCGAGCCCGGGGAGCTGATCCCAGGCACGGACGGCGCCCTGCGCAGAACCATTGCCCCGAAGGCTGCGGGCCACCTCACCTGGGCCGAGGAGAGCTCCAGTGGGCGTCGGCGGAATCTTTCGTACGAGGAAGAGGAGGCGTTCTGGGCGTTCGCCGTGATCGAAGTCCTGCGTCTGACCGGTGTTCGCAACGAGGAGCTTCTGGAACTCACTCACCACAGCGTCACCCAGTACCGGCTCCCGTCCACCGGCGAGGTCGTCCCGCTGCTGCAGATCGCTCCATCCAAGACCGACACCGAGCGACTTCTGCTGGTCAGCCCGGAACTCGCCGACGTTCTCAGCGCCATCATCAGTCGGCTGCGGGGCCCCAGCGGGATGGTTCCGCTGGTGGCCGCCTATGACGTCCGTGAGAAAGTTTGGAACCCGCCGATGCCACTGCTGTTCCAGCGTGGCGTCGGCTCCGAGCATCGCGCTTTCACACCGACCGCGATCCGCAAACTGCTGATCAATGCGCTGGCCGCGACCGGGCTGACCAACGCCGACGGTGAGGCACTGTTCTTCTCTCCCCACGACTTCCGGAGGATCTTCGTCACCGACGCCATCATGAACGGACTGCCCCCGCACATTGCCCAGGTCATCTGCGGTCACAAGAGCATCGACACCACGATCGGATACAAGGCGGTCTACCCTGCCGAGACGATCGAGGCCCACCGAGCCTTCATCGCCCGCCGGCGGGCCTCCCGCCCCGGGGAGGAGTACCGCATCCCGACAGAGGAGGAGTGGGACGCCTTCCTCTCCCACTTCGAGAAGCGGAAGGTGTCCATCGGTACATGCGCACGCGCCTTCGGATCCCCTTGCATCCATGAGCACGCTTGTGTCAGATGCTCGCTCCTCCGGCCTGATCCGGCCCAACGGTCACGGCTGATCGACATCCGTGACAACCTGATCGCCCGGATCGCTGAGGCGGAGCGGGAAGGATGGCTGGGCGAAGTCGAGGGCCTCCAGGTCAGCCTCACCGGCGCGCAAGGCAAGCTGGACCAGCTCGATGCCGAAGCAGCCCGCCGACCCTCCACAGTCGATCTCGGCATGCCGACCTTCGCCGACGTCGCCATCCGCACCACCACTACGTGACGGACCAGCACCGTCCCTGAAATCCATGGTCGCCACGAAGCTGAACTGCCTACGCTCCAACCCATGCGAACTGTCTTCGTGTTTCCCGCAGGTGAGCGAGCTGCGACCGTCGCCTCGCTCAATCGGCATCTGCCCGAGCAGCGCAATCCGTGGACTCTGGACGGCAACCTCTACATCGACATCGACGATGAGCAGACCGGCTACCTCTTCTCCGATTGGGATCCCGAGGATGTGGCGATCCTTGAAGCGGCCGTCGGACATCACCCCACTTGGGCGGTGCAGATCGACATCTCCGGGCGGATCGACGGCACCGCAGAGGTTCACCGAATGATCGCGCTGCTGCTTGAGCATGGAGGCGTGGCAACGGACGACTACACCCCCCACCCTTGGACCCTGCCGGAAATCCTGTCTGGAGCGGTGATCGACGGCCTGCGGTTCTTCGACTTCCGCGGCTACCACGAGCTCAACCGCGAGCACGGGCGCTCCTGACTCTGTCCGCTGCTCCCTCCTGCGCCCCGACCCCGCCCAGCGCGGCCGCCTGGTGGAGATCCGCGACAACCTCCTCGACCGGATCGCCGAAGCCGAGAAAGAGGGCTGGCTCGGCGAAATCGAGGGCCTGCGCGTCAGCCTCGCCGGCGCCGAATCCAGAATCGACCAGATCGACTCCGCGCCCGGCAGCGTGGCGATCAACCTCGGCATGTCGCGCAAGGCCCCGGCTCACCCCGCCCAGAAGGAGGGAGCAGGGTCGCTGAGACAATCGCGGGATGATCAGCAATGAGATCCGGTTCGATTGCCAGCACCGTGGCGACAGGGGTCTGCTCGTGGTCGTCCCTCACATCGACGGAGCACCACTCACCGAGCTGATCGATGAGTACGAGATCGCGGCCGGGATGCAGCCTGCAGGTGATGCCTACGGTGGTCTGATTCCGGAGTTCTTCCGGTTCGGCCCGATGCAGGACCACTTCCTCGGACTGTCCACTAGCGCGATGGGGCCGAAGACCCCCGTCCTCGGTTGTGAATGCGGTGAGTGGGGGTGCTGGCCGCTCATGGCCCGCATCACCGCGACAGCGGATCTCGTAACCTGGGACGCCTTCGAGCAACCCCACCGCAAGACCCGCGACTACGTGGCATTCGGTCCGTTCCAGTTCGACCGCCACCAATACGATGGCGCCTTGCAGGCCCTGAGCGCGGTGATCGACTCCGCCGCCGACGACACGAGCGCATGAACACTGCCGTCAGTCCGTCTTGCCGCACATGGAGTCCAGGGGCGGAGGCCAGCGGCGGGGGACTCGTCCTCACCCGTCGGCGACGGGCAGGTTATGCCACCAGTGACCGCATCCGCCGGAGCAGAAGCGTTCGCGGCGCCGTTCGTCTGCGACCGCGAGGACCTCGACCAGTAGCCGGAACGCCTTGCGTCGTTCGTCGACAGGGGTGAGGCCGCCGATCTTCCCCAGTTGCTGGTCGATCGGGCCGCAGGTGATCAAGACCGCCGGGGTGTGCGTCGGGCGCAGCCCGGCACGTCGGATGCTCTCCGGTCCGTCTTCGGTGACGGCGCGCGCCTGCACGCAGTGGTGGCGCAGGAACAGGAGTATCTCGGCCTGCTCCTCCGGGCTGTGGGTGTCGAACCACTCGATGCCCTGTGACATCGGGCGCAGTCCTTGGGCGAGTTCGTTGAGGATGATGTCCCGCTCGGTCATGATCAGCTCCCGCAGGCCAGCGAGGCGAAGACCTCAGCGGTCTCGTCGACGAAAGCGCACAGTTGCTGCACGGCCTGCCGACAGTCATGCGGGTCGAGAGCCGCCACGGCCCGGACTTCGAGCCATCGGTCCCAGGGACCGGCCGGGGCAAGGAACCGTGTCGTGTACTCGGAGCCGAGAATCTCATCGAGGTACAGAAGCGTCCCAAGGACGACTGCCTGGTCGTAGTCGAGGTCGGGACGCGACAAGTAGTGATCAAGGTATGCGCTGAGCAGTTCGGCATCCGCTGCAGTACCGAACTTCGCAAGGGCGACGCAGTATGCCGCGCCCGCATACGGCCCCTCGCTGGCCAGCAGGAGCCGGCCTATGAGCTCGCGGAACTCGGACCTGTGGGCCACAGCAACCAGCCAGGCGGCAGTCTTGCGCTCGCGCCATCCACCCTCGAAGAGGACGCCGAGCTCCGCCGGAGTGATTTCGTACGCAGCCTGAGCCAGATCCCGCACAAACGCGGAGCGCTCGACCGGGCTCAACCGGAAAACGCTCCCGCCCAACCGAAGGTATCGCCGATCAGGCGTGACGAACCGCCGAACCAGATCCTGCAACTCGGGATCGCTCTGGACATCACGCATAGCCGCATCCTGGCCCGGGACGGTACTCATGTGCCACAGGTTTGCCGACTGCCTCAACGGACCGTAGTTACTGGTTCAGAGAAGCCTGCATCCGCTGCCCGATGCTCCAGGTCAACCCCAAGATGCTGCCCCGCCTCGCGGAGATCGAGAGGGAGCTCCTCCTGCGCCGCAAGCGGGCCCAGGAGGATCACTGGCTCGGCGAGGTCGAAGGCATCGACTCGATGCTGACCTTCCTCCGCGCCAAGCAAGCCGAGGCCGCCCGCCTCGTCAAGAGGCCCGTCGCCGACCTCGGCATCCCACGCCCACGCCCCGATTCATCAGGAACTTGACCTCGGGCTTTCCCGAGGCTCTATCGCCAATGTGTCCGCTCACGCACCCAATGGAGTGCAGCTTGACCCTGAGCACGCTGAAAGTCCCGCACCGTCGGCAGCCCCGGCGGCGGGGCCTGCACAGACTGACGGAGGAAGTATCCAGCCGCAGCGATGAGCACGGTGGTGACATCTTCCGGGTCAGCACCACGAGCGAACAGGTGCTGATCAAGAAGACTCACGGCATCCGGGGCGCCCTGCATGATCACACTCGGGCCCATCGCGACGACGTCAAACCACGAAGCTCCGACTGCGGCCCACGGCCAGTCGACAACCATGACGCGGTCGTCGGTCAGCAGAACGTTGTCCGCCCGCAGATCGCCATGGATCAAGGCGCTACCGGCTGCAGCTGCGATCCAGGCGGCTTCTCGGTCGACGAGGCGTCCCAGATTGCGTCGTGCCCAGGGATCGAGCCAGGCCAGGTCGTCTGTCCCATCCGCGGAAGCAGCGGAAAGCCGACGCCAGCCTTGGAACTTCTCGCCGAACCGGTCAGCAACCGGTGGCGCCGCGATCGGCGAAGGATCGAGCAGCACGGACAGCTCGTCAGCCGCTGCAAGAACACGGTGGAGCTCGTCCAGCTGCCAAGGCTGGGCCGGCATTCTCCCGTCGACGTCTTCGAAGACCAAAACGACCCAGCCTTCAAGGTCCAAGGTCATGAGCAGCTGCGGCACAGGCGCTGCGATCGGCAAGGCCGCGGTGATTCGTGCCTCGGACCGGTGGAGGTCAGGGGTGTCGGGGTTTGGTTCAGGGCCCACCGCCTTCACGAACACCCGCCGGCCGTCGACAAGGCGCATGCGAGCAGCAACCCCAGGCGAGAAGCCCCCGGCCTGGGTAACGGCGCTTTGGACAGGAGCCCCCAGACGTTCCTCAACTCGGCTTCGCACCGTGGGGAACAGCCCACCAGTCCACACGCACACCCGCAGCTACAGGCGCGCTGTCGGTCTGTGTGCTCGGTCGTCTCCCCATGGCGACATGATCCAGGTGACGCCATCGAGCAGCAACGAGGTTTCCCTGGCCTGCGCTCCTCCCAACACCCATGCGAGTGAAGTGCAGAGAAGGAAGATCCTTCGCGACTGCCGCCTGAAGGGCGACGGCGTTCACCACGCCATGCTCGGCATTGCCCGCCCGCACAACCTCGTCCTTGCCGGGTGACGCAGACGCCAGCAGGTTCCCAACACGTCAAAGATCATTTACGGGGCAGCCCTTAGCTTGGCATTTATCCTCGCTGGTCACTCGACCTGCTGATCTTGGTGTGTTCCCGGGACAGCAGGGCGGCCGTTCTTCACGCTTCGAGGTGTCGAGCAACGTCGCGTGAAGGAACGGCCGCTGGTGAAGAGTCTCGCCGCTGAACAGTCTGCTGAGGCCTCGTTGGGCATCCTGTCCCACTTTCGTGTCCAGTTCTACGACTGCCTTTACAGCCGTGCGGATGCGCTCTTCGAGCTCACCGACGCAGTGCTGTGTGCCGATGGTCCGGTCACCTCGCTGGTCGAGCTGACGCTCACGGCCGAGCACCGGCGCGGGCACGGGGCGATGTACGACGCGGTCAATCACGGCTGGCTGGAGCCGCGACGCCTGCGCAGGCTGCTGGCCTCCACACCGCTGCCACGTGCCGCCGACGGGCGGATCGTGCTCGCCGTGGAC
Organism: Streptomyces sp. NPDC020597; assembly: GCF_044335095.1. Classification (NCBI taxonomy): domain Bacteria; kingdom Bacillati; phylum Actinomycetota; class Actinomycetes; order Kitasatosporales; family Streptomycetaceae; genus Streptomyces; species Streptomyces sp. NPDC020597. The sequence continues at coordinate 161,051 of NZ_JBIRUL010000016.1, read as the reverse complement.
GTGAGCAACTGGCTGCGCCCCGATGCCCCGACCAGTCCGGAGTTGCTGTTCTGCCATGTCTACGGGCGGGGCCGCAGCGCCGATCAGTTCATCCCCGGCTGGCCCTACTCCTTCGTGGCCGCTCTGGAAACAGGACGCACCTCCTGGACAGCCGTGCTGGACGCGATCCGGCTCGGGCCGGCCGACGACGCCACCGCAATCACCGCTGCCCAGCTGCGTGAGGTGGTCACCCGGCTGGTGCACGCCGGGCAGTGGCGGCCGGGCGATGAGGACATCCTCGTCGTCATGGACTCCGGCTACGACGTGACCCGCCTCGCCTACGTCCTGGCCGACCTGCCCGTCGAGCTGGTCGGCCGGCTGCGCTCGGACCGGGTCATGCTCCGGGATGCCGGGCCGCGTCGCTCCACCCCGCGTGGCGGGCAGCCCCGCAAGCACGGCGGCGTCCTCACCTTCTCCAAGCCGGAGTCCTGGCACACCCCCGACCAGGCCACGACATGCGACACCACCCGCTACGGCACGGCCGAAGCCCTCGCCTGGGACCGGATGCACCCACGATTGCAGGCCCGTGGCCCCTGGCTCGACCACTGCGGTGAACTCCCTCTGATCCACGGCACGTTGATCCGACTGAAGGTCGAGTACCTGCCCGGCGACCGCGACCCCAAGCCGGTGTGGCTGTGGTCCTCGCGCACCGGCATGACCGGCCAGGACGTCGATGTCCGCTGGCAGGCGTTCCTCCGCAGATTCGATCTTGAACACACCTTCCGGCTGTTCAAACAGACCCTCGGCTGGACCGTCCCCAAGGTCCGCGATCCACACACGGCCGACCTATGGACGTGGCTGATCATCGCCGCCCACACCCAACTCCGCCTCGCCCGGCCCCTCGCCGAGGACCTCCGCCGCCCCTGGGAACGGCCCTCCGAGCCGCGCCGGCTCACCCCTGCCCGGGTCCGCCGGGGGTTCCGCCACCTCCGCGTGAAGACCGCCCGTCCCGCCGACGTGCCCAGACCCTCCAAGCCAGGGCCCGGACGCCCACTCGGCTCGAAGAACCGCAGGCCAGCCCCACGTCACGAGCCGGGGAAGACCGTGAAACGAATCGAAACTCTCACCGAACACGTCCGCCTGAAACAGCAGCTAGGTTAATGATCAAGCTCAGATAGTCCGTGTCACTGCGGCGTGCAGTTCGCGTACGCCGCTGGTCCGGGGGTGCCGCTCGGTGAGCTCGGTGACGATGCGGCGGATCGCGGGGCGGTCACGGACTTCGCCGGGGCTGGCCCGGTAGGCGTCCAGCAGTGCGCGGGCGGTCTGCTCCGGCCGCTGCCAGGCCCACCAGGCGCGCGCCATGTCGGTGCCCAGGCGGGCCTTGCGCTCGGCGGTCGGGAACTGCTCGGGCCGAAGGTTCTTCCCGGCGTTCAGGGCGGCGCCGGCGTCGCCGAGTGCCCAGTGCACGCCGACCGCATACAGGTCGACAGCGGCCGGGCTGATGGCGAACAGCCGGCCGGGTGGAGCGGCCTGGGGCAGTCGGCAGGCGGCGCGGCGGGCCTCCTCGGCCATCGCCAGGGCCTCGGTGCGCTGCCCGGCCCGGGCGGCGGTGTAGGCCAGGGTGCACAGCATCTGTGCGTAGGCGGCGGCAGTGGCGTCGGTGCGTAGCCCGCTCGTCTCGAGGTCGTCGGTCACCGAGGTCATCAGGCGCTGCGCGGCGCCGTGCTGGTCCTGGTGGCGCAGCACGATGGCCAATTCCCGTGCCGCGGCCGCAGCTGCGAGCGGGGAGCCGGAGATCTCGGCCCAGGTACGGGCACGGTCCGCGGTGAGCCGGGCGCGGTCGTAGGAGCCGAGCTTGATGAGCACGGCGGAGGCGAGGCTGTACACGGCGGACAGCCGGGCCTGGTCGAGACTGCGGCGGGAGACGGCGCCTTGATGCGCGTCGGCGATGAGGGCGGGCAGTGCGGCCAGGAGCCGTGCGTGCGCGCCCCGGTCATACAGTGTGCGGGCGCCCGTCAGACGGCCGTTCAGCGGCCCTGCATCAGACGGGGCGGGGGTGTCGGCCAGAGCGTCGTCCAGGCCCATCAACAGGGCGGCGGGGCCTGCGGCCGCCGTGGCGGCGAGCAGCGTACGGCGGCGCATGGGGTCCTCCTCGGCGTCACGCTGACTGGCCGTCACTCTAGTGGCCGTCGTTGCCATAGCGGGCGGTGGCGCGAGGGATGTCATGAGGACATGTCTGGGCACGCCTACTTCCCGAGCGGCACGATGCACCAGGGCCAGGTCGGCGATCTGGGTGCGGCGCTCCAAACGGGACACGGTAGCGGGCGAGCAGCCGATCCGGTCAGCGAGCACGGCCAGCGTCCAGCAGTGGTGCTGGCGTCCGAGCCGAATGAGCGCGCCGGGGCGTCGCTGCGCGGCTAATTGCCGGGCTGTCGTGCTGTTCCAGAGCGGGTCAACGGGCACGCGTCCCTCCCACACCGCACAGACAGGGGGTCCTCCACGCTACGGGCAGCGGCCGGGCTCGTCGAGGCCGCTTGCGCAACATGCAAACACCTTGCACAGATGAAGACTTGAGTGCCGCACAGCCGCGCGGCGCGATGTGCTGGGGTCACTGCCCCGCGCCGCGGGGCACCGTCCATCGGAGGCACACCATGGCAGACACTGCCGCTGTAGCATCCCCTCCGGCCGCCGATCCGACGACCGGTCCGGTCCGCTGCGCGCGCGATGCTGTGCCGGCCGACCTGTGGGACAAGCAGGTCGGGCTCCTCATGCGGGACTACCCCTACGACTCGGTCATGGCCGCTCGGGTCCTCGGCCAGGGCTACGCCTACCTGCTGACTGCGATGAACCACCGGGGCGAGGGGCTGGGGCTTGCGCCCAGCAAGCTCGTCGATATCGGCGTTCACGCGGTCATCCTGGACACCGTCGCGTACGCCGAGCTGTGCGAGAAGTTCAACGACGGCGAGTTCTTGCACCACGTGCCCAAGGTGGACATGAAGAACGACGGCTCCGTTGTGAAGACGGCCCACATCGTCGCCGCCGACGGCTGGGAGGTCGACCTGCCGTTGTGGACGGACGCTGCCGACTGCGGCCCGTGCCACCCCGGCAACGACTCGCACTGACCGCGCCGCAACGGCGAGCTCCTTGGGCCCCGGCCATACGGCGGGGGCCTGAGAGCACGCCCGGGTGAGATTTGAGCGAACCGGTCCGCGGCCCGGCCGCGGCCGCCAGGATGGGCTGGGTGACCACCAGCACCGCAGACCTCTGGCACCACTACGGTCGCGCCCGCGCCATTAGTGACCGAGCCGTTCCCGACGTCTTCTACTGGAGTTGGGGCCAGGACGCTGGTCCCGGCCCTGAGGCCCTCGGTGACCTGACCGGCCGATGTGTGGGCGACCTCGGCGCCGGCGCAGCCCGGCACGCAGCACACCTGGCAGTTCACCATCAGCCGGCCCGGGTCGTCGCCGTCGACGCCTCGCCCGCCCAGCATGACGTGGCAACCGACCTCTACGCTCACCTCGCCCCTCGCCTGTGCATCGTGCAGTCTGGCGCGGTGCCCCACCTGGAGGCGATGACCGGCTCGTACGACGTGCTGTACAGCGTCTTCGGCGCAGTGGACTTCACCGACCCGGGCGAGCTGCTGCCCGCGGCGGCAGCCGCCCTCAGGCCGGGGGGACGGCTGGTGTTCGCAACCCTCGCCCACTACTTGAGCGGGGCACCTGCCCAGCCCGATGCTGTGGCTGCCTACATCCCGGCGAAGACACCGGACGGTGAAACCACCACAATGCGCCGCTGGGTCCTTCAAGAGCACGTGTGGACCAAACTGCTCGACGAGGCCGGATTCACCAACATCACTGCCGACGTGCTGCCCGCGACGACCGGCGGGCCTCGCACCGCCGACACCCTGCTGGTGAGCGCCTACCGCCCTTCCTGGAACAGGGCCCAGCTCCACCTGCGCAAGCGCGTGCGGCGCGGCGAGAGGTTCACGTCCTGAAGGCGCTGAACAGGGCGTATTCGAGCAAGTCGGTCCACTGCAGATGGACCGTTGCCGTCGCGGGCAAGCGTGATTGCTGTCTTGAGTGGCGTTGTCTGTCCTGACGCCAACTTGTCACGCCGCAGGGGGGTTTCGGTGTGCTGTGCGATGGGGATCGAAAGTGCTGTAAGCATCTACAGCACTTAGGATTTGAGGAGTGCAGCACTCATGCATCGTCTTCAGCCCGTCGCCAACGGCCTGCACACCGACCACCCCGTCCCCGGCCTGCCCTTTGTGGACGACGGCCACGTCCCGGTCGACGACCCCGCCGCGATCGAGGCCATCGGACGCCATGAGGAAGGAAGCTCGTGGGGCCGCTGGGACAGGGTCTCCGACACGAAGGGTTCCTGGCTCGCATTCACGACCGATCCGATCCGACAGGACCTGGCCTGGGTGGTGCGCCGGCATCCCGAACACGGCCGCACCGTTCTCCTGGTCCGGGACCAGGACGCCTCCCCATGGCACAGCAGCTGGTGGGGGCCCCAGCTCCTGTTCCGCCAAGGTGGCTACTGGTGGGACGGCACCACCTGGTACCGGCCCGACCAGGTCTGGGACGGCGCCGGCGAGCGCTTCGAGCGCCGGCCGGTCAAGGCAGCCACCACCATCACCGCCGCCGACTTGCTCGACGACAACGCCCACCCCGGCGGCGGCCGCCTGCTGAAAGTCGCCAACTTCGACCTCGACGCCCCGCCCCCCGACCCCTGGAACGACCACCTGGCCTTGTGGGCCTCCCGCCGGCCCGCAAACGCACGGCCGCTGTCGCAGTGCGTGGTGCGCCTGTCCGCCCCCGAACTCGCCGCCGATCAACTCATCGGCGTGCCAGAGATGGCGAAGATCGGCGGCATCGCGGCCTCCACCTTGCGCGCCTACATCGCCCGCGACCAGCGCGAAGTGCCCCCGCCCCAAGCCGCGGTCAGCGGCCGCAGCCTCTGGTCACGCCCCGTGGCCCAGGACTGGGCACAAGAGCGCGACCGTTCCCCGGAGGGCGCCGCAGCCAAGCTCGACTCCGGTGACAGCGACCTGTCGATCGGCCTGGCCGACCTGCGCCAGCGCCTGGCACGCCGGTTCTTCGGCGCCCTGTGGGAGCGCCCCGACTGGCGCAAGCGCTGGGCCTTGCGCTTTCGCACCGCGAGCGCCGTCCAGGAGATCGCCGACGAACTCGCCCTGAGCGTGGCCGCCGACACCGACACCATCATCGACGCCCACGACCTCGCCACGACCGTTGTGCACGCTGTTCTCGACGAACTCGCCTACGGTAAGGAACTCGACAGCTCCGTCGGCGAGCCCGCGACCTTCTACGGCATCACGACGCCGGTGACGAAGATGCTCGACTGGCTCATCCGCCACCACCCTCGCACAGCCCACCACCTCATCGGCGAGATCATCGGCGACGCCGAACGCCGCCTGGAGATCCCCCGCGAAGTCAGCGCCGACTCCATCCGCACCGCCCTCGGCCTCGACAGCACCCTGCCCCGCCAGGTCCGACTCGACTTCCTCGAGCGAGCCCTCCCGCCCGTCTCCCGCTGACCTACAGGACATCCCTGGCCAGGTACGAGGAGGAGGCCCCCGCTGCCCGGAGCCGATCGGCTCCGGGCAGCGGGGTGGCGACCCGCAGGTGCGACGTACGGCGACGGCGGGGTCGACCACGGCTGGTCAGCGGGACATCGCCGCCGTCAATGCTACGAGTCAAGCTCCTGGCGCAGGTTCAGGACTGCGCCCGCGTACGCGAAGGAAAATCACCCGCCCGGGTGCCGCTCCAGACCGGGCCGGACCGCCGTGGTCGGGCCCGACCGCAGGCCCGACCATGACGCTGACCACGCTGGTCGCGACCCCGACCCCGACCACGGCGCCGCCGGACGGGGGCGTGTCCGAAGTGACACGCAATTCGAACAAGCGATCTAATGCCGGTATGGACGTGACCGATTTCCCCGACGACCTGGTGCTGTGACTGAGCGCGATACCTGCCGTTGAGCGCGCCAGGTGGCCCCAGAGCGCGATAGATGGCCCGCGGTGGTGGCGCGCTACTCCTGTCCAACGAGCTCTGGATAAAGAGGGCGTTGTCGGTGGGTGCTGGCAGGGTGCGTGCATGACGGATAGCGAGAGTGCCCGCATGACGCGGATCCTGGGCGGGTTGCCGGCAGCGGCTCGAGACGTGCTGCTGGAGACAGACTGGGCTTCTCACCGGCATGCCTACGGTTCCGGCGAGGACATACCAGTCTCCCTGTGCTCCCTCGTAGACGAAGATCCGCACGTGCGGTCTGAGGCGTTGGCCGCGTTGGACATGGGCGTGCTGCATCAAGGCTCGCTGTACACGGTGACCGCGCCCGCGGCGTTGTTCGTCGCCGCGATCCTCGGCCATCCCACGGACCTCGCCGAGCACGAAGGGCACTTCCCCTGGGACGACGGCCCGCCACGCAGCTTGCGGGCCGCCCTGCTCGGCTGGCTGGGTCAGGTGGCTGAGTCAGCCGCCTACGGGGAAGATCCGGTGCGGGACCGGGCCAACTGGGAATGGCAACCCTGGCACGAGGACACACGAGACGAGCGCGACCCCGACGAACTCACCGCACTGCAAGCGTGCCGTGACATCCGGCCCGCCCTCTACGACGCCGTCGAACCCTTCCTCTCCTCCTACGACCCGCACGTCTGCGAGGCCGCCCTCAGCGCCGCAACTCCGCTCCTCTTCGCCCCAGACCTTGCCGACCGCATACCGCGCGCCGCCGTACTGCTGCGGGCCCGGCTGGGCACCATGACCGGCAGGCGGGAGCGAGCCGCCGCGGCGCGGGCGCTGAGCCTGTGGGGAACGGACACCTCCGACCTGCTCGCTGACACCGACCCGGCCGTACGGGTCTGCGCTGCGCTCGGCCCCGTGCGAGTCGATCGGCGACGTGCTCTCGCCGTGCTCCTCGACGCGCTGCGCGACCCCCGCGCGACAGACGGATGGTTCCCCCAGCCGCTGCGCGGGGTCGACGGATGGTTCCGGTTCACCGTGCTGCGTTCCGCCCTCGACCTGGCCGCGTCCTTCGAGGAAGTGGCACCGGTGGTCATCGCCATGGTGGCTGCCGGCAGCCAGTCCCTCGTCGACAACGAACGCGGGCCGATCCTGTTCAGAGCCTTCCCTGGTGGCTACGACCCGACTCATGCGCTCACCTGCGCTCAACATTCCCTGCTGCGGGCGTTCGTGGACACCGACGAGGCGACGGGCAGCATCCGCGCCAACTGTTTGTGGTTCCGCGCGGCCGGGTTGCCAGACGACCGAGAGGATATCGCTGCGCTGCTGTGATGCGGCCCGCCACCGCACCCTCCCCACCCATGATCTCCCCGTCCGAGGCTGAGCATCGAAGTGGTCCAACTGGGCCATCTACGGTGCTCAGTCACACGACCTGGTGCAGACGCAAGCCGCCTGGAACGCCACCTACCAAACACTCGCCGCACCCCGCCCCCGCGACACCACCGCCCTGCGCCGCAGCCTGCTGCTCCTGTACGTACGGCTGTGGTGGCACTGCGGGTGCCGATAAATCATCCACCCAGGTGGAGGCCTTGATCGACTGACCCTTCAGGCCGCGCTCGCCAACAACTCCGATGTCTTCACGTGGACAGACGCGGACGGCATCATGATCTGTCGTGCTGCTACGCCTGGCCTATCTCGCGGCCACCAACGCCTTCGCGCTCCTGCGCCTGCTGCCGATGAGCGACCGGGACAAAGACATCGAGATCCTTGCCCTCCGTCACCAACTGCTCGTCCTTCAGCGCCAGGTCGGCAAGCCCGCGTTCACCGACACTGACCGAGCAGTCCTCGCCGGCCTGCTCCACCACCTCCCGGTGAACAAGCTGCAGCACCTGCTCCTCCTGGTACGCCCGGAGACGCTCCTGCGCTGGCACCGTGACCTGCTCAAACGGCGCCATGCCGTGACCTGTGTGCCCAAGCGACGCGGGCGTCCGCCCACATTCCGCTCCATCCGCCTGCTGGTCCTGCGCCTCGCCCACGAGAACACCTCATGGGGCTACCGCAGAATCCACGGCGAACTCGCAGCCATGGGCATCACGGTCGCCGCCTCCACCGTCTGGGAGATCCTCAAGGAGCACGGCATCCCGCCCGCGCCCGAACGACAGAACTCAACCTGGGCCGACTTCTTGCGCGGCCAAGCCGACGCCCTGCTCGCCTGCGACTTCTTCGAGACCCGAACCCTGACCGGAGCCCGCCTGTACGTCTGCGCCGTCATCGAGCACTCCACCCGGCGCATCCGGATCCTCGGCGCCACCGCGCACCCCACTGTGCGATGGGTCGTGCAACTCGGCCGCAACCTCGTCATGGACCTCGAAGAGCCGGGCAGCAGGGCCAGGTTCATGATCCGCGATCGCGACTCGAAGTTCACGAAGGCCTTCGACGAAGTGCTGGCCGAGCCGGTCTCAAGGTCATCACCACCGGTATCCGAGTACCACGGATGAACTCCATCATGGAGCGATGGATACAAACCTGCCGGCACGAACTACTGGACAGGACCTTGATCTGGAACCAGAGGCACCTCATGCACGCGCTTCGCGAATTCGAGACCTTCTACAACGGGCACCGCCCGCACCGAACCCTGGGCCAAGCCGCGCCGCTCCGTCCACTGTCCGAACCAATCAGGCTGACAGAGCAGACCACGCACCTTGAAGTCCACCGACGAGACCGACTCGGCGGAACCCTCCACGAGTACCAACATGCCGCTTGACCAGGCCGGATGATTTATCGGCACCCGCAGTGCCGGACCGTCCGGATCAGGTCAGGCGGGAGTGCAGTTCTTGAGGGGAAGCATCGTCCGGTGTGGTGCTCCCCCGCCACCGACTTGAAAGAGGAAGGAGTAGCAGCGGTACGTGCGTGAGACAGAGGTGCCGAAGAAGCTCGTGTCCTCATAGGGGGCGTAGAACTTGACGACGGTGGTCAGCGACCCGTCTGCTGGCTTGTAGGAGACGAGGGTGCCGTAATTCCGCTGAGCGGTGGCACGCGTCCGTGCCTGGCTGGGGGAGCTGCTCCGGGCCTCGCTCTGCATGGTGTCCTGGTACGACTCTGTGTGCCTGGCAATCTGCTGCAGTGCCTCTTTCTCGTGGCGCTTGTTGGCACTGTCCTGGCGGTGGGCCATGATCATGAGCGTTCCGGCGGCGAGCAGCACGAGGATGATGGGCGCCATTAGGACCACCATGCAGCCGGGGGCCGGCACCCCGCCCCGGTGGATCCGCGGCGGGGTGCCGGCAGAGGAAGCCTGACTCATCGGTTCTCGTGTCTGAGCGAGGCGGGACCCAGAGTCATGAACGCTTGAGCGTAGGCGCTGATGCCGGTCTTGTTCGGGTGGTAGCTCTCCCGGCTGAGGCAGTTGTCCCCCCAGAACCACCAGCACATTGGTGTCCTGGCATCTTGACGGTGGAAGTCGCCGTCACCGTTGGGCCCGGCCACCACCCCGTTGATACCTTCCGGTGTGTCGCAGATGCGCTTGCCCTCGAACGCCGATTGCGGGCACCGGTAGCGCACCCCCTGCGCGTACATGGAGGCGGCGAGCTCGCTCTGTTCGTGCTCGAAGTACTGGGCCATGTTGTTCAGGATGACACGCTGAGACGCGCTAACCAGCGTCGAGCAGGCCTGTGTGCGGCTGAACAGCAGGGGGTACCCCATCAGCGAGATGGTGGCGTTCGGCGCGAGCCATCGTCAAGACTTGTGGATCAGTGATCAGAACCAGTTGATCGTGTCCTTCAGGAGGCGGGTGAGCTTCGCTCTCTTTGTTGCGTTCGCTCGCCAGGTTTCCTCGGTTTGAACACTGGCGGTTGTGACTCCAGCCTGGCCGGCCGGGTTCTCCGCCGCTATCAGACGGCGGTTGGCGATGAGCATCCCGACCCGGATGAGTGTGACGCCCAGGTGGCGGGCGGCTTCTGGCTGGGACATCCAGGCGTCGTCCTCGACGGTGTCCACCTTGAGGAGAACGTAGCCGCGGTTGTTCCGCGACCATGACCGCCCCTGTCGGCGTTTTTCGTGCATCACGCCTCTGCCTTGGGCCGCTCGACCAGGAGGCCGCGTTCGAAGCGGGCTCCGGCGCGGACGAGGGCGACGAGGTGGGGTGCGTTCACGGCTCGCCACCGCTGCTGTGCGGACTCGACGAGTTTGCAGACCATGGCCGAGGCGGCGGCCCGACTGCCGGCGCCCCGGGTGACCTTGGTCCGCAGGCGGACCGTGGCGAAGGTCGACTCGATCGGGTTGGTTGTCCGCAGGTGGATCCAGTGCTCGGCGGGGAAGTCGTAGAACGCCAGCAGCTCGTCGACGTCGTCGGTGATCTTTTTGACGGCCTTGGGGAACTTCACGCCGTAGGTCTTGGTGAACCCGGCGACGGCCTTGAGCGCGTGGTCGCGGTCCTCGGCGTTGCAGATCTCCTGCAGGGCCTTCTTCGCGCCGGGCTGGGTGGACTTCGGCAGGGCGTTCGCGACGTTGGCGATCTTGTGAACCCAGCACCTCTGATGCCGGGTTTCGGGGAACACCTCGGCCAGGGCTTTCCAGAATCCGAGTGCGCCGTCACCGATGGCGAGGACGGGAGCGTGCATGCCCCGGCGTGCACAGTCCCGCAGCAGTTCGGCCCACGAGTCGGCGGATTCTCGGTAGCCGTCGCTCATGGCGATCAGCTCTTTGGTGCCGTCCGCGCGTACGCCCATCAGCACGAGCACGCACGACTTCGCCTCGCGCAGGCGTATGCGCAGGTGAATGCCGTCGGCCCAGACGTAGACGTAGTCGCTGGTGGACAGATCGCGCTCGCTGAACGCGGCGTGGTCGGCCTGCCATTGCTGGGTGAGGCGGGTGACCGTCGCCGGTGAGAGGCCGGCCGTCGAGCCGAGGAACTGCTCCAGGGCGGGCACGAAGTCGCCGGAGGACAGGCCGTGCAGATAGAGCAGGGGCAGCACCTCGCTGATCTTCGGGGACTTGCGGCACCACGACGGCAGGATCGCCGAGGAGAACCGCTTGCGCTCGCCGGTGCTCTCGTCGACGCGCTTGTCGTTGACCCGCGGGGCCTTCACCTCGACCGCCCCGGCCGCGGTCGTGACCTTCCTCGCCTGGTGATAGCCGTTGCGAACCACCAGACGGTGCCCGTGCTCATCCCGCTGATCGGCCAACTCGGCTATATAGGAGTTGACTTTAGCTTCCAGTGCGGCGGCTAGTATCCGCCTCGCGCCCTCCCGGAGGCACTGTCACGTTAGCTGACCGGTGGAATGATCTTCTGGTAGATCATGCTGGAGGGGGTTGTCTGTGGGGGCCGTGTCGCCGTCGTACAAGGGGCACCGGTACCCGGTCGAGGTCATCTCCCACTGTGTGTGGCTGTACCACCGCTTCCCGCTCAGCTTCCGCGAGGTCGAGGAGCTGATGCTCGAGCGCGGCGTGACCGTCTCCTACGAGACGATCCGCCGCTGGTGCGTCAAGTTCGGGCAGGCCTACGCCAACGCGCTGCGCCGCCGGCAGCCACGGCCCGGTGACAAGTGGCACCTGGACGAGGTCTTCATCAAGATCAACGGCGAGCGGAAATACCTGTGGCGGGCCGTCGACCAGGACGGCAACGTCCTGGACATCCTGGTGCAGAACCGGCGGGACAAGGCCGCGGCCAGGCGCTTCTTCCGCAGATTGATGAAGAAGACATGCGCGGTGCCGCGGGTGGTCGTCACCGACAAGCTCCGCTCCTACGGCGCCGCCCACCGCGAGGTCATGCCCTCCGTCGAGCACCGCCAGTCGAAATACCTCAACAACCGGGCCGAGAACAGCCACCAGCCAACTAGGCAGCGCGAGCGCGCGATGAAAGGCTTCCGCTCCGTGGGCGGGGCCCAGCGGTTCCTGTCCGCGTTCAGCGGCATCTCGCCCCACTTCCGGCCCCGCCGCCACCTGATGCCCGCACACGATTACCGCGCCGAGATGACCGTCCGCTTCGCAATCTGGGAGCAGATCACCGGAGTCGCCGACCTCGCCACCGCAGCCTGAGCAGAGCCCGGAACCGGGCTCCACCACGCCACGACGCACCATCAGACACCTACCCACCCAGCAACGTGACAGCGCCCGTTGAAGGTCTGCACATACTCGCGCCGGGTCGACGTCTTGCGGCCCTGGACTGCCAGGTCACCGACCACGCGGTCGATGTCCTCAGGCGTCACCTCCCACGCGGGCCGTCCCAGAGCCGTGAGGGTCCGCTCCAGCAGGCCGATGTCGTTGTCGATGGTCACCGGGCTGAAGCCGCGGGCCCGCCAGGACGCGATGAACGCATCCACGCACGCCGCCTGGAACTGCCACGGATCCGCCGTCAGCGGCTCCTGCGGGACGGCCCCACCCGCGATGACCTGGAGTCTCGCCTCGGCCATCGGCACACCTTCCTCGCACCTGAACGGTCAAGGCAGCACCTGCAAAACCGGGGTGCCACCGCGAGAACCAACGAGGACCGCCAGACAGGGATACGGCCAGGTGGCAGCGGCAACTCTTGTGAGGGAACAAGTGCCAGCCCCAGATGGCTGGACCAAGACGTTCACCGACCCTCGCCTCTGCGCGGCCATCGTCGACCGCCTCACCTTCAACGGCACCATCATCGAGACCGGCACCGACTCCTACCGCCTCGCCAGCACCCGAGCCCGCGCCGAAGCCGCGGCCAGCTAGGTTCCGCTGGGAGCGTCGGCCGCTTCTCCAGTCTCAGGGGGAGTCGGCCGACGACCCATCGGAGCGAAGCAGAACCCGCAACTCGTCGGGGGTGACAGGCTCCGGGTCACGAACGGGCTGGCCGACGTCGGCAGGCCAACTGGGACGGAAGCGTTCGACGAAGTCTGTGAAGTCGGTCCGCAGATATCGAGAGTCGGACGGCTTCAGTCGGATCTGCTGACGGCTGTCTGCCCACCAGATCTCGAAATCGGCAACCGTGCCCTCCGCTGGCCAGTCTTCGCCCTCGCTCGGCAGCAGCAGAACGTCGACAAAGCCTCCGACGCTCAGGCCGATGTCCACGAAGATCCCGAGCGCACCGAGCCGGGGAACCTTCACCACGGTGCCCTCGAAGACCTGCCCGAAGCGCAGGTCCTTCCGAATCCGAGCCCACTCGGCATCTGTCACCACGAACAGATCATCGCACCATCGTCCGTCTGCCCCAGCGGCACGTCACCGCCGTCATTTCTCGTGAGCATCCGCGAGCCGGCTGATGACCCACCGCTGCCGAAACTCATCGACAAACGCTGCTGCTGCGAACAAAGCCAACTGGCGGTGCTCGACGGAGGGCATGACCTCGCGGCGGGCGGCGCCGTAGGAGCGGAGCTTGTCGGTGACGACCACCCGCGGCACCGCACCCGTCCTCTTCATCAGGCGGCGGAAGAAACGCCTGGCCGCGGCCTTGTCCCGCCGGTTTTGCACCAGGACGTTGCCGTCCTGGTCGACGGCCCGCCACAGGTATTTCCGCTCGCCGTTGATCTTGATGAAGACCTCGTCGGCGCGTTGGCGTAGGCCTGCCCGAACTTGGCGCACCAGCGGCGGATCGTCTCGTAGGAGACGGTCACGCCGCGCTCGAGCATCAGCTCCTCGACCTCGCGGAAGCTGAGCGGGAAGCGGTGGTACAGCCACACACAGTGGGAGATGACCTCGACCGGGTACCGGTGCCCCTTGTACGACAGCGACGCGCTCCCCACGGACGACCCTTCCCAGGCTGATCAACCAGAAGATCATCCCACCGGTCAGCCAACGTGACAGTGCCAATCAGTCACATGGGTGGCGCGACCGGGCTGAGGTTCGGGGGTCAGTAGTCGAGGTCGAGGTAGTCGATGTCGTTGAGGGTGACGTCGGAGAGCCCCATGGCGCGGCTGCCGCTGTCCTGGAAGTACACGTCTTTGAAGCCTTCGGCGATGATGGCGCGCATCTCCTGGTCGCCGGCTCCGGCGTGGCGGGCGTCGAAGAGGCGTTGTGCGTAGGTGGGGGGGAGGTGGACGGTGAGGCGGCGGAAGCGTCCGTCGTCGGTGGTGCCGACGGGCGCGGTGTACCCGAACCGCGCCCTGGTCTCCACGGTGATCCCGTGTGTGGTGGCGGCCTGCTTCTGCCGGCGCCTGCGGACCTGGGGCTGCCATCGCTGCCGTACGGCGGCGTCGATCCGGTCTGCGATGGCCTGGGGCGGGTGCTTGCGTTCGCCTCTGCGGTAGCGCTCCACTGACCGCTGGCTGACCCCGATCGCCTGAGCAACGGCTTTGGTCGTCTTGAGCTGCTTCATCAGGAAGTTGATACGTGCCTGGAGTGTCTTGGGAGGCTGGCGGGTGAAGGCTTCCTGGTCGGCGCGTTCGATGGCGTCGTCGATCTCTCCCACAGCGCCTACTCGCCTTCGTCGTGGACGGCGTCGCCGCCTTTGATGTGGCGGGCGGGGTTGTGGCCCTGTTCCATGAGGTCGACGGCCCAGAGCATGGTCTGGACGCCTTCGAGTTTGGCCAGGCCGGGGGTGGGTCCGAGGCGGAAGGCGCCGGGCTGCGGCTTGCCGGAGGCGGCATAGGGCAGGAAGTCCAGCGGCGAGGCGCCGGGGGAGGGGTAGACGACGCAGTCGGAGAGTACGGCGAGCGGATACAGGCCCGTCATGGTGGCCATGTTGCGCAGTTTGCGGTGCATGTTGACCCGGGCTTTGGAGATGACGGCGGCACGGATGTCGGGGCGCCAGGTCGGCCGCTGCAGGGCCGGCCACCGCTCGCCCTCCTTGTAGCGCTTGCCCTGGGGGCGTTCCCGCAGCTTGCCGATGCCGCCCTTGACGGTGGCTTTGATGGCGGCCAGCACCGCGGCCATGGCCGGGTCGGCGTCCTTGTGCCGTTCCATCGCCGCGAGGAACTCCACGTCCGTGAGCTCCTTGGTGACGCCGAGGTCGGCGAGGGTGTCGACGTACGCCTCCTTCAGCCGGTCGTGCCACGGGTCCAGGTAGGCGCCGGTCTCGCGGCGCAGGTACGCCTCGAGCGGGCGGACGTTGAAGCCGAGCTCCTGGGCGTAGGCGACGGTGTGCGTCTGATACCAGGCAGGCCCCGTCGGCCGGGTGCCGTCCGGCGTGAACGGCGAGGGCAGACGCGGGTCCACCTCGACATGGGAGAGGTCGACCAGCCAGCTCCCGGGGATCTTCGGATTGAACGCCGGGGCGTGAAAGTGGTCGGGGGCGGAGAGGCCGACGACGAGGCGGGCGGCGGCGGCGAGGAACGCGGTGTTGAGGTCGAGGCCGATCGCGTAGGGCAGCGTGCACTCCTCATCGGTGAGCAGGCTGACGTCGCGCACCCACTGGTAGGCCTCCTCGTTGAGGAACCCGCCGCTCCAGCCGGATTCCACGACGACGGGGTGCTCGGGGGTGGCCTCCGGCGGCGCGGGGTCCATCGGCTCCGTGCCGAGGGAGCCGGGGTTGTGGCCGGCGATCCAGCTGCCGGTGGCAGGGTCCTGCACCGCGCGGGTGGGGGGCCGCAGCGCCGTCATCAGCTCCAGCCCGGACACGGCCGTGGAGCCGCGCGGGGTGATGACCCGCTGGGCGTAGATGCCGAGGACGCGGGCGACGTCGGCCGGTTCCATCTCCGTGACGCCGGGCCAGGACCGCTCGTCGAGGGCGTCCCAGGACAGGATGGCGAGCTGCACGCACTGCCGCTCACGGCCCTGGGCTTTGCGGTAGATCCTTGCCCACGGGCCGAACCCGCGCTGGGTGAGCCGCCACTTCGCTTGCACCACCTGCTTGACCACCGGGTGGTCTTCCGGCAGGCGTAGGGAGCGGCGCTGCTCGTGGCCTTCCAGGCGCTCGGGGAGTCCGAGCGTCACGGCGGCCGCGGCGGTGAGCACGATCAGCGGGTCGGAGTCTTTGCCGTGCCGGTTCAGCTTCGGCGCGCCGAGGCCGGACGCGCGCAGCGTCCACTCCACCAGTTCCACCACCGTGGTCGCAGGGCAGTCGAGCACGATGCCGCCGGCGCCGTAGGCGGAGCCGTCACCGTCCAGCACGGCGAGCGGCCCGTGGGGGAAGCGCGGGTCGGCTGCGGGCTGCGCCGCCTTCTTCACGGCCGGACGCCGCGCTGCAGCGGCGGGCCGGGGGGTGGCGGGCCGTGCCGGCGCCGCGGCTGCGATGGCGGGTGCCTGCGGGGTGTCTGCCGTCGCAGCCGCGGGCGCGGGCGCGGCAGGTTCGCCGGACGTAGCCGGCGCGGTCGCGGCAGCCGGGGCTGCGCCGGGGGCGGGGTACTTCGCCGCCCACCCGTTCAGCAGGCGCTGGTAGGCGTCCAGGCGCGGTGACTTCGGCTCGCTGCGGCCGTTCTCCCAGTTCTTCACCGACTGGGTCGTCGTCTTCAGCGCGGTGGCCAGGCGGGCCTGGGTGATGCCGGCGGCTTCACGCAGCCGGGCACGCTCCGCCGGAGGCGGTAGGTGCGGCTCCTCGTTCAGCAGAGCGTCGACGGACGCGAACAGCTCTTCCTCAGATGCCATGACCCCGCACCCTTCTCCACCAGGCTCACTTAACCACAAACTTATCCCATTCCTTAGCCTTGCCGGGCCCACTCGAGCCCGAGGTCGGCCAGCGCCTGGAGCTTGCCGGTGGTGAGCTTGGCCCGGCGGGTCTTCTGATTCATGATCCACACTCCGAGTTGCACCTCCGACCCGTCCTCCAGCCGCTCAACGTGTCCTCTGGGGACGGTTACGGTCCCGGTGCGGGCTTTGTACTGGGCGAGGGCTGCTACGCCCCGCTCGAAGGTGCCGGAGGCCGCCCCGGAAGCCTTCGCGGCCGTCTCGGGGACCGCGGGCTGGGAAGCGAACCCGAGAGCCTTGAGGCGTTCGCGCTGGCCGTCCATCAGTCCGTGCCACACCGCGTGTTCCTGCTGCCGCGCGGCCCACCGTCCGACGTCCATCCCGTGGACGGTGACGCCCGGCAGGACGTCCACCTGGTCCTCGTCGGCGACCAGCTCGCGCAGTGCGGCGTAGTGGCGTTGCCACTCCGCCGGCCATGCCGGGTTCCAGTCCTCGTCGACCGCCTCCAGCGCCGTCTTCCACTCGGGGTGGCCGTCCAGCGCACCGGGGCGCCGCAAATTGCTCAACCACTGCCCGACAGGCTTGCCGAGGGCTTTCGCGGGCCGCGGAGCACACAGGCTCCAGTGCTGGTCGTAGTACGCCTTCGCCGCCTCGAGGTTCTCCTGGAAGCGTCCATCCACGGCGGACCAGGCCATGCCGAGCTGCTCGAGCCGGCGGGCCCGCTGGCCGGTCATCTGCCCCGCCCTGTAGGAACGTCGCTGTTCTGCCACCCACTGCCCGAGCGGCGTTGCGCCCTCGCGGTGCCCGTAGGGAACCAGGGCGTCCCCGGTCCGCTCCACGTACCGCCGCAGCGCCGCGTAGCCGCGCGCCCAGTCCTGCCGCTCGGTGTCGATCACGTTGAAGGAAACCCAGTCCGCGACCATCACCGGATCACGCGGAGCAGCAAAACGCAGCAGCAGACGTGATTCTTCCTCGCCTTCCCCGGGTGCCTGACCAATGCTCACAGACTGCTCCACGAAAGCCTTCTGAGGCTCCTGCGGAATCGCAAGCAATTCAACGGCCTCTTCATCATGAGCCCGAAGAGCTTGGAGAACCTGTACCAGGGGCCGGTACGAGCTGGAGGTGAACATGTCCTCGGGCGCCTCGCCCGACTGGAGGAAGACGGGCACGATCAGCGATGCCAGCTTCCTCTGTCCCGGCTGCTGCCGCAGGGCCCGGCCGATGGCCTGGACGATGTCGTGGGGCGCCCCTTTGGGGTCCAGGAGGGCGACACTGTCTACCTCCCGGATGTCGACGCCCTCGCCCAGGACGCGGCAGTTCGACAGGACGGCCCGCCGGACGGTGGTGGCGAACTCTGCGAGGACTGTGCGCCGGTGCTCCGGGTCGTGCTCCCCGCACAGCCACTCGGCCCAGGTCCTCGCCGGGTACTTCTCCGGCTGATCGACGTGCAGCTTCGCCGCGACGCTTTGAAGGCCCTCGGCGTAGGCCTGTGCCTCTATCGTCCGGTGGTGGAAGGTGATGCATGTGCTGAGGCTGTGCTCGGCCATGGTCCGCAGCAGCCCCGCATGGAGTGCCCCGAGCCGCTGCCCGCGCACCTCCTCGCCGCGCCGCTCCTCACCCATCAGCCGCTGCGGGGTGACGACCGGATCCCTCAGCTCCATGACGATGATCTGGTAGCGGGCGAGCAGGCCACGGGAGACCGCCGACGCCAGGGACAGCTTGTACAGCACAGGGCCGAAGACGTCTTCGTCGTCCATGGAGGCCGCCAGCTCCTCCGGCAGCGCGTCCCGTACCCCTTCGGCGACCTCCCAGTGCGCAGGGCGCTCCTGCCAGATCCGCGGCGTCGCCGTCAGATACAGCCGCCGCGCCGCCGGGATGGCGACTTGGTCGTGGACGGCAGCCCACGCCTTCCCCATCGATCCGCTGGTCCTGTGGGCTTCGTCCACGCACACCAGGTCCATGGGGGAGAGCTGCTGGCCGTACACGCCGGCGAAGGATTCCTCGAGGACGCCGAGCGAGGCGTACGTGGCGTAGACGGTGACCGGTCCGGCACCGTGCCACAGCGCCAGCTGGATGGGGTTGGTGGTGCACCGGACCTTCAGGGTCCACAGTTGCGGGTCGTCATGGAGCGAGCACACCGCCACCGCCGGGCCGTGGTGGCCGGCCGCGCGCCACGCGCGCACGGTCTGGGTCAGCAGGTCCAGCGTCGGCACCAGCACCAGGAGGCGTCCCCTGGGCGCGATCCGCTTGGCCGCCGCCGCGGCGATGACGGTCTTCCCCGTCCCGCACGCAGCGTGCACCTGCCCACGCAGCCCGTTCGCCGGGATCCCTCCAGGCGGGATGTCCAGGCCCCGCACGATGGCGGCCACGGCCTCGACCTGGTGGTCGCGCAGCTTGAACCCGGTCACCGCTCGTCCTCATCTCACGTGTTCCTACGGTCAGGCGTCGTCCGGCCGCTCCAGTGCCGCGCCTTCGTGAACCAGCCGCACCGGCTTGCGGTTGCGGTCGATCCTCTCGCACAGGGCGAAGCCGATGGGAAGGTCGGGCACGTCAGCTGTTGGGGACTGAGCCGTTTCGCATCGTAGGGACCGCTGACCTGGCGTCCACGAGCATCTAGGGGTCGAAGGGCTGTGCAGCCCCAAACACGGTCTCCTCGAGGGCCTCACGGCCAGGATCGGGCTCGACCCGTCCAGTCCGCAGGGCCTGATTTGAGCACCAGACACACGATCCACGAGCGGCGGCGGAGGGTGCCCGGCAGGCGCGCAGGAGCCCCCCGCTGCACCGGCAATCCGCCCGGCTGGGTCGCCTCACTCAACGGCGTAACCAGCGATGCAGCCGTCGCCGTCCGAAGCTGCTCCCAAAACGAGGACGGCGTTGGCGTTCTCGACGTCCAAATGGTCAACAACCGCCCCTACGGCATGGTGCTCACCTACGGATCCGACGTGAAATGGGGCTGGCACGAAAAGGGCGACAGCGCCGCGGACAAGGCCCGTAACGCCCTGGGCGACGCACGACTGCGCTGCATAAAGCGCATGCGGAACACCTGGGCTCCCCTCTCGTTGCCCTCCATGGGCCGGTCTCCTCTCTCCGGCTTGGCGGTCACCTCGGTGGGCTATTGCCTGGTGT
This sequence comes from Streptomyces sp. NPDC020597, assembly GCF_044335095.1. Taxonomy (NCBI): domain Bacteria; kingdom Bacillati; phylum Actinomycetota; class Actinomycetes; order Kitasatosporales; family Streptomycetaceae; genus Streptomyces; species Streptomyces sp. NPDC020597. The sequence continues at coordinate 141,441 of NZ_JBIRUL010000016.1, read as the reverse complement.
GTCAAGTCATCCGATTCTCGGTGCATAGGCAGCTGTGACAGGGAGGTCCACGTGCCGACGGAACCTGACGTTTTGGCGCCGCCGCACCAGGTTGCCGTGCGGCTTTCGCGCTGGGAGGAGGCCCTCGATGCGCTGGTGCCGCCCAACCTGGGGACGAGCCTGCGGATCGCGACCTGGAACCTGCGGGCGTTCTCCGGCTTGACCAAGGCCTGGACGAGCCCTGAGGGCGTCTCGCCGACGCGGAACTTCACCGATGTGCACCTGATCGCCGCGGTGGTGCGCCGGTTCGACGTGGTCGCGGTGCAGGAGGTGCGCGGGAACCTGCGGGCCCTGCGGCACCTGATGAAGGTGCTGGGCGAGGACTGGGCGTTCATCCTCACCGACGTGACCGAAGGCAAGGCTGGCAACGACGAACGACTGGCGTTCCTGTTCGACACGCGGCGGGTCAAACCGTCCGGGCTGGCCTGCGAACTGGTGGTGCCCCTCGAGAAGGACGCAGGCCTCCCGGCGGGCGGACTGGACCGCCAGTTCGCCCGCACCCCCTATGCGGTCAGCTTCCTCTCACGCGGCCAGACGTTCACCCTGGTCACCCTCCACGTCCTCTACGGAAAGGGCGCTGCCGAGCGGGTTCCGGAACTGCAGGCGATCGCGAACTGGCTGGCCGACTGGGCGGAGCGCGAGTTCGGCTGGGACCACAACCTCATCGCGCTCGGAGACTTCAACATCGACCGCGCCGACGACCCGCTGTTCAAGGCCTTCACCTCCACTGGCCTGGTCCCCGCCCCGCAGCTGGCGGGACTCCCGCGGACCGTCTTCGACGACCTTGGAGCGGAGCACTTCTACGACCAGATCGCCTGGTTCACCAAGGGTCAGAAACGCAGGCCGGTGCTGACCCTGGAAGCCGGCGCCGGCGGCCACGTGGACTTCGTGCCCGAACTGCAGGGCGATCTCACCCTGACCGAGTTGTCGTGGCGCATCTCCGACCACTACCCGATGTGGGTCGAATTCGCGATCCCCACCCTCTGACCGGACAGCGTTTTCGGCATTCCGTTGGGGATGATCTTCGCGGTCGTCAGGGAACGTCGGGGTTGAGGATTCGCCAGCGTTGTTCGAAAGCGTGGAGGTGGGGGGTGAGGTGGTGGGGGCGGAGGGGTTTGTTGTATTGGGCGGTGATGCCGTGGTCGGTGAGTTCTTGGGTGATGCGGTGCAGGTCAGGAGTGTGGGTGGTGGCGCGGTGCTGGGCCCATGTCGTGTAGAGGCGGAATTGGAGGAGGTAGCGGGAGAGAGATTTGGGTTTGATGGGTTGTTGGCTGCGGTCCAAGACGCCGTGGTCAGCGAGATGGGCGGAGAGTTCGGCTGCGTCCGGGTATCGCTGGTGCTGGTCGTGGAAGTCGGTCCAGGCCTGGTAGTAGCGGTCGACAGTGGTCGGTCGTGATCTGGGGGTGGGGCTGGGGGAAGAGGTCGGGGCTGTGGACGGGCGGGAGACAGCACTGTCCTGGTGTGCGCTCTGTGATGGGCGGGGTGCAGCGGCTGGCGGTGCCGCTGTGCCGGCCCGAGCCGGATTGCGGTGCCCGGTGGCCGTCTGTGGTGGGCGAGGTTCGGGGTACTGCGGGGTGGATGCCTGCACGCGCTCTCGCAGGGGTGTCCTGTCGGCGGCCGCGACGTCTTGTGCGGCGTCGGGGCCGGCCGTCAGCTGCTGCTGGGGTGCCGGCCCGGGGGACGGTACCGGGGGCGGCAGCGCGGGCTCGACACCTGCGGCTGTCAGGCCCGCCGGGGTGGTCTGTGCGAGCGGGACGCCGTAACGGGCCAGCCGCAGCGGCATCAACGACTCCACCGGCGCCTTGCGCCGCCAGGCACGGCCGAAGCGCGAACGCAGCCTCGCCCGGTAGACGAGACGTTCCTGCTCCAGCTTGATCACCTGGTCGTAGGAGCGCAGCTCCCACAGCTTCATCCGGCGCCACAGCAGGAAGGTGGGCACCGGGGAGAGCAGCCAGCGCGTGATGCGCACGCCCTCCATGTGCTTGTCCGCCGTGATGTCCGCGATCCGGCCGATCGCATGCCGGGCGGCCTCCACCGACACCACGAACAGGATCGGGATCACCGCGTGCATGCCCGTGCCGAGCGGATCCGGCCAGGCCGCCGCACCGTTGAACGCGATCGTCGCCGCGGTCAGCAGCCACGCCGTCTGCCGCAGCAGCGGGAACGGGATGCGGATCCACGTCAGCAGCAGATCCAGGGCCAGCAGGACGCAGATGCCCGCGTCGATGCCGATGGGGAACACATACGAGAAGTTCCCGAAGCCCTTCTCCAGGGCCAGCTCACGGACGGCCGCGTACGAACCGGCGAAGCCGATGCCGGCGATGATCACGGCGCCGGTCACGACCACGCCGATGAGAACGCGGATGGCTGCGCCCGGGGGGAGGGGGCCGTGGGCGGGCGGGGAGGCCGTACGCCACGGGGCTTGCCGCGCTGTGCGACGGGTGGCACCTGGCTGTTGCTGTGCTGGTGTGGGCGTGGCGGACCCGGCTGGGCGGCTGCCTGTGGTGGGGGCGGCCAGCGGGGTGCGGGAGGACGGTGTGGGGGGTGCGGGAGGGACGGTGCGCACGGCGGGTGGGTTCATGGCCGGTTGCCTGGGTGGAGGAGGGTGGCGATGAGCTGTTCGGTTTCCGTCTCCAGTGAGCAGTCCAAGGCCCGGTTGACCTGCTGGACGCGTGTGATGGCGGTGTGCAGGCCCTGCCGATTTCCCGACGCGTGCTCGATCCGGAACCAGTCCCGATACAGGAGTTCCGCGGTGTCGTCGACGGTGAGGCCGATCGTGACGGCCGCGCGGGCCGCGCTCAGGTCGTGGTGCGCGCCTGTGGCGGTGCGGTGGGTGGCCACGGTGTGCGCCACGTCGATGATCCGCGTGATCATCTCCTGCTGGTGAGGCTCGGCCCAGGGCGGCGCTGAGCCCCCGAACGGCTTGCCGCGGACCAGGGTGAGCGCCTTCTCCAGTTCGGGCAGGCCGGCCGGGCCCAGGGGGAGAGCACGTTTCACGAGCTGGAGGAAGCAGCTCCAGTCGCACGGCACCGCGGGGGAGAGCCGGTAGGGGTCCTCGCCGGACGTGCGGCGCGGCACGTAGGGATGGCCGTCCGGGTCGCTGCCCAGACAGCGGCGCAGGCCCTGCATCCGGGCATTGAGCGTGCTCAGCCCCCACGGGCTGACGGGATCCATGTCGCCGCACACGGCATCCGCGCCACGCCCGGGCCTGAAGTACAACAACGCGGCAAGCTGTGCCATCCGCGGGCCGTGGCCGGTGCTGTCCACGCCCGTCACCTCCACCGGGCCCAGCACACGGATCTGCGGTGTGTGCGGGTCATGTGCCGCGCACTCGTGCGCACCCTCCTGTGCTGTGCTCACCGCAGGGGCGTGCTCGCTGCCCGGCGTGGGCTCGGATCCCTCTGTGCCCTGGGGCGCCGAGGTCTCGGTGCCCGGGTTCTGGCGCTCCTTGGCCTGGGCCGCGGGCGCGGTGGCCGGCAGCACAGGCAGTCCGGCCGGTTCGGTGCTGGCGGCGAGCAGGGCGGGGAAAATCTCACCGCTCGCGTCTGCTGGCCGTGTCACCGTGCTCGTGCCCGCGTTGGCCGTGGGCACGAGCGACTCTGGGCGTTCGGCCTGCTCGCTTCGGGCCATGTCGTCGGGTTCCGCCGGGACGTCTTGCCAGGGGCCTTCAGCGGGGTGGGCCGGCTGCGCGGATACCCGCAGTGCGGTGGTGATCTGGAGGTATGCGGCGTGCTCCAGGCGCTGGAGCGTGATCTCGGTGCCGATGGAGTCGAGGTGCTGTGGCGTGCTGAGGGAGGCGTTGAGGATCTGCGCCTCGGGGAAGTGCGCGGCCGCCGTGCTGGCCGGGGCGATCAGGGTCACGGGTATGGTCCCCGCCTTGTCGATGACGTCGGCGAACTCCCATGCGGTGTCGGGATCCAGGGACGATGCGCACAGCAGCACGTAGGGCTGGTGCCTGGTCTCGGGCATCTGGTGGGCTTCGAGGAGCCGTTCGCTCAGATCGCGCAGTGCGTGCGCAGCCTGCTGCATGTGGGCGATCCGGGCCGTGGGCAGCAGCTGCGGGAGCTCTTCGCCGAATCCGACGGTGACGACTTCGACCTCGCTCGCCCACGGGCTCATCCCGAGTTCCAGGGCGAGCGACGTGCACACCTCGGCGATGTGCACCGGATTGCCGTCGAGCAGCACGGCGGACGCCCATGCCAGGTTGAGCAGCACCAGGTCGCCTGCTTCGCTGCTGCCGACTGTGACCAGTCCCGGATAGGGCGCCGGCGCCTCGCGGACGGCCTCCTCGTCCAGGACGACGGCCCCGGAGTCCAGGACCCACCAGCCGCCCTGCCCGCAGACGAAGGGCGCCTGCGGCGCCTGGACGAGATCTTCGGGAAGGACCTCCACCCTGCGGGCACTGATACGTGCGGCCCGCAGCGCCGGCATGCTGCCCGCTTGCCGGGTGCTCTGGTGGGCCATGGTCTTCAAGCCCGCGTCCAGGCGAACGGCGCCGGCCGGTGCAGCGGCCGCCGCGAGCTTCGCCTCCGCGGGGGAGGCCTCCGGCGCGATGGCGATCGTCTCGCCCGGCTTGCGGCGGCGCCGTTGCAGTGTCCTGCGCAGGGCGAGCGCGCCCGTGACGGCGGCGGCCAGCAGCGCACCGGCGCCCAGCACCGAACGCAGCACCAACGGCCCCTCTCCCGGAGCCGACGCCGGCGTCTTCGACGCGGTGGCGCCGGGAGAGGAAGCAGCACCGGACTCTGACACCGCACCCGGACCTGGGCCCGGCGAGAAGACGGAAGACGACGAGGCGCCGACGCTCGGCTGCGCAGTCGCCGAAGCCGCCCCAGGGGCAGAATGCCCCTGGCCGGGCTGCGCCCCAGCCCTGCTGCTCGAGACACTGGGCGCCGACGACCGCGCCGGCTTCGTGACCTGGCCTGGCACGGATCCCTGACCGTCGCCCGGGTCGTCGCCTGACGTGTCGCCGTCCTGCGGCGTCTGAACCGGCGGGGGAGCACTCTCCTGGCTGCCGGCCGCGCCGCTGCCCCCGACTGGCGGCGAAGAATGCTGCTCTGAGTGACTGGCAGGCACCATGATCTGCTGCCCTGCATAGATGACGTCCGCATCGGTGATCGAGGGCAATCCGTGCGGCTGCGGCCTGCCCCGGTTGGCCTCGAACAAGGTGGGCCACTGGTCGCCGTCGCCCAGTTCCTCCTCTGCGATCTTCGACAGGTAGTCGCCCGAGCGGACCGTGACCGCGTGTTCGCCTCCCCCGCCAGGGGCCGCAGGACCGTTCCCGAGCTGCGTACGGACACCGTCCGCCCCCACGACGCCTTCGGGCAGCTCCAACTGCCAGCCGGCCCGCAGGAAGCTGCTGGCCTGGAAGACCTCGCCGTCGGGCATGACGCGGCCCTCGTTCAGGCTCGCGATCTCCCTCCACCGCTCGCCGTCCCCCAACTCCCGCTCGGCGATGCCCCACAGACTCTCCGCCGGCCGCACCTCGCGCACGGTGTACGACGCACGAGCAGCCGGCGTGCCGGTGGCCGCGGCCCGCTCCGCTTCGGCGGCCGGCGAGGCCCCCGCCGACGGACCCGGAACGCGGACGCCAGAGGCGGCCGGTGAGGCCTGCGCATCCGAGGCCAGGGCCGAACTCGCGGGCAGCAGCACCAGGACGCTGCCGATCAGCACAGCCGCGGCGCGCTGCGAGACGCCCATCCCACGCGGGGCACGCCACGTCCGGCCCCGCAGCTGCGCGATCAGCTCACACACCGCGCAGCAACTGAACTGCGCCCATCCGATCCAGCCCACCGCGACCAGCAGCAGCAAGAACGCCGCGCCCGTGTCCTGCCGGTCCAGCAGGTGGCTGAGGTCGTCGCGTGTGGAAGCCCAGATGAGCGGAGTGGCAAAGGCCAGCAGCAGCGGCAGGCCCACGACGGCGGCGGCCAAGATGACCAGGCTCAGCACCGCCTGGAGAGCACCGGCCAGGCGCCTCACTGCCGCGGCGGGGGAGGGGGTGGTGGGCATCAGTTTCCTTCGGGAGCGGTGACGCCGTGCAGGAGGGTGGCGGTGCCCTGACCGACGACCGACAGCGAGCCGATTCCGACCACCGACAGGAACTTCGTGTCGTACGAGCCGGTGACCGTGACCGAGAGGGTCCTGCCGTCGCCGGACACACTGACCGTTCCGGTGGCACCGACGGAGCGCAGATACGCCTGGGCAGCCACCTGGGCGTTAAGCGGGTCGACGACGATGGCGGTGCCGGTAATGGCGTCGGCGGGATCGATGGCCTGCCCGCCCGCCCGGGCGGCCTCGCCGGCGATGTAGTCGGCGCGCTCGGTGGCGCGCATCTTGCTGCCGCCGTCGACGGCGACACCGATGACGGCGAGCAGCGCGAGGACGCAGACGGCGACGAACACGGTGACGCCACCGCAGTCGTCCCGCCGCACCCGCCTCAATCCCTTCTTCGACCAGAGCATCACTGACCTCGCTGCCGGTACCGGTCCACCACCGAGGTCGCCGTCGACGTCAGCGTGCGCGCCCCGGGCACACCGGGCAGCAGCAGGTCCGACAAGCTGACCGTGCAGGTCACCGTCACGCTGACCGTGCCGACTTGGCCAACGGGGACGTTGAGGCCACCGGTGTTGACGCTGACGGACGTCGACGCGCACGTGATGCCCTGATCGTTGAGGGATTCGCCGGCCGCCGCATGCGCGGCACTTTGGGCTGCCGCCGTCGTGCGGTGGATGGAGGCTTCCCTGGCCGCATCCTCCGCAGCAGCGTCGATCTTCGAGCCGGAGGTGACGATGCGGCCGCCGGCGATCGCCAGACACAAAAACATGATCAGCGACGGGACGATGACGGCTGCTTCGATGGCGGCGCTGCCCTCGTCGCCGCGGAGTCTGCGCGCCCAGGAGAACTTGCAGCGGACGGGGTTCACTCTTGGGATCCCGTCCAGCGTTCCACGGGACCGGACGCCGACTGGGTGACCTGCAGACCGGAGATGCCCGGGATCATCGACATGGCCGTCCCGGAGACCTGCACCCGCACCCGCTGCCCGTCACTGCCGGCCGAAATGCTGTAGCCGAGCAGGCTGTCGCCCGCTGTGCGTGCGAGTACCTCCCGGGTGCGTGCCGCACCGTCGGCGGGGCTCGAGTGATACGAGCGGGCCGCGGCGAGTCCTTCGCGCGCAGCCGTCAGAGCGATCTGCCGTGCGTAGTACCACATGCAGGCCTGGATGACGGCCACCGTGGCGAGGAGCACGAACGGGAAGATGATCGCCATCTGGAGGGAGGTCTCCCCACGGTCGTCACGCCATGGGTGCTGCTGCCACCAGTGCTTCAACCCTTTCATCACGGTCACAGTCCAGACAGCTTGCCGTTGTACTTAGTGACCAGGATGGCGATCGTCCCGGCGATGAGCACGGCGCCTGTGACGGCGGCCACCCAGATGATGACGGTGGTGATGCTGATGTCCCCGCCGTCCGGGCGGCGGGCGCGTTCTTGTCGGCCTTCCTCGATGCGCGTCGATATCCATCTGGCCGTACTGGTCAGCGCCCTGTGTAAGCGCTCTGAGGTGTACTTCATCGGGCTCCTCCACGTGAGGGCTGAAAGGCTGGGGTGCAGCGGGCGGGGTCAGACGGTGAGCATGCGGATCACTGCGGGGAAGGCCATCAGCAGCATGACCAGCACGGCGAGCAGGGCTCCCGGGGCGGTCATCTTCTCGCTGGCGGTGTTGGCTTCCGTGGCCTGATCGGCCAGCAGTTCGGTGGTCAGTGCGGTGCTGCGGGCCCTGAGCGCCTTGTAGACGGCGGCACCTTCGGTGGCCGAGCCCCGCATGATGTCGGCGAGGTCGTCCAGGACGGGCAGGCCGTACTCGGCGGACAGTTCTGTGAGTGCCTGGTAGGGCGGGATCTTCTCCAGCCGGGCCCGGCGCAGCGCCCCCTGCAGATACAGGAACGGCCAGCCGCGGCCGACTTCGGCAGCCTTCTCCAACGCCTCGGCGGGGCCGGCGTCGGCGGCCCGCTTGAGCGCGACCAGGTCGAGGTAGGCGGATAGGGCGTGCGCGAACTCCTGCCGTGCCCGCCTGGCCTGGTCGCGCACGGCGAGGTCGGGCGTGATGAACAGCAACCCCGCAATGATCAGTCCGACACCGGCGGGAATGTAGAACGGCAGGCTGACGCCCGCGACGATCCACGGGATCGTCGCGATCACCGGGCAGAGCAGACCGAGTGCGGCGAGCGCCGTCTTCTTGAGCATGAACTGGCCTGGACCTTGGCCGATGAGCGCCAGGTCGGTGGTGGGGATCCGGACACCGGGCAGGCGCTCGAGGCGGCCCAGCAGCCACCGGCCCCATGCCTCCTCCCGATCCAGTTCCGGTTCCGGCATCGTCAAGGCAGCTGGAGCGCTGCGGGCGAGGGCTGCCCCCAACGCGGGCTGAGGGCGCAAGAATTCCCGTACCAGCAACGCGAGACCGGCGCCGACCGTGCCACCGGACGCGATCACCGGGAGCACGTTCATGAGGTGACTCCTTCCGGTGCACGTCCGACGACCACCGCGTCCGAATCCGCCGCGGGCAGAGGCAGCCGGACCGTGCTGGAAGCATCGGTGATCAGGAAGCGGGGGACACGGCGGAAGGACCCCAGCTGCCGCATCAGAGCGAGGGCCCCGATGAACCCCGCCATCAGCAACGCAAGCACCAGCTGTCCGAGGAGAGTGGAGTACGGCTTCGTGTAAGAGGGCACAAAGAACCCGGCCCCCACGACACCCACCGTGATGATCGTCATCCATCGCACCGTGGTCCGCGGCTTCGCCCGGTCCGCCTCAATGGCGCGCTTCTTCGCGACCTCATCGCGGACCGCGCCCGCTAACTCCTCCAGCGCCTGAGCCAGCCCCGGGCCGCGGTCGTTGACCGACAAGATGAGAGCGGCGACCACCTTGTCCGCCGTCACATCATTGAGCTCATCAGCGAACGCGCGGAGCGCTCCCTCCGGCCGCCACCCCAGCCGCAACCGGTCGGACAAGGTGACGATCTGCGGGGCAACCTCGTCCGGCGCGCCCCTGCGGCTGGTCATCATCGCCTGCTCCAACCCCATGCCGAGACGCAGCAGGCCGGCCAGCCGCTGGGTCCACTCGCTCAAAGCCTCCAGCTGGCCGATGCGTTCCTGCGCCACCTGCGCCGGAGCGATCAGCCAGGGCACGCCGATGACAGCACCGCCCACAAGCGCGCCGCCCACGAAATTCCCCGAACCCAGCCACACGCCCGCGAAGACGACAACGGCAACGATCGTGAGGGTCCGCCGGCGCAGCCGGGCATCCTCGCCCTGCCCCTTCCCGGCGCGCAATGCCTGCCACCGCCGCCCCCACGAGGCTCGGCGCGGCGCCGTCGTTCCCATGGCCTCGGCCACAACGCCGATCAGCCCCCCGACGACGGCCATGCCGCACAGCAGCCCCCACAACAGGATCATCGGCGCGCCTCCACCAACAGCGGCAGCGGTGCCTGCCAGGCCCCGTAGAGCTGTTGGAGCAAAGAGGAGTCGAAGCCGACGCGGCGCAGGTCGTCGATGCAGCCCGGGTCCATCCGCGGCACGGCCCGCAGATCACCGAACTCGCTGCCGGGGGAGAAGACCGTGTTCGTGGCCGGCCGGCCGTTCTCACCGATCCCGGCCAGCTCCACCACATGAGAGACATAGCGGTGGCGGCGTCCGCCGATCTGTGTCTCGTCCGTCATGTCGACGTACACGATGAAGTCCAGCCCGTTGGCGGTCTGCCGGTAGGCCAGCTGCTCGGACAGGTTGCCCTGGGCGAGCGCGTACAGCTCGGCGATCCGGTCGAAGACGATGTCCGGGCGGCGGGCGTGAATGGTGCACAGGTTGCCGCCCGAGCCGTTCGTCAACGCCTGCATCATGGCGACAACTTCGGGGCCGCGAACCTCACCGACAACGATCCGCTCCAGCGACATCCGCAGCGCAGGGTGCATCAGATCCAAGAGGGTGACCTCGCCGGCGCCGCGGCCGGTGACGTCCTTCTCACCGTTGGACTCACGCCCGACCAGGGAGACGACCTGACGGTGGTAGCCGTTTTGGTGGGCGAACAGCTCGTCCTCGGTCTGGATGGTGGCGAAACGCGTCTCGGGACCGAACTCTTTGAGCATCGCCCGCAGCAGCGTGGTCTTCCCGGCCTTCTGCTTCCCCGCGATCATGATGTTCTTCTCCGCGCGCACGCACGCGCCGAGGAACTCGCGCAGGACCGGGTCGATCGTGCCGAGGCGGACCAGATCGTCGAGATCGGCGTGGGAGACCCGGTGCCGGCGGATGACGGCGTAGGTCATCGGACCGAGCCCCGTGATGGCCTGAAGGCGGGATCCGTCCTGCAGGGACAGGGCCAGCGTGGGGTTCGCCGTGGAGATGGTGCGCTCGTTGTGCCCGGACCCACGAGCCAACTCCCGCAACAGCTCCAGCAGTTCCTCTTCCGAATCGGCGATCGGCCCCACCATGCGACGTTCACCGTCGCCGTAGTCAAGCCACACCTCGCCCGGGCCCTGAACGATGATGTCCTCGACCCGCTCATCGTCCAGGTACGGCTGGAGCCGGCCGGCACCAAAGAGCCGGTCATACACGGCACGCCGCAGTGCTTCATCTTCCTGCGGATCCATCGCCTGGGCATCGGACCACAAGGCGACAGCCTCGTTGATCCACTCCAGACAGCGCTGCTCCTCGCTCGCCCGGTCCATGTCCGGCGTCGTCTTCAGCAGCTCCTCGCGCTGCTTGGCGACCTGCGCAGCGATCTGCCGGGCAGCCCTGTAATCGACAGACAGCTGCGGCACGACGGCGCCCAGCGCCTGCGTGCTCGAGGCCCCTCCAGCAGAGGCCGACACGCGGTTCGCGTGAGGCCCTGCCGGGTAAGAGCGGCCGGTCGCCGCAGCCACGACGGGATCGCTGTGCAGAGGCTTACCGCGCACGAGACACCTCCCCTCCTGAGGCACGCCCGCCGGATGGATCGAGCCGGGCCTGCCGCACCGCAGCGTGCTGCACCAGCAGCGCGCCGACCGTCCGGGCAGCCTTCATCAGCGGTGACTTGATGAAGTGACGCGGCTGCTCCGCCCCGTCGGACAGCACCTGGGCGTCGTTGCGCGCATACGGAAGGGTCGCGACCACCGGCACTTGCAGTACACGCTGCACCTCGCCCGCTGGATACGGACCCTCGTTGATCATCAGCACGCTGACATCACCGACCCGCTCCTGCAGCGCGCGGACCCGGCTCTCAGCTGCCTGTAGACACCGCAGAGTGTTGCGCACCACCACGAACACACTGTCGGCCTGCTCGGCCAGGACGCCGCACGGGCCGAAAGCCCCCCGGCGGCCGAGGTCGATCAAAACGTCGTGGTCGTGCTCGGCCGCGATCCCCCGGAAGATGACCCCCAGGGCCTTCCACACCGAACCCAGACTCGCCGCCTGAGCGGGATCGGAGATACCCGGCAGCAACAGCCGGTCGTGCGAGGCAGTGCCCTTGCCGTCGTCGCTGCTCAGGTCGATCAGCTGACGCCAAAACGCATCACCCAGATCGCCCTGGCGAGCGGCGACCGAGAGGTTGCGCAGCCCATACCGGTCACCGAGCGTGCCCTGCAGCAGCCCGTGCAGCACAGCGCTGCCATCCGGGTCGCACTCGGCCAGGATCATCCGCCGGCCCCGCTCCAGCGGCCAGGACAACAGCAACGCCAAAGCGCTTGTCGTCACGCCGGGCGCGCCACTGCATCCGGCCAGCGCGATGACGGCCATCAGCTGCCGTCCGGGGCGGCGATGACCAGGCGCAGGGCACCGGCGGCCACCCACGCGGCAGCCTTGGGACCGTCCGCAGCCGATGTGGCAACGTCGACCACCACGATCCCGGTCCCAGGAGCAGCACCGGTCGCCTTCACGACCCGACCGTCGATGGTCTGCGGAGCGGCGCCGGCAGACGCGCCGGTGTCCGCCGCCCCCTGCGCCGGGACATGCACCAACTGGACCTTCTGGCCCGGCACCAAAGCCGTGGCGGGGATCTGCTTGGGCTCGAGCCCGACCGGCACCAACTGCTCACCAGCCTTCACCAGCGAATCCTTCGTCACCTGCGACGGGGCAAGAAGAGAGCCCGGCTTGAGCTCCACCGCTGCCCGCTTTCCCACTACTGAGTCCACGTCATCAGAGCGCACCGCCTTGACGGCCGGATCCAGGGCGATCGAGGCCTTGCCCAGGTCGTCCTCGGTGAGGACCTGACCGACCTGGACATCGCGGACCACGGTCACCACGTCAGTGCGGTCGCCGACCTGAAGCAGAAGAACTGCAACGCCGGCGCCTCCCGCGGCGATCAGCGCCAGCGACAGCGCGATGACACCTGGACGGCGCCTACGGGCCGACACCCGTGGCGGAGTCACCGGCCCGGCCACACGTCCCTGCGGAGCTCCGCTCGCGTTCGTTGCGTCTACACGTACTGGGGCCTTGCTCACCGTTTTTCCTTCCGGCAGTGCTACCTGACGACCTGGACTTCACCGACCGCCACCTGCACGCTGGTCTGCCGGACCTCGGTGAGCTGGCCAGCCTGTCCGCCGCCCTGCCAGTTGATCGTCCACGTCGAGGTCGCCGTCACGGGAAACTTGCCGCTCTGGGCATTGGCCGAGGTCGTGGAATACACGTGCCCGCAGGTCGGCGACGGGGCCATGCCCTCAGACGACGCGTAGGGCGTTCCAGGACCGTTGCAGGTCACGGATGTGCCATCGCCCATCGACCACACGATCTTCGACACCTTCGCGGTCGCGGTGACGGTAGTCCCGCCCGCCGAGGCCGACGCGGAGTTCGGACCATAGGTTGTGGCGCCCTGGTTGACCCACATCCACATCGGGACACCCACGGTGTACCTTCCGGCCTCGCGCGGGCTGGCGATGTCCGGGCCGAGCAACGTCATGGAATCGACCGCGCGCTGGGCCAACTCCTGAGGGTCCACCTGCGGCACAGGAGGCTGGCCTTCTGGCACGACGACGAAGCTGGCAGGGTTATCCACGCCGCCGTCCGAACATGACATGAAATACATATCGTACTTCTCGGGGTCTTTCCCATTCCACGCCGGGTGCTTTTTCGGCGGCTTTGGCTCGATTTTGGTGTAGCTGCAGTTCAGGTCACTGTCGCTGCTGCCGCCCCGGGAGCCTCCCGCCTGCCCACCGCTGTCGTTGGTGCCGTCATTGACGCCTACGCCGACACAGAACTCGACGACGTGGCACTCTCCGGCATCGACGTCCGGGTCGTCGGCGTAGGCGGTGCCTGCCGTGGCGAGGACCAGGGCACCGGTGAGGATGGTGAGGTGCCGGGTCAGCAGGCTTGATCTTGAGCTGCTAACTCTGTGACCATCCATTTCGTCCCCCACTTTTCCAGCGTTGCGCTGCTGACATATTTGATGAGCCGTTCCGACGGCAGCGGGACCTTCTTCTTCGTGACCTCGTCGATCAGCGTCCAGTTCGTGGTGTCCACACAGTCCGCGACCGTGGCCTTGGGAATCCCCGTGGCGGTCACATCGACGACCTTCGGGTGGAGCACCGGCTTCCCGGTGGTCACCTGACCTGCCTTCTTCATGGCCGCCAAGTTGCGCTCGATGTCTGCCAGAGCCTTGAAGGTCGTGTACTTCTTCACGTCGGTGCCCGCTGAAGATGCCTTCTGATAGGCCGCGGTCTTCGCCTCCCACGAGCGGGTGTAGGCCGAAATGACAGCCGCATCCTCGGTGCTGGCGGTGGAACTGGGAGAAGATGCACCTGTGGTTCGAGTGGGGCTTTTGAGCGATGACGTACCCGAATCGCTGCCGCTGTCACTGCAACCGGTCAGCGTTACCAGGCTGCCTGCCAGAACCAAGGCAGTTGCGTGCTTTCGGGTGCGAGCAGCTGTAGTGCTCATTCGTGAAGAGCGCGGTTGTCTTGCAGTCACGTTGTCTCCCCATACGACGCGGTGCGGTGCGACCGCTGCTCTGGACATCCACCCACAGGCAATCCAGAACGGCGGCCGGGTCGGCTGCGGCGATGCGTTGCGCGAACGCAAGTTACGCATATGCCCGCGGCCGGTTTCGAGTGTTTGTTCGTCAGTGAGGCTTGGTGGGTTGGGTTTTGGCTGTGAAGTTGAGGTGCACGATGCGTTGCGGCGGTCGGCCGCCGTTGCTCGAATGTCTCTACATCGCGAGCCATTTTGGGATGAATTCATACGGTGCTCGGGCGGTCTCTGGGTGGCGGCTTCCTAGGAGAGGTGATTGGTTGAGGCGCGTTGGGACTCGTGGGGCTGTTGGGGCGCCTGGCGCGATGTGGCCGGAACGCGCTGCGGAAAACGGACCGGCCGCCCCTGTTCCGTGTGTGGCGGAGTTCGTTGAGGTCTTCCAGTGCGTAGTTCCCGACCCCCTGCATGCCCGGGCATCCCTGTGCTGGCTGGCGGACCAGGTCGGGGTGAGGGTATGCAGTTTCGTGAATCTTCGCTCTGGTGAATCAAGCTGCCTGTCGACTCCATCGGAGACTCCAGATTCTCTTCACGTAATGCGGGTTCGGGACCCCTTACGATGTGCGTCAGTAAATTATGTGTTCGCTTATGTAAATGTCGAGTGGTTTGGTGGGCTGTTGCAGGGCTGCGGCATTCGCTGCACCAACCCGCTGGCGTCACAGCGCGGTCCATGGCCGGGGTGTGCCGCCGGTTAAGGGCGTCCACACATCGCTGGTGGGACCCTGGAGTTCGAGGTCGTCCAGGATTGCCGCGCCCAGTGGTACCTGCCGGGCGAGGGTGTTCACGAGTGGGTGCTGGGCGGTCATGGCTTGCAGGTCGCTGATGCGGTTGTTCAGGACGTTGCGGGAGGCTCCGGTCAGGATGAACAGGACCCGGGGGAAGACGGGGTACCAGCGCAGCCATGCGGGTCCGGTGATGGCCTGGGCTTTGGGGCCGCGGCCGGCGGGCTGGGGCTGGTACGACCACAGGCGTGCGTACTCGATGAGTTTGGAGGCAAGGCGTTCGCTGCCCATGGTGGTCCGGTCGATCTCTGCGAACGCCCGCAGCTTCGTGCGCTGTTCGTCGCTGGTGAGGGTGTAGTGCAGGACCGCGTCGGCGATGACGCGTTCGCCGTCGCCGAGCGGATGGGATACCTCGGGGGTCCAGTCGAGGGGGCCGTGTTCGTCGCCGCGGCGGCGGGCGTCGGTGGCGAAGACCAGGTGGGCGCGGACCACGGTCAGGGTGTGGGGCGTTTTCAGGGAGGCGGCCGTGACAGTGGTGATCGGGTACGGGGGGCGGCCGCGTAGGGCGGGGAAGTCGCGTGTGAGGCGAGCGCCTTCTTTGGTGAGGTACCAGGCGCGGGTTCCGTTGGACTGGGGCAGCACGGTGTATCCGAGCAGGTGGTGGCGGCGCAGTTGGTTGAGGGGGTGGGAGATGGCCTGGCGGCTGGCGTGGGGGCGCAGCAGGGTGTGGAGCTGGCTGGTGGTGGCCATGCGATGTTGGGCCAGTGCGGTCAGGAGCTGGTGGGGGAGCGGTTCTGTAGGGCTGGGGGTGTGCCGGGCTGGTGCAGGTGTGGCGGGAGTGGTCACTGGTATCCCTTCTGTGTTCGGGCGGCGGGGGTGGCGGGGGTGTGATGGGCGAGGAAGCGGCTGACGCGTTCGAGTTGGCCGGCGGCCCGGGCTGTGAGTTGGTGCAGCGGGGCGGCGCCGGCCGTGGTGTGGGCCGCGCGTGTCAGTGCTGCCGTCTGGCGGGGGCGGGCGTAGTGGGCGAAGACGTCGTCGAGGTGCGGGCCGGTGATCTGGACTGGGCCGGTGCGTCGGCCGTTGACGGTCAGCGAGATGTAGTGCTCGTAGCGGTCGAGGGCGGCCACGAGGGCGGGGCTGGGGTGGTCGCCCCATTCGGCGGTGATCGCGGCGATGGCGGACTGCGAGCCGGTGGTCGAGGCGAGGGTGGAGGCGTTCTGGACCAGGGACAGGCGCACGGGGGCGGGCAGACGGGCCAGGAGCTGGGTCATGCCGTGGACGTGGACGCGGTATTTGCGGAAGTCTTCGAACATGGCGGCGATCGTTTCCGGGGCTGCGCCGGTGAGGGTGATGAGCTCGTCGAAGTAGGGGCGGAACGGCGCTCGTCGGGCTTCGGGGGTGTCGCGGCGGGAGCGCACGGCGCGCAGCAGGTCGCGGGCGAGGAGCGCGGTGATCAGCCGGTCGGTGGGTCCGTTGCCGCCTGGGCACACCCAAACGATCATCTGCGAGTCCATTGCGGCGCGGATGTTGTAGACGCCGGCCGGCTGGCCGAGGAACGCGCGGGTGACGGGGTTGGCGGCGAGGCGGGCGATCGGGTTGAGGACCACGGCGAAGGAGTCGGCGGGCAGGGTGGGGAACATTGTCTGCCACCAGGAACGGGTCTCTTCGTCGAGGCGCCCCTGCACCCCGACGAGCGCCGCAGCGCGGAAGGCGGGGTCGGTGAGCAGTGCCCGCACGTGGAAGACGGTGCTTTGGTCCTCTGGCCGTCCGGCCCGGCACGCAGTCTCGTTGATGGCCACCAGCACCGTCAGTGCCGCGGTGAGGATGGTCAGTGCGCGCGGTGCGCTGGCGTCGTCCCAGCCGAGTGCGGAAGCGAAGGCGTCTGCGGTGGCCTCGACGACCTCGTGCGCCACCTGGTCCTGGTGCATGCCGAGCGGATTCCATGAACTCAGCTGTGGCGTCGGCCCGTGGGCGTTCAGGTCGATGAGCGCGATCCGGTGCATCAGCGTGTCGTGGGCCAGGAAGGGCAGGGCGCGGGGCCAGGAGTCGCGGTGCGGGTCGACGAACATCAGCCCGCCCCCGGCATGGGCCCAGCCGATCGCCTGCGCGAGGGCGCGTTCGGTCTTGCCGCCGCCCGCTTTGCCCACCCCGACCTCGAACAGTGTCTCTTCGGCGTAGGTGGCGACCAGGCGGCGGCGGCCGTCGGGAGCCCGGTAGATGCCTTGCAGCAGCAGCTCGGGGTTGTCGAACTCGAAGGTCGGCAGGTCCGCGGCGAGCAGCGGCAGTCGGCAGTGCACCGTGGGCGGCTTGAGCAGGCCGGTGAGTTCTTCCAGGCGCACCCAGTTCGGGCGGGGCGGCTGGCAGTGCCTGAGATTCCAGCGGCGCTCGAAGGCGCGCCGGCTGGGCCAGCGGTCTGCCCCGAACCGCCATGGGCCGACGAGCCAGCCGCGCATCGCCCACCGCGAACCGCCGCCGAAGACGTCGAAGGCGGCCTGCAGCTGGCCGAGCCGGGCCTCGGCTCGCCCTTCGGTGTTCGAGGCGCACATCACGAGCAGTTGCACCCGGACCAGGTGATCGTCCTCGGCGAGCTTGCCGAGCGCATCCTGAGGGTCGACGCGGCGGGGGACGGGCGGCATGACCAGACGGCGCCCGCCCCCGTCCTGCTTGCCGCTGACCAGCTGCTGCACCTGCCAGGCCAGCGAGTCCTCGACGCCGCCTGCATCGTGGCGCATCCATCTGGCGGCCCGCTGCGCTTCACGCCGCTCCCGGCGCCGGGCGTCCGCCATCAGCTGCACGCGGCGCGCCCGCAGCGTCCACTTGGGGGCGCGCTGGATGTCGAGCCGTACCTCGGCCAGGTCGCCCTGTTCCGCGCGCAGGTCGCAGACGGCGTCGATCAGCGGCTGCAACGGGTCCGGGTCCAGTGGCACGTCACGCAGGGGAGCTGTGGGCTTGCCGCGCAGGATGAACTCCGCCCGCACCACATGCTTGCGCGGCTTGTCGGCGAGGGGACGGGCGCGGTTCACGGTGACGGCCGGCCCGAAGGGAGTGATCGACAACAGGCGTTCGCCGCCGGCAGGGCCTTCGATCCGGTAGCGCAAGGGGCTCGAGCCGTCGGCGCGCAGCCGGATCTGTACCGCCTTCGACCGGCGCGGTGCCCACCACGGCATGCTCGTCGAGGCCCGGGCGAGTTGAACACCACGGCGGAAGATCTCCTCCAGGCCGGGGTCGAAGTACGCCGCCGGCACGAGTTCCAGCGCCATCCGCTCGGCCGACGCCTTCTTTGCCAGCTGCCGCACCACCATCTCGCTCACGGTCCAGACGAGGAGAACAGCCACCATGGGCACGTACCAGTAGGTGATCACCCAGCCGGCGGCGTGGGCCAGGCCGGCCAGCAGATTCAGGACGTGACCGGCTGCCGTGTCATCCGCCCGGTCGCTCAGGTACGGGGCAGAGGCGTCCACGAAGATGCTCCTTTCCTCGGTGTGCGGGTGAAGTACCAGTCGCTGATGCGCCGGTCGGTGTAGGTGCCTGCGCGGTCGGTGCCCGCCCACACCAGGTGCACCACCGCCTTGTCCTGGTTGCTGTCGCTGCGGGCGATGGCGGCCTGGATGCGGAAGCGGGCGGTGGAGAACGGCGGCGCGATCGCATGGTCGGGGTCGCCGAAGAGTGCGGGCCACGCGCCGCGGCCGATGCCGGTGGCGTCGGCCCGCAGCAGGCCACGACCCGCCGCGAGAAGTGTGCGTTCGTCGTCGGCGGCAAGGTCGGCGGGCCAGGCGCCCTCCAGCGACTTTTGGATGGCGGCATCGCCGGCCACGCCCTCGCCGTGCGGTGGCGGCACGGACACGCTGACCAGCTCGGGCGGTGCGGCGGGAGCCGAGGCAGACGCGGATGCGCCGCTGTGCACCGAAGAGCCCCCGGGAGCGGCTGCCGAGGCAACCGTCGTGGGGGCAGACGCCGGCGGTGTCGCCGCAGTAGCCGGTGCACTCGGCGTATGCGGCACCATCAGCAGAGCCGCCCCGGCCACGGCCAGGACAACGGTGGCGATCAGCAGCAGGCGCGGCGAGCGCGCCGGGGAACGCGTCATAGCAGCCGTGCCCCTCCTGCGTATCCCGGCATGGCGCTGACCGCATCCAGGCGGATCGCGGCACCCGGTCTGGGGGCGTTGACCATCTGTCCGCTGCCGAGATAGATCCCGACGTGGTAGATCGTCGCGTCGCGGCCGGGAGCGTCGGCGTAGAAGACGAGGTCGCCGACCTTGAGCGCGCCGGTCCCGAGATCGGCGGGGATCCGTCGGCCTATCCCGGCCTGCGCGGCCGCGGTACGCGGCAGTCGGATGCCGGCCTTGGCATAGGCGTACACGGTCAGGCCTGAGCAGTCGAAGCCCTTGATGTTCGTGCCGCTTTTGCCGCTGGGGGAGCAGCAGATGCCGTACGACGCGCCGCTCGCGTTGCCGCCGCCCCACGAGTAGGGCACGCCGCGCTGGGAGAGCGCCGCCTCGATCACTGTGCGGACCCTGCCCGGCACGTTCTTCAGGTCCGGGTCCTTCGCGGCCGCCGTGTACTGGTCGATCCAGCCCAGCACGTTCGACACGTACTCCCTTGAGTGGTTGTACTGGAAGATCGCGGCCTCGAGCTGAGCCCGCTTGGTCAAGTCCCGTCCCTTGCCGCACAGATAGACGGCGGCACCGAGGGCTGCGTCGTCGGCGTTGTGCGGGTCGGCCGTCTTGTCCCCGTTCGCGTCCTCGCCGATGTCCTCCCAGGTGGACGGCAAGAACTGGAAAGGGCCGACCGCACGCTCCCCGCTGGCGGTCCCGTCCCACTTGCCGCCGTCGGTGTCCGGCAGGACGGTGGTGTTCTGGCCGGCCCCGGAGCCGTTGAGGAGCACCCCGTAGATCTTCGGACGGATGTCGCCGGTGTCGGCGACGTGGCGGCCGATGGCGTGGTTCGACTCGACCTTGGCGATCCCGGCCAGGACCGGCCAGCGCATGCCCTGGCACGTGGGCCTGTACCTCCCCACCTGGACGGCGGCCTTCTTGTAGGCGGTCAGCATCCGCGCGGGGATGTCCGCAGCGGTGCCGCCGTCGGTGATTCCGTCGGCATCCTGAATCCCGGTCTGCAGCGCGACGTACGCGCTGATCGCGCCTGCGACAGGAGCCGCACAGCACACGCCGCTGAACAGCAGCAGCACCCCTACGCATCCCCACCGCCTCAGGCGGCGTCCAGGCACTCTCACCCGTCCTCACCGTCTTCGGCCTGCCACTGCGCCCGCATCTCGCGCAGCCGATCGGCCTGGCGCTGGGGTTCTGCCTCGGGCCCGTTGTGCCGCAACAGGTCCCGCATCCGGGCCCGCGCCTCGTCCCGCGGTGTGCTGCGTGCGCTCCCTTCGCCGGGAGGGGGCGGGGCTGTCCTGTTCAGCGAGGGGCTCGCCGGATGCGTGGCGCTGCCGCCCGCGAGCCGGCTCGGGGACGTCGGCGTGCCCGCCGATGTTGCGTTGCCTGGGGCTGCAGACGTCGGCGCGGCCGGCCGAGCGGGGGCTGGCCCCGGCCGGCCGGCGGGGCTACCGGTACGTGCCGTCGCCGGCTGGACCGGGTCCGGCTGGCGGGAGGGCACGGCCGTCGGTGCTGCCGGAATACGGCGGCTGCGGAACGGGCCGGAACGGGCGGCTTGCCGGCCCATGCCGGCCCAGGCGTGGGCGTCCTCGCGGACGGTGTTGCCCCACACCCGCACCTGCTGGCGGGCGTCCTGGGAGTAGCGCGAGCCTTGCGCGCGGGCCCGGCGGACCGTGGCCGGGAGGCCGACCGTCGCCCCATATACGGTGCGGCCGCCCCGGTTGAGGATGCGGTACCCGCGCAAGCGCACCAGACGGTTGTGGGCGCGCGTCGACAGCAGCGTGCGGTCGGTGTTCTGGTCGTGCAGCACCTGACCCGAGCGGCGGTCGACGACCTGGCCGTCCTCGTCGCGGTAGCGATCGGGCGGACCGCCGGGACGGCGCGGTCCTGTGCCGCCCGAACCGCCGTTCCCGCCGCCGGGCGGGCCGCCCGTGTCCGGGTCGCCGTCCGCTGTGGGCTTGACCCACTTGGCCAGCTGCTCCTGGTCCGGCCGCCGGCCGATCAGCAGCCAGTGGGAGCCCTTCGCACCGAGCCGCGCTCCGACCCCGGCCACGGCGGCCGCCGCAGTGAGCGGGGCGAGCCCACGTCCTGCTTCGGCGCCTGCGTCGGCGAGCACACGACCGGTGTCCACCGGCATACCCGCCCCGTCGAACAGCGACGTCAGCGCGCCCATCAGGCGCTGGCGGGTGCCGAGCAGCCCGAACCGGCCGCCGCCCGTGAAGGCGCGCAAGCCCCCGCCGTAACCGCCGAGTGCAGCGGGGGAGTTCATGGCGAGCGCGGCGCCGAGCTCGGAGGTGTCGCCGGGCATGTGCGTGCCGCCGACCTTGGCGTACCGCATCCGCACGGCCATGCGCCGGCCGAAGGAGGTGATCGAGGTCAGCAGCCGGCGGTGCCCGGCAGCGCCCGCGATGGCGAGGACGTCGATGAGCAGGATCCGCTCGACCATCAGGTCGGGGCCATCGGTGAGGGTGGCGTCTAAGGCGATGCCGAAGAACGGGATGAACGCGCAGATCCCGACCACGGTCAGGACCGAGATGCCCCACAGGGACAGCCACTTCCACACCGACTGGCGCGCCGGCCCGGGCAGCATGCCGGCGACGAAGGCGACACCGCCGACGGCGGCCGCGGCCGCGCAGATGCCCTGGGTGCCCAGCAGCACGATCGCCGAGGAGAGCAGCATGCCGCAGATGAACAGTGCGGCGACCAGCAGCAGGCCGGCGCCGCCGACCCGCCACCAGGTGGGCTTCTCTGCGTAAGCGGCGCAGGACGTGCCGACATCGCCGGCCCGTTTCATGTCCGCCAGGAACGCGTCGAATTCGCGGTCTTCGTCGGTGACGAGCGCGTTGGCAGTGTCCAGCAGCGCACCCCCGGGTGTCAGCGCCGGCAGCCCGTCGCCACTGCCGTCCGCGTTCGTGACGCCCTCGAGGTAGCCCCGCTCGCAGTACTGCTTGGCCGAGCCGTGAACCTTGCTGCATGCCTCCTTTCCTTTGTTGGTGACCTTGGCGCTGCCTACCTTGTATCCGCCGGTGATCCATTTCAGGTGCACGGCGTATGCCTTGCGCTCGGCAGGCCTGGTCGGGTCGAGGATGCGCCCGTACTGCAGCAGCATGTAGGGCTTGACCACCAACGCGTTCGTGATCGAGTCCTGGAGGGGGCGGGCCACTTCAGTTGAGGAGATGGGTCCTTCGCCGCCACGTTCCTCGCACGTGATCTCGGCGTTGCCGGCCATGCCGGCGCAGGGGTCGTAGCTGGCGAGCTTGCCGCCCCAGTCGTAGGCGTTGACGCTCTGCTGGGCCACCTCGGCTGCCGCCTGCTGGGACTGTCCCAGCGGCCCGTCCTGGGAGAGCAGGGTGTCGGGGCGGATGAGGGCCGAGGCGGCGAACGCCCCGATGAGCAGGGTGAGGAAGATTTCGCCCAGGCCGCGCCCGAGGCGCCCGCGCACGATCATGAACCCGGCGAAGACGAACGCCCACGCGAGCAGCAGGCCTTTGAGCCCCAGCGTGTCGACCACCACGGAGTCGTAGCTGTCAGCGACCTTCTGCGCCGGGCGAGTGAGGATCTTCAGCAGCGGGAACCGGAAGGCGACCTCGATTGCCCACCCGGCCAGGCCGACCAGCAGCCGGATCAGGGTGAACAGGCCGGACAGGGCGAAGGCGAGGGCCTGCGTCTTGAAGGCGACGATGGAGCCGCCTGAAGCGTTCAGGTCGTACCCGTCGATCGGCACGCCCTCGGAGGAGGAGATGTTCAGCGGGGCGAGCAGGTCCCCGGTCTCGCTGCTGCTGCCAGCCGCGTACACGACCTGGCTGTTCACCATGACGAACACAGCGGTGAGCAGCAGGACCGTGCCAGCCGCACGCTGCGCGCCACGGTCTGCACGCAACATCTCAAGGCCGCCCTTGCCTCGTAGGCGTCCGGCACCGCCAGACCAGGAGCGCGCCTACCGCTGTCGCGGCCAGCAGCAGCTTCCACGCGGCGGTGCCACTGCCGTCCCTGTCCGATCCGGCGCTCGAGACACGGCGGCCGCGCTCGCAGTACGCCTTGGCCGGACCGGTGATCCGATCGCACGCGTTCGCGGGCGCCGGGGCGGCGTCGGAGGCGAAGGCCTGTCCGGTGCGCGGCCACCATGCCTGCGGCAGGCTCGCCCCGAGCACCAGGACGAGCACGCCGACGGTGACGGCGATCGCTGCGAGAGCGCTCGCGGCTGCGGCGAGGCGCCGGGAACGGCTGGGCGGGAATGAGGTCATCGGAGTTCCTTCGGACTCTCGTCCGGGGCCGCGCCGGCCAGCGGTGCGGCCCCGGACGTGATGGTGCGGCCTGCCGGTGTGGTGGTGCGGCGTCCGGGCGTGGTGGCGATGGAGGAGGCGATCCGCTCGATGCGGGGGATGACGACCTTGATGCGGCCGGTGTTCTGCCGCGGGCACGCGAGGAGGAACTCGCCTTCGCGGCCGCGTTGTCCGACGGGGGACAGGCCGGTGGTCACCAGCCGCAGCAGCTCGAGGTCGCCCGGGTCGAGGCCGAGGAAGTCCAGACCGCGGCGGGCGCGTTCGCGGTCCGCGGTGCGGGCGAGAGCGCGGTAGGCCATCAGGCCGCGGTCGGGGCCGAGTTCGTCGGCGTCGTGGGAGCCGGCGATCAGGCCCGCGCCGTGCTTGCGGCCGTCGTGGAGGATTTCGTGGACCAGGGCGGTGCCCTCGGCGGACGAGGTGAGCCAGTACAGCTCGTCCAGCACCACCGCGGTGAACCGCTCGGGGACCTCGAAGGCCGTCTGCCGGGCGATCACCGCGATCAGGTAGAGCACCGCACGCCCGATCAGGGCTTCCAGTGGCTGCTGGTGCAGGACTTCGGGCTTGTCGAACGCGGCCTTCGGCGGCAGGGTCAGCCCGGTCGTGGTGATCACGATCATGTCGGTGCTGCTGGAGGCGTCCAGCCGTACCGGCGGCAGCGTCGGGTCGAAGACCATCCGGGCCAGGGGATTGGTGGCCACGACGCGGATGAGGCCGGCGAGGGCGGCCGCCGCGTCCTGCCGTCTGCCCGCCTCGCTCGCGGCCATCTCCTCGAGAACGTCAAGAACGCGGTGCATGGACGGCTCGGGGCTGGCGGCGGCCTCCTCGACGGCGTGGTGCAGGACCTCGCCGTTGGTGCTCATCGGGCCGATGCCGAGCTGCAGGGTGAGATACGACAGGGCGTAGTGCCGTCCCTCGGGGCCGGCGAACATCCTCAGCGGGTCGATGGACACCTCAGCCTGGGCGGCGTCGATGATCTGAACGCGGTCCTTCGCCGCGGTGCGGGCGAAGGCGGCCCATTCGCGCACGGGGGTGCGGTCGATGCAGATCGCGCAGCCACCGCGCGCCCACACCGCTTCAGCGAGCAGCTTCTGCAGCACACTCTTGCCCGCCCCGAGGTCACCGACGACGCCCATCGAGGCCGACGCGTCCACCTTGGGGGCGTCCGCGACATTGATCATCACGGGGCGGGTGGTCCCGCTGTCCAGGTCAATGCCGAGGAACATGCCGTTCGGGTCGCCGACCTCCGCAGTCGTGAAGGCCCCGCCCAGCGCCCAGTCCTCGGAGATCTGGTGCTGGATGAACTCGCGCACCACGCCGGGCCGCACCGTGCCGGGCAGGCCCAGGGCGAACAGGGCCTCCTGCAGGCCTGCCGGGCGCACCGCACGGTAGTCGGCGCCGCCCAGCAGCGCGGCCAGAGCGCGGGCCCGGGCGTCGCAGACGGCGGCGGTCGGGCCCCACACCGTCAGCACGGTGACGGACTGCACCTCGACTTCCACGCTGGTGCGCGCAAGGCGGGCGTCCAGCTCGCCGAGGTCACGGGCGGCCTCGGTGAGCGAGGCGGGCATGCCGGTGGGCCGGGCGTCGTACTGGTCTGCCTGGTCGATGAGTTCGTTCTTCTTGCGCCGCACCTGGGCGCGAGCCTTCTCCGCAGGCACCAGGGTGAGATCGACGCTGTAGTCCACGGGGAAGTCGAGCAGCTCCAGCTGGGCGAACAGATCCGCGGCATGCTGGCTGACCGCGGGAGGGCACTCGGCCAGCGCCAACTGCACCTGATAGCCCACCCCGGCGTCCGTTTCGACCTGCAGCCAACGTCGCCCGAGCGGCGAGCCGACGTTCAGCCGCCACCAGGCCGTGCGGCCCGACCGCGTGATGCGGCCCGCGCTCTTGAGTCCGTCGACGTCGTCGAGACCGGGGTCGATGCCGCCTTCCTGCAGACGGACCTGGCCCAGGTCGGCGTAGCTGGGGGAGCGCAGCACACCGTCTTGGATGCGCCCGCCGTACAGCCCGCTGCTCTCGGCCTCGGCCAGCAGCGGCTCCGCCAGGCCGCGGTGAAGGGCGTGCTGGATCATCCACACGATCTCCGCCGGGCGGGCCGGACGGAACGCCACGCCGCCGGCGAGGGCGGCCTCCACCCGCACAGCCTGCTCGCGGTAGGAGCTCACCTCGCGCCGTGTCACCGGCGCAGGCCGCACGCCCAGCATCGGGGACAGCTGGGCCCACGCCGCACCGAGGGAAGCCGATATCTGCAGGCCGGCGCTGTCGGTCTGCAGCGGCACCGCCAGCCACAGGGTGCGGCGGTGCATCTCCTGGCCGTCCAGCAGATCAAGGGTGGCCTCGACGTTCTCCACCCACGGGTGCCGGCCCGCACCTGGCGCCTGCCCGGCCGGCTCGATGCCCTCGATCATGCGCAGCGCGATCTCGCCCGGGTCGACCTGCGCGCACAGCCCGAACAACCGCGGCGCCCCGGACAGCGACCGCACCAGATGGGTGATCCTGGCGAGCTGTTCGTCACGCACAGGGGACGTCACGTAGGTGCCCTGGACACTCTCCTCGCACCGCCCCTGAGCGTCCGGGCCGGGGTGCAGCCGGTAGAGCGCCCACACGCTGCCCTGCGTCGACCACACCAGGTGCCCGGCGATGTGACGGACCGCAACCCTCACCGCACACCCCCGCCCTGCCCGGCCAGGGTGAGCAACTGCTGCACACGCGACACCGGATGCACCGGCGCTGCGGGAGCCGCCGGCTGTGTGCGGTGGCGGGTGAACACACGACCCGCAGCCGGGCCCGGCCGCGACGCCCGGGCGGCACGATGCGCAGCCGGACGGGAGAGTGCGGCCCCCGCAGCGTGCGCGGGCGCGTCCTCGATCGTGAAACCGCCGAGCAGGGGATGCGACCGGTGGTCGCGGGCGGCCCGCCCGCCGATCCGCCCTCCGCGGGGCTGCCAGGCGAGCAGCACCCAGCCCAGGGCCGCCTGCAGGGGGGCACGCCCCCGGACTTTCGGCCGGCGCACCGCCCAGATCGTCAGCAGCCAGGCAACGATGGGCACGGGGCCCATCCACGACCACCAGCCGAGGGTCTTGACGAGGAAGAAGCCGCCGCCGACGGCGAACGCGATCTGCGCGGGGGTGTAGGGGCCGAGGGGGATCCGCCAGTCGGCGACCTTGCCCAGCACCCAGGGGTGGCGGCGGGCAGAGGTGTAGAAGCGGCCCACCCGGCCGGTGGTCGCGGTCACAGCCGGCCCCCGGCGTCGGGAGCGTGCATGGGGGAGTTCGGGAGCTCGGACTGGACCATGCCCGGGACGGCGGGTGCGCCCTTGGAGGGGTTCTTCACCTCGTCCTCGAACATGTTCGCGAGGCTGTCGCGCGAGTCGTACAGTCCCAGCGCGATCACCATCAGCAGCAGGGCGCCGATCCCCGCCTTCAGCGAGAACTTCTGGATCATGGTGACGACGACGAGGACGAGCAGACCGGCCTGCAGCCCCTTGGTCGCCCAGTTCTTGAACATGGTGATCCACGAGTTGCCCAGGTCGTCCAGCTGACCTGCGAGCATCAGGCTGTGCACCGTGTTCACCGCGCACCGCCCGCCTGAGCGGTCCCGGACTCCAGGGCTGCGACTTCCCACCGGCCAGAGCGGGCCTTGAGCGCGAGCTCGTACGCCAGCGGCCAGCGCACGGCGTCGTCCCGCGCGTCGACCCGAACGCGGACGCGGACCGTCGTGCCGTCGGCCGGCACCTGCTCGGCGGCCGCGGCCTGTTCCACCGCGGCCACCTGCTGAACGGTGACCGCGGTGTAGGGGGCGGGGGAGAGCGGCGACAGCTTCACCCCGGGTGCGAGGTAGCGGTCCACCTCTGCAGCCCCGGTCAGATACGCGCCGAAGAACTCGCCGAGGGCCAAAGACAGATCGCCGCCGGCCGGCACGCTCACCCTGTACCGCGAGGGGGCCACCGCGGCGCGCGCCGGGCCGGCCACCGCACCGGGGGCACCGGTCACGGTGAACGAGGCACCGCTCGCGTCGGCCCTGACAGGCACGACGAAATAGCGCAGCCGTCCGTCGGCGTAGTACGCAGCCACGGTCACCGCCCACGCGCCGGGCCCTTGCTGCACACTGCGCACGGCGCTCACCGATGTCGGCTTCGGGTGCACACCGGCGACCGGGTTCGGCAGATCGACGTCCACAGCGAGGGACTGCGCAAGCCGCGCCTGCGCACTGTCCGCGTCGTCGGCGCTGCTGCGCAACCACGCGTCGACGAACACCTGCGCATAGCCGCCCGGGTCTGCTCCGGCGGCCGCGCTGCGCACGGCGGTCGGCTTGTCCGGGGGAGCAGCCGCGACGGTGCCCGGGCCGGACATCACGGCGACGCCCAGGGCGACAGGGCCGGCCGCGATCGCGGTGAACAGGACCAGACGCGACAGGCGCACGCGCCGCCTCATCTTCTCCAGCCGGGCACCTGCGGCCATCGGGACAGCCGCTTCGCTCTCCGAGCCCTGCTTGCCAGGGGACATGGTCAAACTCCCAGGTCAGAACGGTTGTTGTCGACTACGAGGAAACCCGCCGACCTCGACCCGACCACCGACCATGAGCCCCCGACCACAATCACGATGAGGACACGAGCCCGTGGTCGGGGCTGTGGTCGGCCCGACCACAGCCCCGACCTGGCCCCAGACGGCGCGACCGGGCACGGCCGGAACCGACCATCGCCGTGAAAGCGGTGAGGCGGACTGGCCCGGCAAGCCCAGGGCAGACCACCGCCGGCCCCGCCTGTCCGCTGTGCGCAGGGGCTGCATATGCCGACTGCGCAAGACCCGGGAGGCGTTGCCCAGCCGACTGCGCAGCGAGCAACGGCGCCGCTGCGCAACCGCGCCTGCGCGAACGTCGGCTGGCGCAACGGGCGTGGTCGGCCCGACCGTGAGTCCGACCACGCCAGCCCAGTGCGCATGTTGCCGGAACGTGACCGTGGTCGGGGGCTGTGGCCGTCAGCGCGGTCGGGGGCTGCCAGTGAGCTGACGGCATGGACCTCGCACATGCCCTCTCACACGAGGGATCCGCCGACTTCGCGCCCGCACTCGCCCGCCGGACCGTCAGCGGGCGCACGCAGATGGGCCGTGAGGGTGCGCGATGACCCGCTGGGGGGTCGCCTGAGGCGCGGTCGTTGACCAGTGGACACCGTGTTGGTGGTTGAGGGAGTAGCGGTTGCGCCGGGCGTTGCAGTGTGCGCAACTCACATCCCCGGACCGGGGTTTCGTGATCGGGTTCGGTGGCGGAAGGCGGGATAGTGCCAGAGGTCGTGTCCTTGACCCTCGCCCTGCACGGGCCATCGTTCGGCGAAAGTCCCCGAGAGACTGTCGTCGTATGGGCGATCGTCCTTCACGACAGGCCCTTTGTCTGCGGCGCCGGCAACATTCCGGCCCGCCGCCTCATCAGCTGTTCGTCCTTCCGTGACCTGGCGACAGCCGCTGACGTTGCGCTGGTCATGGACGGCTACGAGCACCTTGACCTCGATGAGATCGACTTCGCCCCTATGCCGCACGACGTCGAGCGGCTGCGCCTGCTGACGCTGGAGGAGACGTACGAGCTGCTCAAAGTGCTGCGCACGGTCGCGGAGGACGGCGGGACGGTCGCCTGGGAGGCCGACCGGCTGGCACGGGAGCTCGCCGCACGCATCCCATCGGAGAGCTGACCGGCCGCCTGGGATCGCTGCACGGCTCTGCGGTGTGCCATGTTCCGCTTCCTCATCCACATCCGGCCGCCGTGAACATGGAGGCTGTTACTCACTTTCGGGTGACGGTCCATGCCGCGCTGGGGTGGCGTGACGTGGCGAACTCGAGGGCTCGGCCAACGCCCGCAAGGAGGCCGGAGCTGTCGCGCCGTCAACATCACGCACCCGTGACATAGATGGAGGATGCAGCCAAGAGTCATGGAAATATGGGCAACAGGTAACACAGTCCATGTTTCCCTCCCAACTCCCGCACGGGGTGGACAGAGTGTGAGTGCGCGGCCGGCCCGGCCGCCACCCGCACACCGCACCGACTTCCACGGCGGCCACGCAAGCCGCCGGCGGGAGGGTGCTCGCACTGTCTGGGGGACTCTTGTCCGTTTCTTCTTCCGTCACCGCCCGCCGTCTGGCCGCCGCCGCGCTCGCGGCCGGCGCCCTGGTCTCGGTGGCGGCGCTGCCCGCCACCGCCGCCGACCACGCCCGCCCGGCCCGCGCGAAGGTGGAGATCTCCGCCGTCCAGTACGACTCCCCGGGACGCGACGACCGCTCCAACCGCTCGCTGAACAAGGAGTGGGTGGAGCTCACCAACACCAGCCGCAGCGCGGTCAACCTCGACGGCTGGGTCCTGCGCGACGAGTCCGGCCACCGCTACACCTTCGACCACTACCGCCTGGCCGGCCGCGCCACCGTCCGCGTCCACACCGGTGAGGGCCGCGACACCCGCACCGACCTCTACCAGGGCCGCCGCGCCTACGTGTGGAACAACGACTACGACACCGCCACCCTGCGCGACGACCGCGGCCGTTTCGTCGACGACGAGTCCTGGGGCCACCGCCGCGGCGGCCGCCACTGACGAGCCCAACAACAGGCCGGTGAGCGCCGCGCCGCGACCACTTGCCGACGCGCCATTCATTCTGAAACGATCAGTAAGTGGGCAAGCCGCTCGCGCCTCGCGGCGCAGCCCTGCGGGCCAGCGTGACCGGCTCTGTCGGTGCGCGGGACGCGGTGGTGCTATGCGGCCAGACGTATCAACAGTTCCCTGGCACGGGACTCGGCGGCCGTGAGGGCCTCAGCGCGCGAGGCCTCGAAGAGCGGGACCAAGTCGGCCATTGCGGGAACGCTCGGGGCCAGGGTCAGCTCGGGGACGATGAAGGTGGTCGCGGCCCTGCCCACCCTGCACGGCGGAGCGGACAGCCCGCGCATCGAGGCCTCCCGCATGCGCGGGGTGCTCCTCGCCCCGGACCTCGTGCACCTGACGTACGAGAGCGTCATCCCCGGCCGCCGGGCCCGCCGCAGCTCCCTGTGGCGCAAGGGCGAGGGGGACACCGGATGGCGGCTCTACTACCACCAGGGCACCCCCGTCCCCGAGGGCTGAACCGTCCCTGGCTCTACTCCTGAACGAGGTCGTAGGCGGCCCCTTGAGGGTCGGTTTTGACGATGAGCCCGTCCACGCACAGGTCGCGCAGGATCTGCCGGACCCGTTTCTCCACTGCCCGTTGGTCTTCCCACGTGTGACCGTGGCCGCCGAGAGCCTTGATGGCACGCTGTGGATCCCAGGTGCCGCCGAGGGCGCGAATCGCCTGGGCGAGGACATGCCGGTCGGGATGATCCTTGCGGTGGTTGGCGATGCTGGCAGGGACGCCGCTGTAGCTCCAGTCGGCGCACTTCTCCCACGAGCAGTTCGGATCGGTGACGGCGGCGTGGCGGACGGAGAAGGTGCGAGCCGAAGCCGTGGGCGTGGAGCAGTTGAGCGACGGACCCGTGGTACTTGAGGGCCATGAGCGCTGCTTCGGCGATCTTGTCGTGGCCGGCTGCCCAGGCCGACGGGCACAGCGGTATGCCGCTGTGCCCGTACTTGTGGGTCTTTCGCTGGCAGGCGGCGCAGGGTCCGACGCCCAGGCGGGTCAGCGTGGACGGGTCAGGGTTCCGTGAGCGGCGGTGGGGGAGCGGGTGCATCGGTGGCGGCTTTCCGGCGGCCTGGGAGCTGTGGCGGGTGGGGCCGTCGGATGAGTCGATGACGTTCAGGCGCGTGGTCATGCGGCTGGTACGGCGCTCCCAGGATGAGCTGGGGGAGCAGTGGTTGTGCTCCACGGCCGCCAGTCAGCCGTCCCAGCAGTAGCCGTTCTCGACGGACAGACCGCCGTACTTGTCTCCCTTCAGGTAGACGGCGCTCACCCAGTACGAGTAGCGGCTGCCCTTCTTGCCGGTGGCCACCCAGACGTCGTTCGTGTAGCCGTTGTCGGTGATGGTTTCGCCCCAGTCCCAGCACAGGCCCAAGACCGTGAAATTGGCCGGGTACACGTCCTCCCAGGCGCTCTTTGACGTTGGGTAGTCGCGTACATTCACCCGCTCGTACGTCGTGATCATTGCGCCTTGAGCTGATGCTGGGCTGGTAGCTACGGCGGAGCAGCCAGTGACCAACGCCGCGACCAGCGCCGCTTTGACGGCACGCCTCATATGTTTCTTCTGTTCGTCCAGCAATCACGGGGACAGGGGCATGCGCCTACCGGGGGCGTCATGCTTTCGATCCCCTCGATACGTCGTCCGGCGGACGTGCCGGCTGAGTGGATCTCCAGCTCAGGGTCACCTGCTGGCGGCGGGTGCGGGATTGGACCGAGGCTGGGGTGTGGCCCCGTCGGCACGAGGCCCCTCTCGTGGAGCTGCGACGTGCCGGCCTCGCGGTCGACTCACCATCGTCCGAGCTCACCAGCACGGCGCTGGGGCCCGTCAATAGGGGCGCTGGCCGCGAGCTGGTCGGCGATGCCTTCGGACGGTCCTGTGGCGGGCTGACCACCAAGATCCACCTCGCCGCGGACAGCCACTGCCGACCGCTCGCTTTCGTACTCACACCTGGCCAAGCAGGCGACGTACCCGCGTTCACCCAGGTCATGACCCTGCTTCGGGGTGCCCCGGTCCACGGCCGACCCAGGAGCACGCCAGACGTAGCCCTGGCCGATTAGGCCTACTCGTCCCGCGCGAATCCGGACCCATCTCTGCCGACGTGGGGTCCGGGCGGTGATTCCTCAATCCTCCGATCAAATCGCCAAGCGCAAGAAGAGAGGCCGATCCGGCGGCCGCCCGTCGGCTTCGACCGCGAGGCATACAAGCGGCGCAGCACCGTCGAGCGGTCCATCAACAAGTTCAAGCAGTGGCGCGGCCTGGCCGCTACGACAAGACCGCTACCATCTACCTCGCCGCCACCTTCATCCGGTCAGCGAGATGATTTGAAGGAGACGGCCTAGCAGTGGGGCAGCAGGTTGACGTCGTACCTGAACCCGTACGGGTCGAGGTTCACGTCGCTCACCCACACGTTCCGGTTGCCCGTGTCGTCGTCCGTGCGGAGCCACACCGAGCTCGTATGGCCGTTGCCCGTGTAGGTGACGCCGTACGTGTAGCAGTAGAAGTAGCTCCGGCCCGCGTACAGCGTGCCGGCGTGCGACTCGTTGTGCCAGTCGGGGGTCCAGTGGCTCCACTGGTCGACCACCGTGTTCAGGTAGACCAGTGAGGCAGCCTGACGCGCTGCCGCCGGGGCCGCCGATTCTGGTTGGGAGGCCGCCGCTTGGGAGGCGCTGGCGAGCAGTCCGGCCGTCGCCAGCACGGCGAGGAGTCCGCTTCGTTTTGTTCGCGTGGGCATGGGTCCATCTCCCCCTGTTTGTTGCCGCGGTGCCGAGGCCCGTCCTGCCGACGGCCGGTCATCGCCATCAACGCAGAGTGAGCCTGAGCTGGCCCGCTGGCAGTTGCAGGCTTCTCATTGGCTGCCCGGATGACCGAGCAGGCCCTAGCCTTCGGCACCGACCGCCGGGAGTCTTGTACGAAGGCGCAATCACAGCGGAGGAACGTCAGCAGTGACCGAACCGATCGACCAGCCTGGCGAGTACACCGGACATCCCGCCGCATCCTTGCGCGGCATCGTCGTCGGCTATCGAGGTCACCGCATGGAGGGCGCGAGGCCCGCGCGGGTCACCCTTCCCTCGGCGACCGTCACCCTGCTCCTGGCGTGGGGGCAGCCGCTGACCATCCACAGCGGTCCCGAACAGGCAGTGCCCTCCGCCTCGTGGCCGGCGATGATCGCAGGCCTGCAGACCACGTCCACGCTCGCGGGCTTCGACGGATCCGGGTATGCCCTCGAGATCGACCTCACGCCGCTGGGCGCATACCAGCTTTTGAACATTCCCCTGCAGCACCTGGCGAAGACAGTGATCGACCCGGACCACATCATGGGATCCGGCTGGACTGCAAACGCCACCGAACAACTGGCCGCCGCACCGCACTGGCCCCGCCGCTGGCAGATTCTCGACGCCCTGCTCACCCGGCGGCTCCGAGGCGGGACGCCTCCTTCGCCTGCTGCGGTCAAGGCATGGGCTCTGCTGCGTGATCGTGGCGGCGCCGTGTCCTTACGCGAGCTGATGCTGGCCACCGGCCTCGGTCAGCGCCGCATACAGGGGCTGCTGCGCGAGCACATCGGGTTGCCTGCTCAAACGCTCTCCCGCATCATCAGGTTCCACCGGACCCTGACCATGGCATCGAACAGCCTGGACTCGCTCGCCGACCTGGCCAGCCTGGCGGGATACCACGACCAATCCCACATGAACCGAGACTTCCGAGCCCTCTCCAGCCAGACACCACGAGAACTGATCGACATCATGCGCCGAACACCACCCCGGCACAGCGTCGGGCATATCCAATCCTTCGGCGACTTCGGGTTCCGCGAGCCAGCCAGCCGTCCTACTTGACCGCTTCTACCTCGCCGAACTCCACAGACAGATCACGGCCGCAGCGACTCCCGCGCCTCACGCTGCTCCATCCGCCCGAGCGTCGGCGGCATCGCACACTCCTCGGTCAACAACAAGCCGCCCGCTCAGACCAGAAAGGGAGGGGCGGGGTGCCGGAGCGGTTGGTCGACGTTCTTCATCAGCGGCATCACGTTCATGGGCGTCTCCTGCACGGTCGAGCACCCTGACTTCCACGAAGAGGTCCTGGACCGCCTGCACTGCCCTCTCTGAGAGCCAGCCGATACCGGTCAGGCGGTCCGCAGTGATGAAGGCGCCGCGGCCCAGGTGCTTGAAGTCGAAGTCCTCGCCCTTCGTCAGCTGCCGGGTCTTGATGGCCGCCACCATCTCCTCCTGGGACAGCCAGTGTCCGGGGCTGGTCGACCCGGCGGCGAGCGCGGCTGGCTGAACACGATCCAGTAGGCGACGCTTTTGATCACAGCTATGTCCTGTGATCCGTTGATGAGCTGGAACGCCCACACCGGCCCGCCGGACGGGGAATGGTCGTACACGCCACCGATTGAACTGAGAAGGCTTCCGCTTTCCGAACATGATCGTGTGGTTCGAGGTTGGTGGGTATGAACTCCGCTTGTAGGCGGGAGAGATGGGGTGGTTCGTCTGCTCGTCTCGTCCGTGGAGGTGGCTGTGCCCTCGGTGCTCGGAATGTTGGAGGCCCGGAAGTGGAAGTCCGTGAGGAGGCAGCCCGGCTGCGGGAGGAGGCCGAGCGGGCGCAGGACGCGCTCGTGGCGGCGGAAGGTGCCCTGGTGAGGCTGGCCGGAGCTCGGGAGACGGTGGCCGAGGTGTCGGGTGAACAGGCTGGTCAGGGCGGCGCGTTGACCCGTGGTGCGGTAGCAGGCTCGACCGTTCCGCATCGGGGTGAGAACGCCGTCGTTGAGGTGCTCGCGCCCGAATACCAGCAGATCCTGCGGGTGCTCGCCGCGCCGGAGGCCGCCAGTGGGATGCGGGTGAAGCAGATCCTGGCCGGGCTGGAGTGGGAGGCGAGACCGACCCGGATCGAGGGACTGCGCTCGCGGGTCAAGCGGCTGGCCGCCCGCGGGTGGGCCGCCGAGGTGCGGCCGAACCCGTTCGTCTCCGCTACTGAGCGTTGCCATTCGAGTGCACTTAGAATATTCCTTGACACGAATATTCTAGATAGAGAATACTTCTTCTCATGAATGCACTTCTCTCCGTGCTGGCCGACCCGGCCCGCTGGCGCTTCGTGGCACTGCTGGCCGAGCGACCCCGCTCGGTCGGGGTTCTGGCCCAGCTCGCCGGGGCGCGGCAGCCGCAGACGACCAAGCACCTGCAGGCCCTCGAGCGTGCCGGTGTCGTGACCTCCCGGCGCACCGGCCAGCGCCGCGTCTACGCCCTCCAGCCCGGTCCTCTGCGAGACCTCGCCACAGTCCTCAACCGGCTCGCGGACGCGGCCGACAAGGCCGGCATGCGCGAGACCTACGACCGCTACGGGCTCGAACTGGACGCCGAACGATCCGCGGCGCAGGAGCCCGGCTGGGCCGACGGACGCTCGTTCGGCTTCCAGCGGTCACTGGCTGCGCGACCCGAGACGGTCTGGCGGCACCTGACCGAGGAGTCGCTGACCGCTCACTGGTGGGCGCCGGACGGCCTGCGCGTCTCGGAGCTCGTGTTCGAGGCCCGGCCGGGCGGGCGGATCGTCCTGGAGTACCGCGAGGACGAGGACGCCGACGACTCCGCCGCGGTCGTCGGACGCGCCCGGGGCGCCGTCGAGGAGGTCCGGCCCACCGAACGCCTGGCCTACCGACTCTGCCCCCTCCTGCCCGACGGCGGTCTCGCCTTCACCGGCCACCTCGTCTTCGACCTCCGGCCCACCACAGCCGGCACCGACCTCGAAGTCCTCTACCGGATCACCGACAGCACCGTCGACTCCGCGGACTTCGTCGCCGGCATCGAGATCGGCTTCGGCCAGTCCCTCGACCGGCTCGCCGCGCTCGTGGCAGCCGGTCCTCACACCACCGAATTCACCGAGCGCGACCCTGAGACAAGGAGCACGACATGACCGAGCAGACCACCGGACGCAAGGTGACGGCCAACCTGGTCATCAGTCTCGACGGCCGCTACCACGGCGCCGGCGGCCCCGCCGATTTCGCCGCGTTCGCCGCCTACGCCACCTCCGACGTCTCCCGCGACCAGATGACCCGCATGCGCGAGAACGCCACCACCGCGCTCCTCGGCCGGGTCCTCGCCGAAGGATTCCTCGCGTTCTGGCCCTCCGTCGCCGCTGACGACAGCGCCGACCCCCGCGACCGCGGGTACGCCAAGTGGCTGGTCGACACCGACAAGGTCGTCCTGTCGACCACCTTGACCCAAGCGCCGTGGGATCACGCCCGCATCGCCAACGGCCCCGTCACCGACGTCGTCGCCGACCTCAAAGCCGACGGCGAGGGCGACATCCTCGTCAACACCAGCCCGAGCATCACGAAAGCGCTGCTGTCGGCCGACCTGATCGACCGGCTGTACCTCATCGTCATCCCCGAGATCGCCGGCGGCGGCCTGCGCCTGTTCGACGACGGCCTCCCCGCCTCGAAGTGGAAGCTCACCCACCAGGAGACCGGCGACCTCGGCGAGATGGCCCTGGTCTACGACCGGCTCCGCTGATCCTTATCAGGTCATCTCATTTGGTGAGTCGGCAGTTGCAGATGAGGTGCAGGCGATGCTGGTGAAGGCCACGAAGTGGTGGCTGGCTTTGCGTTCGGTGCCGGCCCAGCCGCTGGCTGCAGTCTGTCCCTTTGCGGGCGATCGGCGTGATGCGGCGGCCGCGTAACCATCCCCGCAGGTGGTTGTAGCCGTGTCCTGTCGCCATGCAGCTTGCCCGGCCTGTGCTTCAGCAGGATTCGCTGCCGCCCTCCGAGTTGGCAGGTCCCCCACTCACTCATCAGGGGTAGTAGGACAGGATGATCATGGGGGACCAGCGAGTACAGAGAGTGCCGCTGCATGCCCGCACCTGCAGCGTGTAGTTGTTGGGGTTGCCGCCGTGGCCAGCAGTGACTGTCGCCTTGCGCGCCTTTGTCGCTTGATCTTTGAAGGTGTGCACCTGCGTGAGGCTCCACTTGACCTCATACCAGGCGGGGAACCTGTAGTCGCCGCCGTAATAGAAGGTCACTTCGTTCTGGCAGCGGTCATAGCGCGCGCCGACGTAGGGAGTGCCGGCGTACTTCCACTTCAGTGGACCGCTTCCGACAGGGGTGCCCTTGCCGAAGCTATCGCCGTCTTTGTAGCACGATGTGTAAGGGCCTTTGACGCTGCTTCGGGCATCTGAAGTCGCACTTGCCGCACCAGACCCGGGAGCGGCGATGAAGCCTGCCGCGAGAAGCGCGCTGGCTGCCGCGACGGTCGTGGTCGTGCGAAGTCGGGAAACCGGGAAAAGTTTCATCCTGTACCGTCCTCCCTCACCTGAGCGGCGTGTCCGGTACGTGTCCCGCACTGCAAGGGTCCCGCCGATACGATTCTGGCGCGACCTGAACAAGGCCGAGAGCAGCGGTTGACCAGACAATCTTCAGTCAGCCGAGGTGCGTTACCTCGTGGGCGACTCGAGCAGGGGCCTGGTCCGTGCAGCTGCAGGCGGAGGGCGTCCGTGCCGTGGGCGACCGACGACAACGCCGCAGATGTGCGCGCCCGATCCCGCGCCGCGAGGGCGATCCCGACAGGCCTTGACCAGATGAAGAAGACCCGCAAGCGGCACGAAGTCTTGGCGCGGGGTCGACATCTTGTGCCAGGACAGCCACTTCGAGACTCGAAGATCACGGGTTGCACCTGGAGTGCTCACCGCGTCCTTCTTTCGCGACGGCCCCGGCGGGCTGAGTGCGGCTGGCCGAACAGCGGCGCGGCCGACAATCGAACGCATGCACCCTCACGGCGGGCCAGTCACACGATCGCGTGATAGCGACAGTCGAACCTCTCGTGCCCTGTAGGCGGTGTAGCACCCTCGTCACGACGAGTG
Organism: Streptomyces sp. NPDC020597; assembly: GCF_044335095.1. Lineage (NCBI taxonomy): Bacteria > Bacillati > Actinomycetota > Actinomycetes > Kitasatosporales > Streptomycetaceae > Streptomyces > Streptomyces sp. NPDC020597. Next base: position 103,853 of record NZ_JBIRUL010000016.1, on the reverse strand, counting down.
GATGGCTGAGTGGCTGACGAGGAGGGGCTTGGAGTGCCGGGGTGAGGGGAGACAAGGTGCTCGAGGCCCTCCGTGTAGTGCGGGCGTACGAGGAGAAGGCCGAACACGGCTGGGTCCTCGAGGAGGCGGCACCGTTACGGCGTGCTGCCCGGCTTTTGGCGGGTCAGGGTCTGATGGAGACCGCCGACCGGGAGACGCGTGCCGAGTTGTCGGCATGGGAGGGACGCCCGGTGCGCTGGGCGGTGCGTCTGGCGGCCGCTGGGCATGATCTGCTCGCCTACGACTGCTCGCGGCCTGATCCGGTGGCCTCGCGGCCCGGGCCGGGGGAGAGGCTGGTGGAGCTCGCGCCGTCACAGATGGCTGCGCTGCGGGTGTTCCTCGCGCTGACAGATCAGTTGAGATCGCGGCCGGCGCCAGGTCTCGCAGAGGAAGTCCGCAGGGCCGTCTACGACCGTGGCGTCAGCCGGTGGCGGCTGCATCTGACGCAGCAGCAGATGGAGTCGGTGGCCTACGGGTTCTGGCTGCACCGGCTCACAGGATCGGCTGCGGAGGCCAACCGCTTCGACCGCGACTACGGCGTCGTGTACGCCCCGCAAGCGCAGTCGACCGTGAACTGTGCCGCTTGGTGAAGCCGACCGGCACAGAGCTCACCTGCAGAGCAGCGGGATCATCCTGCGGGAGCGGGGGTGTTCCCACGAGGTGGCCGCGTCGTGCACGGCTCCTTCTCACCGGCACCAGGATGGTTTCGGTTTGCCGACGGTGATGCCGACGCGGCTGTGCGAGGTGCGAGGTGCGTGAGTCTCACGGCAATGCTGTCGTGGCCGGCGCGATTTGTGTCTGGGCGGGGGTGTGGGCTGTGCGATGCTGCCCCTCTTGGGGGTGTTCAGCGGGGGTGCCTCTATGCCCTTCGTCAAGCGGGTGGGCAGCTTCGGCCGGAGGTTCGGCCTTCTTCGTGGGGCATGAGACTGTCTCGTCGTGCCAGAGATGATGAGTGGGTTGGAGGCGGCCTTGGCTAAGGCGTCGTCTCCTTCGTGGACGCAACGTGTTTGTGCTGGGCGTGACCTCGCTTCCTTCGCCGATGTTCCTGAGGCTGCGGCAGTGCTGGTGGGGCTGCTGCTGGATGCCGAGGACACGGCGGTGACACGACAGACGGCAGAGGCCCTGGCCCGAATCGGGACGGTGGCCGCCGTGAGACTCATCGCTCTCGCGGTTGTCGAGGCTGACGACAACCAGGCTGACTGGCTGCAGACCGGGGTGCACGACGCGCTCGTGGGACCGGACGGTGTGCCGGCCGTCGCAGCGGCCTGCAGGAATCTCGCCCAGGACCAGGAAGAAGCTGTCCGGCGGGGCGTCGCGGAAATCTCGGCGTGGACAGGCGACACAAGGTGTTGACCTGAATCGACCTGCCCTGGGCTGGTTCGTGTCAGCCGTTGCTTGTGGGAGGCGGGGTCCGTAGAAGGTGCCGTCGCGGAGCATTGCGAACAGCACGCTGATCCGCTGTCGGGCAAGGCGGAGAAGGGCCTGAGTGTGGGTCTTTCCACGGGCCCGACAGCGGTCGTAGTAGGTGCGGGAGGCGGGGTCGTGCAGGGCGGCGAACGCGGAGAGGAAAATGGCCCGTTTGAGCTGCCGGTTTCCGCCTCGGGGTGCGTGTTTCGCCGTGGATCGAGGTTCCCGAGGACTTCGTGGCCGGGGCGAGGCCGGCATAGGAGGCGAGGTGGGCGGCGGTGGGGAAGCCGGTGCCGTCGCCGACGGTGACCAGCAGCACGGCGGCGGTCCTGACCGCGACCCCCGGCATCGAGGTCAGGACCTTGGAATGAGGGTGCTCCTCCAGCGGGGCTTTGATCTGGGCTTCCAGGGACTGGCGCTGTTCGTGAACGGCGGCGAGGGATCGGGTCAGTGACGGGATCACGACGTCCAGGGTGCCTGTGCCGGGGACGACGACGGTCTGTTCGTCGAGTGCGTCGCAGACGTCGTCGATCAGGCGCTGGGCCATGCGTGGGGCCTTGGGCCGGATCACCTCAACCAGCTTGCGGCGTCCGGCTTTGCGCGGCGCGGCCGGAGATCCGTGGCGTTCCAGCAGCCAGGTCACCGCGGGGTGGTCCAGGCGGGGGCCGAGGACGCGTTCCAGCGACGGGTGGAACTGGGTGAGCAGGCCGCGGATCCGGTTGCTGGTGCGGGTGGCCTCGGCCGCCAGGTCCTGGTCGAAGCCGACGAGGACGGTGAGCTCGGCGGTGATTTCGTCGGTCAGTTCCAGCGTGCGCAGCGTGTGCGGCATGGTGCGGGCCGCGTCGGCGATCACAGCCGCGTCGCGGGCGTCGGCCTTCGCCTCGCCGGGGTAGAGGTCGGCGATCCTCCGCATGGACAAGCGCGTTCAGTAGCGGCGCAAGCTCTACCAGGACTGCTCCGCGGCGATTGAGGGGAAGGCACTGTCGAAGCGCCCGATCGCGGACTTCAGTCGTCCGGTTGGCGCCGTTGGTGCCCGGGTTGCGCCAGTGTGGGGACCGAGGCGCAGCGCAGATGTACTGCTGCTGGTGTCTTTCCCCTGCCCTCCTGGCGGCCTGAGGCGGAATCAGAGGTTCCGACTAGAGAGAGTGGCGTCTCGTCCAGCTCACACATAGTCTACTCTCAAATGTAAGACTAGCTGATGGACTATCTGCTTTATGCAATGCCGCAAACTGCTAGGTAGCACATGCGGAGCGAGTGTGATGGATGATCAGCAGAGGCTGACCTGTTGGGATGTGAAGCGACCGTCGGGGGTGCCTGCCGGTAGCTGCTACTCAATCTGCTAGGTTGCAGATTGCACCATCCAACAAGAGGAGTACGGAAAGTGGGATCGCCAAGTGCTGCCGAGCAGCGGCTGAGGCTTCGAACCGAACTGCGCCGGGCCCGGCAAGCGGCAGGCATGACGCAGCGCCAGGTGGCCGAGAGGATGGAGTGGTCTTCCTCCAAGCTCCTTCGGATCGAGTCGGGCGAGGTCGGCATCTCCGTTAACGACCTGCGCGCATTGCTGGTGACGTACGGGCTCACGGACCGCCGGATGATCGACACCTTTCTGGATCTTGCGCGCGGTAGCAGGAAGATGCCGTATGCCGAGTACCGCGATGTGCTGTCCAAAGAGTTCGTCCAGTTCCTCGCGCTGGAAGCGTCGGCATCCATCTGCCGGTACTTCAACAACATCCAGCTGCCACGGCTGCTGCAGACGGAGGAGTACGCCCGGGCGATCGCTGAGTCCTACGTGGGCGGCAGCCTGAGTGAGCCGCATGACCGCATGCTGGAGGCGCAGTTGTCGCGCCAAGATCTGTTGCAGGGCGATGAGGGGCCACAGGTGCACGTCATCCTCGACGAAGCGGTCCTGCACCGCCAGGTCGGGGGCCGGCGGGTGATGTACGCCCAACTGCTTCGTATCGTAGAGCTGTGTGACCATCCCCGGGTGACCGTCGGGGTCATCCCGTATGACAAGGGCGCACACCCGGGTATGCGGGGCCCCTTCACCTTGTTCGAATTCGCCGCTGACGGGATGCCCGACTCGCTGCATCTGGAGAATCCGGGCGGGGAGTCGAGCAGCACCACGCTCGCAGAGGAGACCCGTCCATACCTTGAGCGATTTTTGCAGCTGGAAGATTTGAGTATCAAACAGGACGTCGGGGAACTGGTGCAGCGCTTGGCCCAGCGCATCGACGCAGGAGCGGACGACCTGGCGGCTCTGCTGCAGGAGTGAAGCCTCATGTGCACTACAGCTGGCACCACGCATGCAATTCAGGCCGCCCGCGGGCGGGATGACTCGAAACCGACAGTTCACCTAGGAAAGGGTCATCGTTACCCTCGGGAAGGATGCTGTCTGCCCTTGCGTCGCAGGGCGTGCCACGCGCGTTGCGCAGTCAGCATTCTGAGCCGTATTCATGGCCGCGGTGCTGAGGGGGACACGTGGCGGATGACGTCTGGGCCAAGAGTAGCCACAGCGGAGCCCCCGACAACGATTGCGTCGAAGTCGCCGTCGCCGATCGGTATATCCGCGTGCGTGACTCCAAGAACCCACAGTTGCTGTTCACCGTGTCGCGAGACTCTTGGCAGGAGCTGGTGGCAGCCCTCAAAGCGACTGCCGGGTAAGCCCCACCTTTTCTTGCGGCGGCTGTTCCGCCCGACGGGGCTGGCGCAGCCGACCAACACCCGCGCGGGCGCCTCGCGCCGCCCACCGACTGGGCACCTGGCGCCCGCCCGCGTTCGGCTGCGCGGTACACGACTGTCGGGCCATCACAGCAATCAAGGGTGCATCCACTCGGCCGAGGCGCCGTCAGGCAGGTCCGACCCTCCGCTGATAGAGACCGGCCGGTGGGCCGGAGGCGTGTCGCACAGAGAAGGCGTTCCTTGCCGACGGACGGACATGCCCAAGGCTGCAGAGAAGGCATCCAGCAATACTCTCCGGCCCAACCGTGCGAAGCATCTAGAGGGGAAGGCAGCGTGTGGCCCCCGCTGCCTCGGCCTGTCTGGAGCCGGCTGGTCCAACAGGGAGAGGGCTGCACGATGCGCCGCTGACCTGACCCTACCCGAGCGGAGCCTCGCACAGGAGCCGGTGAAAGGAAAGCGGCTGCGGCCTGGGCGGCTGGCACATGCTGTTTGTGGGCCGCGGGATCAATTCGAGGGCGAGGGGACGGAAGCAGACATGACCGTGGATGGTGGACAGCGCACGAAATGGGTCTATGAGGGAACGGGGACACCCCGGCCCGGCAGTGTTCGGGAGCTGCCCGCGCCTCCGCCGTGGCGTCGGTTTGACGGCGGGCCGCTCGTAGAACCGCCGCAGGAGGATGCCGGCGAGGCCGACCGCAGGCTGGGAGCGGTAAGCGAGCAATTGCCGTTCAACTCCAGCGACGAGCAGGTCGCGGTGATCAACGCCGCCCTCTATCTGCGCCGGCCGCTGCTAGTGACTGGCCGACCCGGCACAGGCAAGTCGAGCCTGGCCTACCGCATCGCCCGCGAACTGTGCCTGGGACGGGTGCTGCGCTGGCCCATCACCAGCCGCAGCACCCTGAAACAGGGACTGTACGAGTACGACGCTATTGGCCGTGTCCAGGCTGCCGCAGCACGACAGGCGGTAGGGCCGTCTCACCAACAGCCCTCGGAGCCGGGGGTGGAAGACTTCCTCAGCCTGGGCCCCCTGGGCACAGCGCTCCTGCCCTACGAACATCCCCGCGTCCTGCTGGTCGACGAGATGGACAAGAGCGACATCGACTTGCCCAACGACCTGCTGAACGTGTTCGAGGACGGCGAGTTCACCATCCCCGAGCTACTGCGGGTGCGGCATACGAACGCGGTGGTCACCGTCCGCACGGACGATCCCCACAGGGAGGCCGTGGTGACCAACGGCGTAGTGCGGACGCGCGCCTTCCCTATCGTGGTGATCACCAGCAATGGCGAGCGCAACTTTCCGGCTCCCTTCCTGCGGCGCTGTCTGCGTCTGACGCTGCAGGAGCCGACCGCCGAAGAACTAGCGGCGATGGTGGAAGCCCACTTTCCCGGTGCGATGCGCGGGCAGTTGCGGGAACTGATCCACAACTTCAGAGCCCGTAGCGATCAAGAGGGGGGCCTGGCTGCCGACCAACTACTCAACGCCGTCCACCTGGTCACCTCTGGAACCTGGGACGCAACCCACGTGGACCAGAACGAGACGTGGCAACTGCTGCTCGACACGCTCTGGCGAAACCTTTCGGACTAGCACACGCGCACAGTAAGGGGTGACATGGCAGCCGACCGGGAGAGCACAGTGCCTGATGTCATGGCCATTGACTTTGCTGAGGCCCTATGGCTCTCCCGCCATATGCCTGGCACCCTGCAACAGGCCACGGACGATGGGCCGCTCCGTACCCTCTTTCCGTCCCGCCGCCAGCCCGACACCCAGGTGCAGCCCGCTCCATCCGATCACGGCGTGCGGGAATCGTCCCTGCCGCATGCCATCAGCTCAGCAGCCCCCAACGGGGGGGCATACGCGCCACTTCCCGTTGGCGCACCCTCTATATCGACCCCGCACCGCAAAAGGGAACTGGCACGCCTTCTGAAGCCTCTGCGGGTCACGGTGGGCTCACCATCCTTCACCGTGCTGGATGAAGAGCTGACCGCAGAGAGCGCCGCAGCCTTCGGATCCTGGATGCCCGTCGTCCACCCGGCTCCCGAACGAGCCTTCGATGTAGTCCTCATGGTGGACAACCACCCCACCATGGCACCCTGGCAGCACACCGTGGACGAACTACGGCAGGTTCTGTACAGCCTTGGAGCCTTCCGCAACATCCGCGAGATTCCGCTCGATGTTGCTGCCACGCAAGCCGGCCCCGTCGATCTGGTACGAGTGGTACAGCACACCAACAGCCACCAGCTGGTCCTGCTGCTCACCGATGGACTGGCCGACGCATGGCGAGACGGCCAGCTGATGGGCCCGCTCCACGCCCTGGCTAACAGCCAGCTGCTCTCGATTATCCACATGATGAACGATTCGTCCTGGTCCGCCAGCCACCTACAAGGCCAGCGAACCCAGCTACGCCACAGCGGCACCGTTCCCCGCAGTAACGCGCAGTGGACGGCCGAGAACGGGTCGAAGCCCGACGGCCAGGTGCCCACTGAGGGCATTACGGTCCCGGTCATCACACTGGAAGAACGCTTCCTCAGGGCCTGGGTCGCATTCATCACCGGGAAAGACCCCCATGCCAGCCTCCCCACGCTCACCCTGCTCCCCCCTTCAGCGCGTGGTCCCTTCTTTGCCGTCGGTCCCACCCTGCCGGCGGCCTCCGCTAGCAGCTCCGCGATCGTGGAGGACCCTGTCGCGCTTGAGGGCCGCCTTACAGCTCACCTACCACCAGACGAGCTCAAAGCGGCTCGCATCCTGGCTGCCGTACCGCTGACGGACATCAACATGCGCGCTGCACTCGCCGACGTGGCCCCCGCGCTGGAGTCCCTCCTGCCGTCCGTTCTCAGTGGTCTGATGGCCGTCGGCGCCCTGGTGTCGGTCGGCGCCGCTCCGAACACCTCGCGCACAGCCGCACAGTTCGCCACCGAGACGATGGACTTCGTCCCCGGCCTACGTGCACGGCTCCTTGCGCACGCCCCCACGAGTGAGACGGCGCGTGCCATGAGTGCCACCCACCGCCACCTCGACACCGACGACGTGTGGGGGCATTTTGATGCGGCAGCGCTGTCCGACCCCACCGCTGACCACCCTGCCGTCACGGTGGACACCCTGCGGCGGGCCGGAATGTCCGCCACCGTCTTCACCGCGTTGTCGGGAAGGCATCGATCTGTGGGCAGACGACTGGCGCAGGCGACACAAGCCGTGCCCCCCTCGACCACCGCGCAACCGCCGACGTCTGACACGCACCGCAACATCGATCTTCCCGCCCAGCGCAGCCGCCCAGCACGTTGGGCCAAGCACACCCGGTGGGGCAGCAGCGTGCCACCACGCAATCGCCACTTCACCGGCCGACAGGTCCACCTCACCCGGCTGCGCGAGATGCTCACGCGCCGGTCCTTTACCGAAGTGGCAGTAGTGGGGATGGCCGGAGTGGGCAAAACCCACCTGGTCACGGAATATGTCTACCGGTACGGCGACGACTACGACCTCATCTGGTGGATCCCTCCGCAGTTGTCGCACAGTCGGGCTCTGCCCGAGGCCTACCGCAGGATGGCAGACAGACTTGCTTCCGACGGTGTCACCCTCAGTGGTCACGACCCGGTCGTCGCTGCCCTTGAAGCACTGCGGTGCGGTGCTGCCGCCGACCGGTGGCTGCTGGTGGTGGACGGCGCACCAAATGTCGCCTCTATCCGGCCGCTGCTGCCCGTGGGCGGTCCAGGTCACGTGATTGTCACCTCCAGGGACCCACGCTGGGAGCTGGAACAAGACGCCCTGCGCCTGGAGGTCTTCGAACGGCCGGAAAGCACGGCGTTACTGATCGCGCGCAACCCGCGGCTGACCGCGGAGCAAGCGGGTGAGCTGGCCAAGGATCTGGGTGATCTACCTCAGGCGGTAGAGGATGCCAGCCGAATGCTGGCCGAAACGGGCATGCCTGTCGACAGCTACCTGCGACCTGCTCCGGCTTCGCTCCTGGCAGCTGCGACCCGTACCGAGGCAGGCCCGCCCGGTTCCACCGGAGCCTGGTCTGTCGCACTCCACCAACTTCGCGATCAAGACCCCTCAGCCTACGCATTACTGCAGATCTGCGCCTGGCTCGGCGATGCTCCGGTCAGCCGCGCATTGCTGCCGGGCGTATCAGAACTGCCCAGGCAACCAAACCTTCCTCAACTGAATCCGCTGACCGGAGACCCACTGGGTCCCTATCTGGCCATCCGCGAACTCAACCGTGCGGCCCTTATCCAGCTCAACGAACGTGACGGCACACTGACATCACACCGCCTCGTCCGGCAGGCCGTGAAGGCGGAGATGGACGACGCCGCCCGGCGGGCGAGCCAGCGTGCCGCGCACTTGCTGCTGGCCGCCCGGATTCCAGGCGAAGGCACATCCGATCAGGAATACCTTCGCCTAGCACCCCATTTCGTGGCCTCTGGCATGGTGGAGTCCCAGGACCCGCCGGTGCAGCGAGCGGTCGTCGCCATGGTGCAATGCCTGGTTCGACAGGGGGACTACGCTGCGGCCCGCTCTCTTGGAGAAGCCGCAGCGGCCGCCTGGCCCGGCGACAACCGTTCCACCAGCTGGACGCTGCGTCGGGATCCGCTTGGGGAACTGCGCAGAGAACTGCGCCGGCTTCCCAAATCAGGCCCACTTCCTCATCAGCAGCGACCTCCTGAACAGGAAGACACTTGAGCGAGAGAAGACATCATGGCGCTGTGGATGACGGCGCCGCAGCAGCCAGCGACGACTCTTCATGATGTGCCAACGCCTCACGCAGCCGCCTGGCCCGTGAACGGTAGGGGCCGGACAGCGCTTCGAGCACCGTTAGTTCGACACGCAGGAACGGAACCGACACATCGGTGATCTCTTCCAGGGCGATGCCGCTGGGACTCTCAATGAGGTCCCGCCAGGTCGATACGAAGGGGATTCCGAGGTCTTCGTCCAGGAAGACAGCCGTGGCAGTGAAGAGGTCGCCTGTCCACTGCTGGTTCAGCCCGGAGACCAGTTCCTCACGCACTCCCGGAGCGAAGTCAAAGGTGACACGATCAATGCGCCTGAGGCGTTCGTGGGCCACCACAGGATGGATCAGCTGCGCGATGAACAACTCGGAGAAGAGCTCGGGACCATGCCGAGGCAGCAAAGACTCCTGGGTGCGGTGCATCACCGCAATGTTGAGCGGGAGGACTGACAGGGCGTTGGCAAGGAACTGCGCCTCCCGTGACGCGCTGGTGCGAAACAACTCCAGACGCTCCAGCGCTTCGGAGCGGACGTCCTGACCGGTCTGTTGGGTGACAAACGGCTGATGGGTCAGCGCGTCATCTTGTCTTTGGGCAGGAAGGGCGGCATCCGGCTGGGCCAGGATGCAATACAGGATGGTTCGGGCCCCCTGGACGACAAGCCGGCCCCAGGCCTCGAGGTCCTCTTGGTTCAGCTCCAGAGTCGGTACCGGGCAAAATGTCGTACTGATTCCCTCTTGCGTCTCCACCTGCAGGTCCGTGTTCGGCTGACCCGGTGTACTTGCCCTGAACGACTGCCGCGTCGCACGGATGCCGCTGCTGTCCCACAGTGTGCGGGGAAGCAAGTGCACCACGCCGAGCGGCTGGCGAGCCGCCCAGGTACACAGCAGATCGTGTGCCTTTCCGCGCTGCCACAGAGAGCCGAGCCCATCAGTGATGAAGATGCCTAGTTCGCGTGCGTCGGACTCCGGCGCCGTCGGGGGAGGGGGAGACACGGTGCCAGCCTCCGGATCCAACGCGTATTGCTTCAAGGTGGCGGACAGCGCGTGTGCTTGCAGCAGGTCGATGAACTCGCGGACCACGGGGCGCCACATCTCCATGGTCCAGTTGTGATCGATGATCACGTTCACCGTCCAGGTGCCCTTGTGCGGATGCGGGTCGACAGAAGGAGTGCGAAAGCTAAAACTCCCAGACCGCGCGTACTCGGCTTCTGTCGAGCCCGGGGGCGGTTCCCACACTGTGTGCTCGGAAGGCAACGACAGGGCTGAGATGGCTCGTCTACGCCTCCATGGCTGCTCGGTTCGCCAGGGTTCCAGTCCCTGCGCAACGCCGCGGTTGTACAACAGCCGCGCGGCTGCGGACACATGTCTCAAGCGCGGCTGAGAAGCCGCCCGCTGCGGAGTGCGGGTCGGCAACCATAACGGCTGTTCCACTGGTGGCATGCTCATGGTGCGACCCATAGCGGTCCGACGTCCTCAGTGGCCTCCGGTTGCCGTTGCGGGTCATCCCACATGACGGCCAGCCCGCGCATCGCTGCTCCGTGCGGTTCGCGGTCGCCAGCGTTCAAAGCATGCCGACGAGCCTCGGATAGCCGCAACGGAAGATCCGCCAGGTCATTCTCATTTGCGAGTTGCTGCACGGTGGAGCGCAGGTTGGCGGCCGCCTGACGCGGCCAGATAACGACCGGCACGCCGCGCCGCAGAGCCGTGTCCATTTCGTCCCGCTGAGGTGGCGCGTCCAGGCAGAGAACCGCCAGTTGGCGATCCCTTCCCAGGACGTCGTCGAGCATGGGGGCCTCGCCGGGCTGCTCGTCCTCAGGAAGAAATCGGATCTTGCTGTGGCTGGTATGGCTGTTCAGGTGAGCCCATCGCGAGTGCCATTCGCGATGCCAGGACCGATTGCGCAGTCGTTCCAGGCTGCGGACGAACACGGTGTGGCGGCCTCCCAGAGGAACGCTCGACCCGTTTTGTACGGTGAACTGCTCCACTGGCAGGTGCAGTAGTTCGAAGGGGACCACGCACTCCACCATCAGCGGATGGTCAAGCCTTAGCTCCTGCTCTGCCAGTTCCACCACCTGGCACACGGCGTCTTGCACCTCTCGGCTTGTCACTATGCGATCCCGGCCCCGCCGCGGGGACCAGGCACGTACGTCGCTTTGAATCCAGTAGGACAAGACGTAGACGTCGCGCTCGAGCACATCGGGGCCCAACTGGATGATCACGCCGCCGGTGAGGGGCGGGGCCTGGTTCGTGTCCGTGAATGCCCGTGCTTGGTCGAGTTCCTCCTGCAAGTCCCAGTCGTGGGCCCAGGTACGTGCCCACCGTAAACAGTCGTCCGCAGCCGGGGAGTGTGCCTCAGGCTGGTGCAACTCCTCTGCCAGCCGGACCAAAAACAACAACGCTGGCGGCAAGCCTGCGGGCGTGGCATTGATTCCGGTGAGATAGATCAGCGCGTCCCACGGGGTCTGACAACGCTCGGGTAGGTCTGTCAGCCGGCCCTCCGTGGCTGCCCGGCAAAGGACGTGCAGGCGCTGCGGGGGTAGCTGTGTGAGTCTCGCACGCATCAACGGCCAGTCGGCATCAGGGTAGAACTGTCTGGCCTGCCACTCATCTGCGACGCTGCGCATGCGTTCGGTCTGATCCGGTGAGGCTCCCAGGCGAGGCAGTGCGTCGGCCAGGGCAACCAGTCCAAACGGCCTTCTCACGCATGTGTCGATAACGCGCCCGGCCAGCCGCGTACCGTCGTGGGCATCGGGGGCGGGAATCGACTGGCCCAGGAAGTGCTCGACGGTGCCGAGCCACAGCTTCGAGCGGCTACCTGCGGACTCGGCGATTTCGGCAAGGAGGCGCACGGCTTCCTCTGCCAGAGGATCTGGGTGCGAGGCGAGGGGATGTTGCGTCGACGGGCTCATACGGCCTCCCTGCCATAGCCGGGATCGTCGTTACCTGCGAGAACGTATGAGCCGATGCGGTCTTGAAGGTCCGCTTTCACCCTCTGCAGGACTTCCCGTGCGGCGGGGTCTTGGAACTCTGGATCACTGAGCAGGTGCGTGACGTCTACCGCGATGTCACGCAACCGGCTGGTGTCCGGTGCCCACGGAGCCGGCTCCCACTTGGTGATGATGTTGAACGAGGCATCCCTCAGCAGGGGATCGCTGCTGAGGTCGAACAGCAGGCTCTGCCAGTCGCCAAGCAGGCCCAGTGCAATTCGCCGGGCGCGTTCGAGGCTGGCTGGCAGGTCGGTGGGCAGTTCCAGCAGGGTGTGCTTTGCCTCGTTGGCCCGTCGATGGCTCTGAGGGTCCTGCCGGTTGAGTAGCAACCGCCCCAGGTACCCCAGCGCGGCCACAGCATTGTCAGCGCAGGTGCGTTGCAGTATGCCGTGCCGTGAGTTGGCATGGAGCAGGACGGTTTCCCGGATTGTCTGTGACTTCACAGCGTTCAGTACGAAGTCGTACTCCTCGATGATTCCACCGAAGGCGACAGCCCCCGCGAACTCCGACACAGCCGGTCCATCGTTCGGATCGGGACGGCACTGCTGGAAATTGTGCAGAGCCTGCTCTGAGAGATTCAGCCGTGGAAGTTCCTCGGCCGCGCAGAGGAGGAAGTCCGTTCCGCTCATGAGGCGTACTGCTGTGGCATGAGCTGCTCGGTCAGACCGCTCGAGCAGTTTGGCCAAGTCACGGCTGTCCGTGGCTGCTGCACTCCAGGCCGCCAGCCAGGGCCAGCGCATGGCTGGCGTTACCCTCCTGGCCTGCAAAATCAGGCTTGCCTCGTCTGCGAGTTCGGCTCGTAATGCCGGCGCGGGACGTCCCAGCGCGTCGATGAGAGCTGATAGCGCATCGAGTTGCGCTACGGGCATCTCGCTGTGGGCGCACTGCATCAGCGCTCGAATCAGGTTAGAGGCCAACCCCAGATCGGCCGTCGCGATCTGTTCGACGAAAGCCCCAGCCGCCAGCAGTCGCAAAGGAGAGGACTGGGCGTCAACTCGCAGCAGTACTTCCCGCGGCGACACGGAGCACTGCGTCAAGAGTCGGTGGGCCGCTGCGAGAGCAGCAAGATCATCTGGGCCGGTGAAGATCTGCAAGAGGGTGTCAGTGTCGACGGCGGCTGTCAGGAGAGTCGCCACCTCGGTATCCGCTTGTTGTAGTTCTAGGCGATGGCGCGCAGCTCGGGCGATCATCTCAGGCCAGCCGTCCCTGCCGACCAGCCCTGGCGCGAAGCGATGATGCAGCAGCACGTCCAACGTGTCCTGGTAGGCCAAGGAGCTCAAAATGGCGAATCGCTCCTCGTTCAAGTACCCCACCATCTGGGTGTCCGAGGTGCGTCGCAGCTCTCTTACGACGTCCTGCAACCGTTTCGTGCACACCTGCAGATACCGCTGATCCAGTGCCGGACTCGGCCTGAGCCCGAGCATTTTCACAGCGTGGTAGGCCTCGCGAGTTACCGACCACGAGTGTTCAGCAGTCACGTGCTCCCAGGCAAATCCGGCAAAGGCTGTTACCCGAGCGCGGCCCGCGGCACGAAACGCCGCTTCTTTGAGGCCTGGTGGCGATGTGTCGTGTAACGCGACATCCAACGCAAAGCCGAACTCCCGATCCAGCTCATCTTGGCGGGACGAAGCTTCACGCCGAGCCTCGCCCAGAAAGCGCAATGCCGCCTGTCGAGCCTCAAGGGGTGCTGCCGCCGAACAGACGGTTCTCCTCAACAACTGCCATGCCTGTGGCGTCGCCAGCTCGGCCAGAGCCTCTGCGGACTCCTGCCAGGCGGTGGGGCCGGCGAAATGGGTCTCGAGCACCTTTTTTTGATGGGAAAGGAAGGAGCTCAGCACATGTGGGGGTGGACGATGCGCGTGGCGGAGCAACCAGGCCGCGTACGCCGGCCGGGCCTGCCGTACGGTCGCAAAAACCTCGGCAGTCACCTCATGGGCGACCCCTGGAAGGCCCAGCAGGATTCGTACCGGCTCCTGCCAGCGAAACGCCAAAACTCTGCGTCGGCGCATTCTGGATGAACATGAGGCCAGTTCCCTTGCCGCGAAGTACTCTTGAAAGAGCTGATGAAGAAAACCTACCCTACCGCCTTCACGCCAGAGCATCTCCGAGCTGAAAATCTCTTTGAAGATCTCTTCGGTGTCGCTCTCTCTTTGCCTGAGTAGCCAGGCGCTAAGTCGGTCCCATGACACTTCAGACATGAGACCCTCGACCATGAAACTGGCAATTTTCCCTAAAAGGGCCGCCTTGTCGGCAGCGTCATACCGGAGTTCATTTGATTTTTCGGTTTCGTCTTCAAGGCGCCCGCTGAGATACCACTTGGTGAATCTGGTGAGCAATTCACCCACTGATTCAGGAAGGGCACCCGTCGAGTTGTACCACTCGACTGTCATGTTCAAAAACAGTGGTGTGCAGGCAAGTTCCTCGATCCTGGGGTCGGCTGTGTTATGAAACAGCCATTCGATCAAAGGCAGTGGCGGATGGCCATCGCGTGAGGTCGGGTTCTGCCGAGACCGGTCTTCAATATAGGAGCAGGCCTGCGCCTTAGTCACCTTGCACAGTGTGAGCCTGTCAAGATTCAGTGCGCGGGCCGGAGATCCACTCGATCGGTGGCATAGCAGGAAAGGCGTGCGGGGATAATAGTGACGCAAACGACCCAGCCAGGCGATCACCGTATCGCGTTCCACGGGTGTGAGTTCGTTTAGGCCATCGACTGTTACGTGCAGACCGCCCACACTCAGCAGACTTTCGCACACGGTCAAGGACATCGTCTGTCCATACGGGGAGGCGCCCTGGAGAACCCGGGCGCAGGCGCGTCTGTCCTGCTCTGTGAAGACGCGCAGGTGAACTGGCAATACCGCGGCACTGACCAGGACAGGGAGCCGCACTGAAGCCTTGACAGGTCCGGATGCCTCGTTGAGAACGGCTAGCGCGTGCAGATGGGCAAGTTGCTGCGCGAGCGTTGTCTTGCCAGTGCCGGCATCGCCCAGCACGACCACGGCAGAGGCTCTGGCGGCGAGCGTGAGGGCGTCGTCCTCCGCGATATCGGGTCTGGCGGCGGACGTAGAGTCTCTGGTGTGCCTCTCATACGTCCCGCGTAGCCGTATGGTGGCCTGTACCGTGCGGTCAGACTGTCGTGAACTGGCTTGCCGTGCCTGGTCAATACAGACGGTTTGGACCGCTCGCACTCGCGCGAGATCGATCGTCTCCTCAAGCCCGTCGGATGTCGTTCCTGCGGTGCCTGCCGAATCGAAAGCTCGCAAGGCGGCTGCAAAAAGGAGCAGGCCTTCTTCTTGCTCAACTGGCACTAGGGGAAGTAACTTCTGCAGCAGCAGATGAAGTTCCTTCGGCTGCCAATATTGAAACATCGCTTCGGGTGCGGTCGGTCTAAGGAACTCGCCAGCCACGCCAGACGCTGCAACAGCGGCCGCAGCCGTGTGCGCGTCATGCATCTTTGTTGACCACTTGAGAGTTCGGCAAGCGGCCAGCGTCAGCTGGCAAAGGTACTCTTTCCACCACGGCTGCCCACCGGTACTTGGATGCCGTCTCCGTGCAGAATCGCGAATTGTGAACAGCAGGTGGTAGGCCGCGCGAAACGCTGGAGTGGTCTCATGACATGCCCATTCCGCTGCCGCTGCAGCATCGAGGGCAGGGCACCGGGAGATCAAACCCAGCACTCGGCACAAGCGCAGTAGTTCCTTATGCGAGAGGCGGGGCGCGATTACGTCGCGTAATAGTCCAAACTCTAGCCAGGCGTAATCACTCGCCAAAGGGTGAAACTTTTCCGCTTCTGCATAGTCGATCAAAAAGGGATCGTTTTCGACGAACAATGCATTGCGTGGATTCAGATCGCCATGCACCAAAGAGCCGATCCAGCGGGGGAAGCTACCGTGGAGCACGTCGTCCAGGTGGCCCAAAGGGTGCCCCACGGGCTGCCCTCCTAGGCTTACCTCATTGTCAGTCCACTGCAGGTCTTCCTGTAGTAATTCCTTAAGTAAATTCCACTGCAAATTGGAGCGAGTGCCGACGATGCGCCCATGAACGCGCTGTGAGCCGGTGTAGTTTGACAGGCGAAGCGACTCGTCGTGCTCTGCGGCCAGCCGCACCTGGACTGTGACGTCTTGGACCGCGGTCCCTTCCAGCACCTCGCGGGATCCCCGATGCACTACCTTGAGATCTTTGAGATGGAGTTTGACGGTCGAGCCTACGGCAAACTCACCCGCGGTGGCCTCGATCCACTCAATGTCTACCGCGGCATTCCTGACCTTGGCTCCTGTAACGCGCGGATCGTCAGGACTCCATGACACTTCACGGCGGTAGCGCAGACTTCCCTCCAGGGCATTGTCTACCTCCACAACCAACGCTGGCCCCAACCGAGGCCCGAAAAAGCCTAAAGTGACAGCACTCTGGCTCGTGTCAGGTCGGGCCTCCCGATGAATGACATTCCCCATCCGATCCAGGAGCTTGCTTGTGCATGCGATAGCCGTTGCCGCGTCCTCGTCCGAACCTTCCAAGGCCCGGATGGCCAGTTGCTCAAGGGTGTACACCGGCGCATCAGGCATCCCGGCGCGCTCTCGAACATGCTGATAGAAGACGGCTCCGCGTTCGCCCAGCGGGAGCGTGCCGTCCAAAACCCCTCGTGTGACAGCCTTGACAGGGGTGCAGCAACCGAGCTCAAGCCTGCTGAAGTGCTCTTTGAATCGCCGCCAGTCCTCCTTCACCCTGTCCGGCCAGTCAATCTTTGCAACCTGTTGGACGCCCTGGTCGTCGCCACCGTCACGTTTGAGCGCCACCTCGAGCACCTCGGCGCCTGTTCGTGACCCCGAGACTCGTCGCAGCACGGTGATCCTGTCCACTGGATCCTCCCACTGGCTGTCGCCGCCGTCACGGTCCGCACCGAGTACTTCCTCGATCTCCTCTTTGCCCTTGGTGTCGATGTTGCAGTCCGGCGCGAAGTCAACATGCATGCCCGCTCCCCCCGAAAGCGTCAAGCTCCGGTACGTCTCCCACCGTCCGACGGCTCATCGTATGAGCCAACATCGCCGGAAGTTGGACAGTTCGTGACTCATCACCGGCCATCTCGGTATTCTTACCAAGGGGGGTGATCCACGTGCTCGAATCGCTCGTGGTGTCAGGAGCTGTTGCCTTTCTTGGCTGGATCGCTGCAATAATCTGGCGCAACCGGGGACAGATCGCTCTCCTCCTCGCATCTGTCCGGCCCTTCCGTGAGGTCCGGGTCTCCGTCGCCGTCCTCCTGCAGGTACAAGACGACGACGGATACGTACTTGCCCACTCTCCGCTGCGCCCCAACTCCTGCGGCCCCTTCGGGGGTGCTGTGAAGTTCCTGCCCTCCGCGATCCCGCAGCTCAGAGCCGCAAAGTTTCGAGAAGAGGTCCGCTCGCATAGCAGGATGCGCCACGATCTACGCGGCTTCCTCCCCATGACCGCTCTACCGCGGTTCGCTCGATGGCTGTCCTGCCAGGAGGATCGCGAGACTGCTCGGGAGGCACTCAGGCGCGAGCTCACCGAAGAGTTGGGGGAGGCCGGCCACCCCGAGCTGGCTACTGGCATAGCGGCTGTCGACTTCCGGTGGGTACGCAAGGTAGTAGACGGGCCAAAGAAAGCACCTGGGCACCCCTACCGCCAAATCCGGTTCTTCGAAGTTTTCGAGTTGGACTTGACCATCGCTGCAGCACGGACCTTGCACGACGCCCTCGTGGCGCTAGCGCGAGACCCGGGCGAAGCCCTCATCATCTGCGCGGGCAGAGAGGACATCGTCCATGGCCGCATCGGAGCGCTCTATGTAGCACCCCAGTCGGCCTTCCTGATCGGGGATCGAAGGCTTCACGCAGACCTTCCCGCTCCACGCTGACATAACGTCCCACCTCTGGCGCCAGTTGACCGACGGCTCTTCGTTGGCGGGCTGCCGGACGACAAGGGGCACTACCTGCGTCCCCATTTTCCCCCGTGTTGCGAGGGATCCGTTGCTCAGTGCGGACCATACGCTGGAGCATCGCCCTCCCGCGGCGGCCCGGAGTCTAGGGCCCTGGGTCGGTACGGCCGTCGTCTGCGTCTAGGTACTGTCCGGCGGATCATGTGACTTTCCGATCGGCCGCTCGTTGGTTCGGCCATGGGGCGGGGGGATCTGACGAATCGCGAGTGGTCGCTTGTGGAGCCGCATCTGCCGCTTTCCGGCAGGCGGGGAGGCCGGTGGAACGATCACCGCACCGTGCTCAACGGGATCCTGTTCCGGATCCGCACTGGCGTCCCGTGGCGTGACCTGCCGGGACGCTACGGCACCTGGAAAACCGTCTATGAACGGCATCGCCGCTGGTCAGCGGACGGCACCTGGGATCGGATCCTGCAGGCGGTCCAGGCGGTCCAGGCGGTCCAGGCGGTCCAGGCGGTCCAGGCGGTCCAGGCGGTCCAGGCGGTCCAGGCGGTCCAGGCGGTCCAGGCGGACGCCGACCTGGCCGGCCGGATCGACTGGGGCATGGTCGGTGTCGACTCGACCTCCTGCAGGGCCCACCAGCACGCGGCCGGAGCCCGCAAGGCCACACCGCGGGTTCCGAAAGAAGGACGACGCCCCGGCACCACCGCCCCGATGAAGGGCTCGGACGGTCTCGGGGCGGGCTGACCTGCAAGATCCACCTTGCCGGGGAAGGTGGCTGCCGCCCGATGGCTCTCCTGATCACTCCGGGCCAGTGGGGCGACGCCCCGCAGATGATCGAGGTCCTGGGCCGGATCCGGGTTCCCCGCCCGCTGGGCGGACGGCCGCGGATCCGCCCCGACCACGTCAGCGGCGACAAGGCATATAGCTCCCGCCGAAACCGCCGCTACCTACGGCGACGCGACATCAGGCACACCATCCCGGAACCGAAGGACCAACGCGCCAATCGTCGACGCGAAGGCAGCGCGGGCGGAAGACCCACCGGCTTCGACCCTGACCGCTACCGGCGCCGCAACGAGGTCGAGCGGACCATCAACCGACTCAAGAACTCCCGCGCTGTCGCGACCCGTTACGACAAGCGAGCCTATGTCTTTCACGGCACCGTCACCGCAGCAGCAGTTCGCCTCTGGCTCAAGCCGTGAAATACCGGGGCCGACCTCTCAGAATCCTGGGACGGGGATGAGGCTCGGCCACCACGGGGGCACGCCGCTGGGGCACGGAGGAGTGGCGGCGCCCTCCCAGAAGATCGAGATGACGCACCAGTCAGCACCGAGGAGCGTCACCGCGAGGGCAACGGCACGGAGAAGGGGACGGTTCCCAAGAAGGGCGCCCACCGCTACCCAGACCAGCAGCAGGACCGTCCAGAGACCCGGGATGAACAGCCAAAGCAGGAAACCGCTGTTGGCCGCGTTGTTCACCCCCACGCCACAGGCGGTCCACGACCTGCCCAGAAGCATGGCAGCGGATACCGCGAGAAGAAGCGCCACCGCCGCCCCGAGGCCGCCATGCAGCCGTCGACTCCCCACAGGCCCCCCGTTCGCCGTCCGCTGCGGGAAGCACGGATCCTCACCGCTCATCACTGCTGCATCCACTCAGTCCCCGGCACTGACCAACAGGGAACGGACACCCCTGGATCCTAGTAATCACATGATCCGTCGGACAGGCCCTAGTGGGGTGCAGGCCCCCCACGTGATCGTTCATGGACCGCTGGGTGAAGGCAGAGGAGTAATGAAGCTCACCCCCAGAACGGCGGCGGAACCAACGGGTGCATCCCGGAAGCAGACAAAGGCACCGGGTGCGCGCGTTCGCCGCGGAACATCCTGCGGCTGTTGGATGGTCCTGCGAGGCTGCCATGTCGTGCAGGGCTCTTCTCGCTGGGGACCAGGACGCTTTCGGTGTGCCGGCGGGGCCGCTGGCGCAGGCGTGCGGGTTACGTGAGCCTCGCGGCGGGGGAGTTGGCCGTGCGGCCCCCCCTTGGTGGTGTTCAGCACAGGGGGCCGCACGGGCTTCCCATGCGGGAGTGCGGCGTCGAGTGGCGCCTCGGTCTCCATGATGGGGCATGTGCCTCGGTGTGTGCGCAGAAGTGACGTTTCCCCCTCAAAGGGTTGAATTTTTTCGTCGGCCAATTCCGGGGGCGGGGTGGCGGCGGGTAGCGCACCGTGGCGTCCGGCGTCATTGTTCCGTAACTCCATGATCACGTGGCGTGATGAGTGATGGAGGGGCGATGCTGACCTTCCCTCACCTGGCGGCGCTTCAGCACCGCCGCCAGCAAAGGGAGTTGGCGTATAACCGCTCACAGAAAACCGAGTGCGATGTCGAGTAAGAAGGTGGTGACCGTCGCCGTCCTGGCGACGGTCCTCACGTGGAGCACAGTGATGACCGTGCTCGGGCATGTCGCCGCCGTGGCAGCCGTGCTCCCGTCCCTAGGCCTGCTCGTCCAGCAGCTCGTCCAGGCCCTGACCGACGGCGGCAGCCCCCTCGCCGCCCCCGGCCCGGGCCCGGACGGCGCCGAGGAGCCGCCCCGATGATCTGGACTCCCGATGCAGACCAGCCGCCCCCACCCGATACCGGCGGCAGGCGGGGCCGCAAGCCTGCCCCGATCGTCAGGACCGCCGGGCCCTCTCACCGAGCCTGGCTCGAGCCGGTCCGCAACTTCGTCTTCTCCAGCGGCCTGACCCTGAGCGACCTGGTCGACCGCTCCGGCTACTCCAAGACCCGCATCAGCGAACTCCTCCGCGGCAACGGCTACTACCCCGCCTGGGAAATCACCTTCAGCGTGATCCGCGCCCTGGGCCTGCCGGTGCCCCCGGTACGCCGGCTGTGGACAGCTGCGGCCCGCGAAGCACACAAACAACCAGGCTGGATCGAGCAGTGCATCCAGCAGGTCGCACTCCAGCCGGAGACCCCGCCCCTGGCCCACCAGGCATTCACCGAAGCCATGCGCGCCCCCTACACCGAATACGCGCGCGCCTTCCTCCTCACCGACCACCGCGCCCACTGGGTCGTAGCCGAAACCTTCGACATCCTCTGGCTGTGCTGGAGCCACGCCGCCACCAGCCCCGACATCCGCCGCTACGCCTGGAGCCTGCTGCGCTCACGCGTCATGGCCCGCGCCTACCACCGCGACGGCCGCCCCGACCTGCGCGCCGCCGTCTTCTCCACCCAAGAAAGCCACCAGGGCGAACCCGACCAGTTCCTCGTGCGCACCGAACTGGTCGACCTCTTCGACGCGATCGCCCAACTGCCCGACGACCAGATGGACGTCGCGGTGCTCCACCACCTGTGTGGCGTACGCCTCGATGAGATCCCCTACATCGTCGGCCTGAGCCCGGCCATCACCCACGCCGTCGACCACCACGCCCGCGCCGCACTCGAAGACCTCCTCCGCCCGACAGCCAGCCACCAGGAGTGAACCCTCCTCGCCATGACCGCCATCGACGCCCTCCTCGCCCGCGCACGCCTGCACCCCGACCCCGCCGTCCCCGACGACACCATCCCCTACGAAGACTGCGCCTACCCCAGCCTCGACCACGACACGACCCCGCCGACCGCCACCGACGACAGAACACCAGACGCCACCGCCGCCCGCCGCCTGCACACCCTGTGCCAGGCCGTCGTCACCGTCCTCTGCCCCGGAGACCTCGAGTTCCTGACCGATCAGCTCCCCGAACCCGACGGCGCCTGGCTATTGGGCTGCGCCCTCAACATCGCCGGCGTCGAACAGGGAGCCCGCTTTTGGTGGCAATACGCCGCCGGCGCCGGACACACCACAGCCGCCTACTGCCTGTCCCTGCACCACGACGCCCGCGGCGAGACCCACGCCGCCGGCTTCTGGTACGACCAGAGCGGCCTGGACGACGCCGAAGACGGCGACACCATCCCCGTCGTCGGGTCCCACCCGCCCTACGACGACTGCCACTTCGACGCCTCCGTCCCCACCGTCCTACGCATACTCAGCAACCTTCACACACCGGACCCGCACCGTCCCTCCCGCCGCGCCAACGTCATCACCACCTACGTCGCCAACGCCGTTACCCGCGGCTACGCACGCCATCCCGGTGTGGAGATCCCCGTGCCCGGACCACGCTTCGCAGACCGCGTCACCTACATCCTCACCGCCACCCCACCCGCCACCCGCCGACCACCCAAGAAGCCCCAACCGACCCTGCCCAGCCGACCGGAACGGGTGCCCGACCAGCGACTGCGAAGAGGACGGTGAGCGCCGTCGCCATGCCAACCGCCGCGCCCGCGCGGGCGATCTCCAGCGGGTCGTGGCCGGCGGCCCGGGCGGCGGTAGCGAACCCCCAACGCAGAGAGTGCTCGGACCAGTCACCGGAAAGGCGGGCCGCGAGAGCCGGCCGCTCCCGAGATCTCAGCGAAGGGATCATCTCCGCGAGTGCGGGGAGCAGGCTGCCCTCATGGACGAGAAGATCCGAAGAGCACGGTGTGCTCGCGCACCCAGGGGGTGGGGCTATGCCCGCGGGTGCGGGGAGCAGCGCGCCCTGGACAACGGTGCCATGAGCATCGCGGGACCATCCCCGCAGGTGCGGGGAGCACGGTTTCACCGGCGGCGCCGTCGTGATGACCGCGGGACCATCCCCGCGGGTGCGGGAGCAGGACACGATCGCCGGCAAGGCCGACGCGTTCATGGGGCCATCCCCGCGCGTGCGGGGAGCAGAGACGCAGGCGCACCTCCTCGACCACGCGCTGGGGATCATCCCCGCGGGTGCGGGTAGCAGACGCGGGCCGACGACGGACCGCTCTCCGCTCCGGACCACCCCGGCGAGTGTGGGGAGCAGCGATGCGACACCTCCCGCGTTCAGGAGCTCGAGGGACCATCCCGCGGGTGCGTGGAGCAGATTACCGGGATCGCCTGGTTTGGGTCGTAGTCGGGACCATCCCCGCGGGGGTGCGGGGGAGTACCCCATGTACTTGGACGGCTCGGACCCTCCGCTGGGGCCATCCCCGCGGGTGCAGGGATCAGGACGGCGTCCACATCATCCACGACCTGGACTTGGGACCATCCCTGCGGTGCGGGGAGCAGGACACGGTCGTGGTCCACCCGAACTGGGAGCTGGGACCATCCCCGCGGGTGCGGGGAGTAGAGGGACAGGTCAGGATCGTCAGCCGGCGTCACGGGACCATTCCCGCGGGTGTGGGAAGCAGGTCGACTTCCACGCGATGCGCCGGCTGACCTCAGGACCATCCCCGCGGGTGTGGGGAGCAGTGCTCGGACAGGATCGTCACCGTGCCTGGGAGGGGACCATCCCCGTGGGCGGCTTTGTACGCGATAGTGATGCCGTTTCGATGTGAGATTGGGAGTCGCATGTTTGTGCGGGTTGCTGATGTATGTGACTTCGGGAGTCATACGCTGCTCTGAGCGGATGCCGCCATCGCGGGCCTGTCTCGTCGTTCGCAAGGGACGGGGTTGGGGGACGCTCAGTGCCCCGCCCCTTCGCCTTGAGACCGCGGTCGGTGCCTCCTACTGGTAGCAGGGAGTCCCGCACAGCACGGTCGCTGTGCCGTGGTCGCTGGCCGCGGTGGAGGCGGTGATCTGGGTGGTGGTCGTGGGGGTGTTGCTGGTTTCCCAAGGCATGGGTGCGGCCATGGCCTGGGAGGCAAGGGAGGTGAAGGCTGCGGTGGCCACGAACACTGCGGCAATTGCCCGCTTGCGCAGACGCACCTGACCCGCCTCCTGACCTCGATCCTGCTGCAGTTCGCCGTACGCGGCAGACGCGGCAGACGCGGCAGACGCGGCAGCCGCCCGCCGAACGCGCCCAGATCGTACGGGCCCTGGCCGAGGTCCGGGAATCGGACACGTCCGCCCGCGAGGGCTACCTGTGGCACCAGGCCACCGACGCGCTGTTCCTGTGGGACCAGGTGGTGGCTGCGGCCGGCCGGCATGCGGCGGCCGCCGTCAAGGGCCACCTCGACGGCGACGGGTCAGGCTGCCCACCGCATCACTCAGGCGCGGGAGCTCCTGCACGAGTGGCACGGCGAGCGCGCAGAGTATCGGGCTCGGACGGCCGGAACTCCCGCCAGACCCAGTTCCCGTTGTCCACCTGGGCGACCAGGACGCGGTCCTCTTCGTCCGCGTCGTCAGTGGCCTACTCCCGTGCACTCGTCGTGCCTCGCTGACCGCGAGCAGCAGAGTGTTGGCCTTCTACGCGGCCTTGACCATCGTCACTCTGGTCTGGGTGTCCGAGACCAGGCGCTTGCGTTCTTCGAGGGCCTGGGTGGCGCGTAGCCTGGTCAGCTCCCTGGCGGCGTCCAGCTCTGTCACTCCGAACACCCTTGCCCACATTGAGTACCACGGGTCGCGGCGGCGCAGGGGGACGTCGCACGCGTTGAGGAAGGCGTCGAACTGGATGAGCGTGTAGGGCAGGGTCTGGCGGGTGACGATCCTGTGGGCGGTGCTGTGCGGCAGGATGCCCAAGCCGCCGGCGCGACGCTCCATGGTCTTCATCGAGGGGGCACCGGACCGCTCATACAAGTCGACGAGGACAGCTGCCAGGTCGGCCTCCGAACGCACCAGTGCGAGCACTGGAGGCTCGGGGCGGCGCGGCATCGTCTTCTGCCTCTGTTCGTACCGGGCCTGGCGCCAGAGGTCCTTCGCCTTCTTCATGGCCCGGTCCAGCTCGATGTCCGTCTCGCGCAGCTGGCTCGTGGCGCGCACGAAGGCGGTAACGACCGGCCAGGTCGGGACGATCATGCCGCCCGCCGCGGCGCGCTGAAGGGTATGGCGGCTGAACTCCTCGGCTTGCTCGGCGACTTCCTCGTACGTCCAGTTGCCCAGGCTTCGGCGCCTCCGGAGGAATGCGGCCAGCTGTGCGTTCGCCTTGAGCTCCCGGTTGATCGGCTTTTCGGGGCGCCCCACCCGTGCCGACTTCACTGTGTGGCTCCGAGCATCGCGCGCAGAACCTTCAGGAGGCGCTTGCCCGACCGGCCGTGGGAGAACGTGATGGTGGCGGCTCCGATGAGGCCAGCCCCCAGCAGCAGCTGAAGGATGGCCAGCAACGCCATGCCTGTGTAGGCGAGGGTCGCAGCCGTCAGGACGAGAACGATGATGACGGATGCTTCGGCGGGTCCGAACCGGTGGGATGTCTCGGGCTCTAGCGCAGAGGCCGCCTCAACCACCGTCTTGTTCCGCTGGGAATCTCGGGACATGATGCCTCTTCCATGCGTGCCGCCCGGCGAATCCGTAAAAACGCCGGACGGCTTGTTCGCTACTGGGTCCAACTGGCTGATCACCACGGATGGTTGGCGCCACCCGCAAACTGGTTCTCGGCCTGCTGTTCATAAGCATGGCAGGGAGAAGTCCTTCGGTCTCACCCGGAAGGCCCAACAGGACGGCATTGGTGCAGGGTCATCCACGCTCAGACCGGGCCCCTCACAGCACACCCGTGCGCCTGTGATAAGGGCACATAGCGCCTGGTCAGAGGGGCGCGATCAAGGATTTTCAGACCTTCGTTTGCGACTAGCCGAGACGATTGGGCGTTTTCATCCCACTAGCGTTTGCGTACGGGCTCCCACAGTTGCGATGCTCGCCGTACGGCTGACACCGCCAACACACACGGGGTGTCGCCCATGCCTCTTCGCTACTGGGTCCAACCACAGCTGAACTGAGGCAACCGCGGGTCATGTTGGCGCATGCCTGCAAGAAGGGGTCGATCCCGGCTACGGGACCGGCCCCTCTTCTTTTGCCGTACACCCTCACCGCGAAGGGTCGGACCGCTGACCCGAGACGCGACGAAGCCGGACCGTACGCGACCGGGGGGTTGCGCTGAGATCTTCTGGCCGCTCCTCGGCGGGGTAGCGGGGCGACGTCGATCTTGTCGCGCTTGGTTGCCATCGAGGCGGCCTGCTTCTCCGTGCGGGAGACGTCGGTGCCGTCCACCATCGCGGCTCTGCGGTTGAAGGCGTCGCGCAGTTCGTCGGGGACGCCCCTGGGGTCATCCCCGCGGGTGCGGGGAGCAGGTGGAGACGGCCAATGGTCGCGACTATGGGACGGGACCATCCACGCTGGTGCGGGGAGCAGTGCGCGACAGCCCGGCACTCCCCGGGGATGTCGGGATCATCCCCGCGGGTGCGAGGAAGCAGGACGCCAAGGTGTCGGCCAGTGCCCAGGAAGCGGGACCATCCCCGCGGGTGCGGGGAGCAGCGGGACCCGTCCGACGGCTGGATGCGGTACGGGGGACCATCCCCGCGGGTGCGGGGAGCAGCGGGACCCGTCCGACGGCTGGATGCGGTACGGGGGACCATCCCCGCGGGTGCGGGAAGCAGGTGGGCTTGCCGTCGTAGCCGAACACGACCGGTGGATCATCCCTGCGGGTGCGGGGAGCAGTGTCGTGCAACTGCAGGGGAGAGGCCGCTTCACCTTCTCCACCAGCACGCCAGGCATGCAGTCGCCGACCGTCATCCTGACCGGCGCCGGGGTCCTGGCTGCCCTTGGCATCGCCGGCGACCGCTGAACCGGGCACCGCTTCGTCGGCCGCAGCGCCCGCGAAGCCCAACCCGCTGCACCGTGCAGCACGGGGTGTGCAGCAACGTGTGCTGCACACCCCGCCCCTGGGCCACGGGGCACCACTCTGGCCGACCCCGTCCTGGTCCTCAGTCCCAACCTCCCCGGCCCCCGGCTCGGATCCGGGAGTCCCGGGAGGTTGGACCCTCGAACGCCCGCGTCGGGGGAGGCCGGCACGGTGCAGGCGGACGCCCCGTTCAACGTCGGAACACCACAGCGTCGGCGGAGAGGACGGCTGGGAAGACATGGGCCTGGTCACGCGTCGTCCGTCGGCGTGTTGAACCCAGGGGCCATCACCCGTGCGCATGCGGAGAGCAGGTCATAAAGCCGCGGGATAAGGCGGGCGGCCAGGGGCCATTCAGTTTTGTGGTGGGTCGGGGTGGTGAGCGTGGATGGTGAGTCTGGTGATCCGGCCAGATTGGATGACCGGGCCGTGTTGTACCCCGCCGTTGATGTTGTTGTGCACGGCGTCCGGCCGTGCCGCTTCGCTCTGGAGGTGCTGCAACGACGTGAGCAGTTCGCGCAGTTCAGCGCTGGAGACGACGTGGGCCTGCAGTAGGTGTCGCAGGAATGCGTCCCACTGTTCGACAGTGGATCGGGCCCCGTGCGGACGATCCGTGGACGAGGAGGCGAGGAGCCGGGCCCGCGCGGTGTCCAGTTCGGTGATCGTGGAGTTGTCTGGATCGTTGCGTGAGAGGAACCGCCGCATGAGTTCGCGGGCGTGCGTCCAGGAATCGGTGACCATGAGCGAGACCAGGGTGGTTGCTCCTGACGCGGTCAATGCGGCCCACTCGCTGTCCACGGTTCTCCTCCAAGTAGATATGGGGCTCCGGATTTCGGCCGTCTGTGTCAGCTGAGGTGCTCCGGCTCGTCCGGATCGTTGTCCGCGTGGGCGGTGAAGTCGGCTGGTGGGTCGTAGCGGCGCAGCAGTTCATCGGCTGTCTCGTGTCTGTCCTGCGTTCTGATGATGTCGGCGATCTGCTTGGTGAGCATTGCCCGTCGGTCATCTTCGCTAGTGAAGCCCATGCCGGTGAGGAAGGCATCGAAGTGGTCAGAGGCTGTTGGTTCTCGTTCGACCGGCGTGCGGGGCCCGCCGGAGGTGGGGATGAGGTCCTGAAGCCGCTCAGGTATGTCGGTGTCGTTGGCTGCGGAGGTGAGCTGGGCCAGGAGACCGAGGTCTGCCACGGTCTTCTCTATGTGGTTGTCGTTCTTGGCCAGCCACCAGACCACCGCGCTGCCGGTGTCCTTGAGTACGTCGCCGCCCAGGTACTCACGCTTGCTCTGTTCGTATGTGCGCTGGTGTTCCCAGACAGCCTTGTCCTTGCGGACTGCAGCGAGTTTGGTCAGCCGTTCCTGGTCGGGCTCGTGCAGAGCGAGCGTGATGTTCTCCGCCATGACTTGGATGTGTCCGGAGGGGTCCGGACGCATTCTGCTGAGGGCACCGCTCAGTTCGTGCTGGACGAGTGAGGCCCGGCCGGGCTCGCGTTGCTCGGTGAGGTTGCGGGCGCGGTCCAGCACCGCTTCCACGGCGAGGCCTGCCGGGTTGAGGACGGGCTCACCGCTGTGGGATTCGAGGGGATGCCATCGCACGGTGGCGGAGAACACGAAGTCGTAGTCGTCCCATTTGCTGGGCAGCGCGACGTGGCTGACGTGATGTTCCCTGCGCTCAATCGGGGCAGCGGGGAGGAAGTTGGCGAAGTCGGCTGGCAGAGACCCGCGGCGCATCGCGGCGATCTTGAAGGCTGCCGCGGGAGCGCCGACGACAATCAGGGCCAGGGCGGCCCACGCCCATGCGGGCCACTCCTGCACCAGGCCGAGGATGGTCAGCAGCAGGGCACACAGGACGGTGAGGAAAACGGTCGTCGTCGTGCGGCCGGTGGTCATTGTGGAGTCCCCTTGGCAGGTGCGGGCGGAGTCGGTGCGGCCGGCGGGTGCAGGCCCTGGGCCGTGGAGATCTTCTGAAGCAGACGTTCGGTGATTGCGGCGCCGGATGCCCGACCGCCGGGTGAGGCGGGTTCTGCGGCTCGAGCAGCCGAGTACAGCGCCGCGAGGGTGCTGCCGTCGCGGCCCGCGCCATCGACCAGCAGAGCGAGCATCCGGTCGCGATGGCCGTCGGTGATACCGGCCGTGTGCAGCCATCGCACGGCGTACGGCTGCCATTGAGGCTGCGGCAGTCGGGCGAGCGCCTGTGCCCAGCCTGCTACCACGCAGTCCCGCACCGCCCTCTCGTCGATGAGCGGACGCAGTGCGCCTGCGGAGTCCGTGAGCGCCAGCGGGTCACAGATCCGCAGGAAGAGGTGGGCGTCGGCGGCCGGTGCGGACGAATGACGGGTGAGGCGGTCGAGCAGGAGGCGGCGAAGGCGGGCACTGCTCTGCGCAAGGCGGCACAAGGCATCGAGAGCAGGGGTGGCGCCGCGTTCCCGGCGGGCCAGGTGATGCAGGCGGGTCACCGCCTGGTCGGGGTGCGTGGGGGCGATCACGTCGGTGCAGGCACGCAGAAGTACATGCGCGAGGTTCCCCGTCAACTGCTTGCCCTTACACCAGGAGTACACGATCATCCGCAGGCTTCGGCCGTAGCGCGGGTGCTGGAGGCCGCAGGCCAGCGTGTCCACGGCGGCCTCCAGCCGGACACGGCTCGCGGGGGCAGCGCTCCACTCCTCCGCCAGGGACGCCAGATCGTTTCCCCGGCCGGTACGCAAGAACTGGTCGGCGAGCCGGCTCACCAGTCTTCCACGCAGATCCGAATCGACATGAGGATCATCCAGCTCCGTGCTCTGAACGACCCAGATACTGAACGGCTGACGCAGGTCAGGCATGTGGTCCCAGAAGTGGGCGCGGACCGCGGCGTCATAGTCCAGCCTGTCGAACCGCACGCGACCGTCCGGCCCGGCTGCTGCACCGATCTCCTTCAAGCGCTCGGCCAGGTCTTTGCCTTCGAGAAGAGGCACATCATTCCGCGGCGTATCGAGGATCTCGAGCAGGAGTGCGGCACCGCGGTGGATGACGTCGGCATGCGCGCCGTGCAGCATGGCGGTGGCGAACAGCAGCGCCCGCTGTTCAGCGGCGCACTGCGTCGCGACGAGGTCGGCGACATCCGTGCGCCACTGTGTGCGTGCCTTGCGGGACTGCTTGCACCAAGCGGCGAAGCCGTCACCCGGCGACGCCGCACGGGCTCGGCGCACACGGTCGGCGAAGTGCGCGATCTCCTCCATCGGCGGCTGCTCTGACAGGAATTCATCCAGATCCAGGGCAGGAAGCCGGTACTCCTCGTACGGTATCCGGTGGAGCCGCAGATGCCGCCGGAAGACATCCAAGGCCGGCGGACGCCTGATATCGGCCCGGTAAGGCTGGAGATGTGCTTCCAAGGCACCGTCATGTGGCATGACAACTACCAGATGCGCCTGCTGCTCCTGCACAGCCTTGCGCAGCGCAGACAAGTCCCTGCGGGTCTGAGCCCACTGAGAGACATCCGCCTCGGCAAGGTTCAGCAGCAGCCGGTCACCGACGCCGACCAGACCCGGATCGGTGAGGGCCCCCTCCTCCTCTCCGGGTAGTAGCTCGCGGAAGATACCGGCGCTCTGATCAACCTCATACAGCAGGACGCACGCAGCCGCGCTCCTGCCACTACCAGGATCGCCATGCAGGATCACCGTCCCGCTGCCCTCGAGTACACGGCGTGCCATGCCCATCCCGGCCGGGTCGACGAACTGCTGCCGCAGAAGGCGGAGCTGGTCATCTGCGATACGGCGCGGACTTCGGCCGGGCGTCTCCTGGTCCCCACGGTTTACATGGACGGTGTAGTTGAGGTTGCCCGAGCCGGCGTGCACCGGCCCGCCGTCCTGCTCGACGCGCGTGGTGAACGTATCGCTCACCGCTCATTGTCCTTGCGCCGGCTCGGGGCGCCGAACCGGTGGCGGATGTCACCGCGGTGATCGCCCTGGATGTTCGTCATGCCGTCGCCCGAGTAGTGACGGTCACCAGAGTCATGGCGTGAGTTCTGGTAGATGTCCCCCCGGCCGGAATGCACGGGCCCGGTCGACCCTTTGATCACGGTGTTGCCGACGTCTCCGGTGAAGTCCCGGCTCTGCACGGCCGTTCCACTCACGGCGCCGGCCGAATTGGACACCGAGCCGGGATCAGGCGCCGGTACCTCGGCGTGCTCGAGGTCGTACAACTCGGGAACCAGATCGGCCACCAGGTCGCCCAGGCGCTTCAGGTCCGCTTCCGCGTTCTGTGTGTCCAGCCGCACGGACTGCAGGTCGGACAGCCTTGCCAGCTCATCCGGCAGACGCTCAGCGCTCAGCCGTTCTGTCCTCCTGCCTGCGAGGACAGGCACCACCGGCACTCCGCAGTCGAACGCTTCCACAATTTCCTTGCGGACCCAGTCCTCCGGGTCGTGCAGCCTGGACTGGAAGTTGAGCCAGTCGGCCCCGACGACCACCAGCACCAGTGCGCTGCGGCGTACACCCGCCAGGAGGGCATCCGGATAGCTGCAACCTGGAGGGATGGACCGCGAGGCGCGAAAAGCCCGATCCTTGCCGAAACGGTTGGTGAGCTCGTTGTCGATCAGGGCAGCAATGTCATTGCCGTCCCCTGTCCGGTAGTTGATGAACACCTCAGGCATACCAGGTTCCTCTCAGGAGACAGGCAGACGGGACAGCACCGCCAGACGCGGCTCCAGCCGACGCACCAGAGCGTGGCCGGAATACCGGGCCAGGACGCGGGAGAGCCGACGAAGATCGATCGCCACGGTCGCAGACCGGACCGCTACCACCCCATCGAGCAGCGGCTCCACCAAGGCACAGGCACGATCGATCTCGCCGTCCGAGGCATAAGCCAGAGCCCGTCGTACGCCGTAGCGCACCTGCGTGCGCACCGCACCAGGCGAGACCAGCGCAAGTTGGCGGTCCAACTCCTCAGCCGCCTGCCGCACCTGGCCGAGATCGACCAGACACCAACCGGTGATCATGCCGACCGAGTCAGGCAGATGCATACTGCCGATCACCGGAACATCACCCTCACCGTCCTGGTGGGCCAGCAGACCCCGGGCCCGGTCCAGAGCATCCATGCACGCGTCACCATCGCCGGCAAGAGCGTGCCCCTGCGCCTCCCGCTGCGCGGCAAGACCCCGGATCCGCGGCGGAAGCACGCCACTCTTCGCCCGACGCGCCAGAGCAACCGTCTGCTCGGCATCGTCTTGATACAGCGTGACCAGAGCGCGACGGACCAGCGCATACCCGGCCAGGGCCTGATCACCACCAGCTGCCGCAAGATCCACCGCACGCTGCGTCCACCACAGCGCAGCCTGTTCGTCCCCCGTCTCCTGCACCAGCCAGCCCACATACTCGGCATACCGGGAGCCCAACGCCAGCAAATCCAGGCGAGTACGCGAATCCACATGCGCGGACAACTCCCGCAGCGTATGGGTCTGCGCTATCAGCCCCGGCAGCAGGAAACCGGGCTCAACGCTCTGACCGAGCCGCCGGTAGTGCGCGAACATCGAACGGGACGCCTCCAGCATCCCTGCGCCCCCGGCCGGCGACACACGTCCCTTGCCGCCCGTACGCCAGCCCATCAACGAACCTGCCCCGGCACTCACAACCTGCCGGCGACCCACAGGCTGAAAACTGCTCGAACCATCCGGTGACAGCTGCATCACCCATTCCTCCTCACCGCCCCCGTACGGAGCCGGACCCTTCGGCACGTCAGTAACGGGCGAAGTGACCAAAGCGATCAGCGATCCGCCAGCTTGGAGCGCGGCGTCGCATAATCGAGCCAGATCACGGCTGGGCGCCTTGATGCCTCGTTCGACCTTGCTCAACTGCGCCTTGCTGTAATGCACGACGGCTGCGAGCGCTGTGAGACTCCACCCGGCGCCCAACCGCCGCTTTCTCAACTCTTCACCGAACACGCAGGACGGCTGTGGCATGGAAACCCCCAGAACCGTCCATCCAGGCGCAAGAGCCTGCCGCACGAAAGAGTGCGGCACTCACGACTGGACGGACAAGGCAAACAGCGCTGTTTCCCGTTTCCTCTCCGTACACGGAACGCGCTACTCGCGACGAGAGGAACCCGCCAGAGCGACGACCGTCCGATCGGCATAGACAGCAAGACCACGAAGTACCTTCGCTACGCGCTCGAGCACTGCGTTCAGCGCCACGCACAGGAAACGCTCGGGCCGGCGTCGACAGCGAAGATCATCCCCTCCCGCGCGTGCGGGGAGCAGCCGGACCACCTGTCGCGGCTCTACAGCGTGAGGGGACCATCCCCGCGGGTGCGGGGAGCAGAGGGACACGTCCGACGGCTGGACGCGGTACGGGGGACCATCCTTGCGGGTGCGGGTGCGGGTGCGGGTGCGGGTGCGGGTGCGGGTGCGGGTGCGGGAGCAGTTGAGCGAGGAGGCCGAGCGCGTCGACTTCGAGGGAACCATCCCCGCGAGTGCGGGGAGCAGAAGTCGATCGCCGCGCCGACGAGATCGACGGCGGGACCATCCCCGCGGGTGCGGGGAGCAGTCGGGGTCGGCGTCCCAGATGTTTCGGAGGTTGGGACCATCCCCGCAGGTGCGGGGAGCAGGAGCGATTGCACGCCGAGCACGCCGGGTTCAAGGGACCATCCCCGCGGGTGCGGGGAGCAGTTGGGCTGGACGGTGATGCTGGTGTGGGTGCTGGGACCATCCCCGCGGGTGCGGGGAGCAGATCGACCTCTCCATCCACGACGACCTCGGATCGGGACCATCCCCGCGGGTGCGGGGAGCAGACGCCTGACGTGCACGCAATTGCACGCGTACCGGGACCATCCCCGCGGGTGCGGGGAGCAGGCAGGGCCAGGAGATTCAGCCGCCGCTGATCTGGGGACCATCCCCGCGGGTGCGGGGAGCAGGACCGCACCGAGGCCCGGCGCGGCCTGCCCTCGGGACCATCCCCGCGGGTGCGGGGAGCAGATGTGGCACGGCGACTTCCGCGACGAGGGCGAGGGACCATCCCCGCGGGTGCGGGGAGCAGCGGAACAGGTCGGGGAGTTCGAGGTTGAGTTGGGGACCATCCCCGCGGGTGCGGGGAGCAGAGAGAGGCGTACAGCGCCTTTCTCGGGGCCGAGGGACCATCCCCGCGGGTGCGGGGAGCAGGAGCGGACGACCGCCGAGCGCGTGAAGGACGAGGGACCATCCCCGCGGGTGCGGGGAGCAGGTGGGTGCGGTGCGCGGGTCGATGAGCGGCGGGGGACCATCCCCGCGGGTGCGGGGAGCAGCACGTTCCAGGTCGCCCCGTAATGGCGCAGCCGGGACCATCCCCGCGGGTGCGGGGAGCAGAGGGCTCCGCCAAGTACCTGATTGATCCCGGAGGGACCATCCCCGCGGGTGCGGGGAGCAGCGGAGGGCTTCGGCGAGGTGGCCGATGGCCTGGGGACCATCCCCGCGGGTGCGGGGAGCAGCCCCCGAACATGGTCATCGTGGCCGCGAAAGCGGGACCATCCCCGCGGGTGCGGGGAGCAGGACTTGGCGCGGATCTCGCTGATGCGCTGCTGGGGACCATCCCCGCGGGTGCGGGGAGCAGTCACCTCGAGGAGTTCCTCGGCCCGGTCGGGGGGGACCATCCCCGCGGGTGCGGGGAGCAGAGGGTGACCCGCTCCGTGAGGCCCTTGGGGCGGGGACCATCCCCGCGGGTGCGGGGAGCAGGCATCCGCTCGCCCTCCCGGAAGTCGACCGCCGGGACCATCCCCGCGGGTGCGGGGAGCAGCTCTTGAACAAGTCGGCATCCGCCGTCTTCAAGGGACCATCCCCGCGGGTGCGGGGAGCAGGCGCTCCAGGAGACCGCCGAGCAGCAGCCCCAGGGACCATCCCCGCGGGTGCGGGGAGCAGCCGATCGTCGCCACCGGCATCGCCGCACTCGCGGGACCATCCCCGCGGGTGCGGGGAGCAGGGTTTCTGGGCGTTCGGCGCGCCCGGGGGGAGGGGACCATCCCCGCGGGTGCGGGGAGCAGAGGCAGCGGCCCGTGTCGTGGTCGCACTGCCCGGGACCATCCCCGCGGGTGCGGGGAGCAGGCGGGCGCGTCGGTGAGCATCAACGCCACGACGGGACCATCCCCGCGGGTGCGGGGAGCAGATCTGGGGGCCTTCGGCCCCCTTGGGCCCGCCTTCGGCGGGGGGACCATCCCCGCGGGTGCGGGGAGCAGGCCGTGTTCAACCGGTCCGGCTGGTACATCCGGGGACCATCCCCGCGGGTGCGGGGAGCAGCTGCTCGTGCTGGCCGGCGGCGGCGGAGTCGCGGGACCATCCCCGCGGGTGCGGGGAGCAGGCGTCCGCGTACAGAAACCCGGTAGTGGACGGGGGACCATCCCCGCGGGTGCGGGGAGCAGCATTCATAGGCCCGCATCCGCCGAACGTAGACGGGACCATCCCCGCGGGTGCGGGGAGCAGAGACCGCTGACGTTGATCAAGTTCGACGCGCCGGGACCATCCCCGCGGGTGCGGGGAGCAGTTCACGGTGTTCGACGCGTACGGAGAGGACCCGGGACCATCCCCGCGGGTGCGGGGAGCAGGCCGTCGGGGCATGACGGTCCTGCCGGGCCCCGGGACCATCCCCGCGGGTGCGGGGAGCAGGCCTACAACGGCACAGGGCGTCCGGAGCCGGTGGGACCATCCCCGCGGGTGCGGGGAGCAGGTACTCGTCGACGAGGCCGCGCTTGACGTCGCGGGACCATCCCCGCGGGTGCGGGGAGCAGCTGGCCGGCCGCCGCAGCCATGTCGACGGCGCTGGACCATCCCCGCGGGTGCGGGGAGCAGTCGTCATGCAGGGCGCGCAAACCGGTTGGTCGGGGACCATCCCCGCGGGTGCGGGGAGCAGGCAACGGCCATGAAGTCCGAGGGCGGGGTGGCGGGACCATCCCCGCGGGTGCGGGGAGCAGACTGCCTGACCTGCGGGTCTATAGCTTGTGGTGGGGGTTTTCCCACACTTTCGCTAATTCCGGCAAGTTGCACATTTCGCTCTCTTGGTTGTCTTGGTGGTGGCGTTAAGCGGGTCACCATACGACGCAAGTGTGCTCAAGGGTGGCTGGATGGCCTAGATCGGTTAGAGATCGAGTTTCTTTCTTCGATTTGGCCTGCTGGAGGCCGGTTTGCGTGTAGGCAGTCTGTATGACGAGCGGGGGAGACTGCCGTGATGGTCTGCTGGCGCGGCTGGGGGCTGCGGCGCGGTCGGTGTGGGCGAAGCATGATCGTGATGCTGATGGATGGTTGCCGTTGTGGCGGCACATGGAGGACAGTGCCGCCGTCGCTGGCCTTCTGTGGGATGAGTGGCTGCCTTTCGGGATGCGGCAGTTGATTGCCGAGGTCCTGCCTGGTGGCGAGGTGGATGGGCGCAGGCTCGTCGTGTGGCTTGCGGGTGGACATGACATCGGTAAGGCGACGCCGGCGTTCGCCTGCCAGGTCGATCAACTCGCCGATGCGATGCGGGTGAAGGGGCTGGAGATGCGGTCCCGGAACGCTATGGGGCCGGATCGGAGGCTGGCGCCGCACGGGCTGGCCGGTCAGGTGTTGCTGGGCGAGTGGTTGGAGGAGCGGCACGGGTGGGCGCACAAGCAGACGGGCCAGTTCACCGTGGCGGTGGGCGGGCACCATGGGGTGCCTCCGGAGAGCGGTCAAGTCAAAGCCCTGTACGACCATGAGGAGTTGTTGCGTACTCCCGGCCGCAGCAGCGGGGTGTGGCGGCAGGTGCAGACGGAGCTGCTCGACGCGTGCGCGCAGTGCTTTGGCGTAGAGGACCGGCTTGCGGAGTGGCAAGCGCTGAAACTGCCGCAGCCCGTACAGGTGTTGCTGACCGCGCTCGTCATCGTCTCTGACTGGATCGCCAGCAATCCCGACCTGTTCCCGTACTTCCCCGACGCCGAGTCTCATAGCAGCCAGGAGCGGTTGGCCGCGGCCTGGAAGGGGCTGAATCTTCCGCCGCCCTGGCAGGCGGCAGAACCTGCCGGCGATGCACAGGAGTTGTTCGCGTCGCGGTTCGCGCTTCTGCAGGGGGCGAAGGTCCGTCCGGTTCAGGAGACAGCGCTGACACTGGCCCGGGAGATGGAGGCACCCGGGCTGATGATCATCGAGGCGCCGATGGGTGAGGGCAAGACGGAAGCGGCGCTCGCCGTGGCCGAGATTTTCGCGGCACGCTCGGGCGCGGGCGGCGTGTTCTTCGCACTGCCGACGATGGCGACGGGCAACGCCATGTTCCCGCGGCTGCTGGAGTGGCTGAAGCGGCTTCCGGACGACGGCAGTTGCCGGCGCTCTGTACACCTTGCCCATTCCAAGGCGGCTCTCAACGAGGACTTCGCCGGTTTGCTGGCCCGCGGAGGGCGGGTGGCGGCGGTTGACATGGATGCTGCCGCGTCTGCGTCCCGGCGGCTGGGGGCACCGACACAGTCTGCGGGCGCCGAACTGGTGGCGCACACCTGGCTGCGGGGGCGTAAAAAGGCAATGCTGGCGTCGTTTGTGGCCGGCACTGTCGACCAGCTGCTGTTCGCCGCATTGAAGAGCCGACACCTGGCCCTTCGCCACCTCGCAGTGGCGGGCAAGGTCGTTGTGATCGACGAGGCGCACGCCTACGACGCCTACATGAGCGTCTACCTGGACCGCGTGCTGGCCTGGCTGGGCTCCTACCGGGTACCCGTGGTTGTCCTCTCGGCGACTCTGCCCGCTGCGCGCCGGCGCCAGTTGGTCGAGGCATACGCCGCAGTGCCGGTTGCACCGATCGACAGTGCTCCGGCGGGCGGTGAGTATCCGCTGCTCACCGCTGTCGTGCCGGACGGCAGCCCTATCGTGCGTCATCCGTCTGCTTCGGCCCGCAAGACGGACGTTCGGATCGAGCGGATCGAGGACGGCCTGGACGTTCTGGCCGACCGGCTGGAAACGGAGCTGGCCGGCGGCGGGTGTGTGCTCGTCGTGCGCAACACGGTCAAGCGGGTGCTGGAGACGGCCCATGTGCTGCGCGAGAGGTTCGGCGACGATGCCATCACGGTCGCCCACTCGTGTTTCGTGGACGTCGACCGCGCGGCCAAAGATCGTGACCTGCTGGAGCGGTTCGGTCCGCCGGGCAACACCACGCGGCGGCCTACGAGTCGGCACATCGTGGTGGCCAGCCAGGTGGCCGAGCAGTCCCTGGACGTCGACTTCGATCTCCTCGTGAGCGACCTGTGCCCGGTGGACTTGCTGTTGCAGCGGATGGGCCGCCTGCACCGCCACCAGCGCGGTGAAGACCAGAACCAGCGGCCCGCGCGGCTGCAGAAGGCACGCTGCCTGCTGGCCGGCGCCGACTGGGAGGCGGACGTACCTGTCCCGGTGCGGGGATCGGTCGCGGTCTACGGGGCGTACGCGCTACTGCGCTCGGCTGCGGTGTTGCTGCCCCATCTCGACGGCGGATCGAGGCGCCCTGTACGGCTGCCTGGCGACATCAGCCCCCTCGTTCAAGGCACCTACGCCGACGCCTTGGCCGGGCCGCAAGGTTGGGCGTCGGCGTTGCATGACGCAAAGGTGCGCTTCGAGCGGCACCGGGCCCACCAGGCCGAGCGAGCGGCCGTGTTCCGCCTCGGAGAAGTCGGCCGCGCGGGGCGTCCGTTGTTCGGCTGGGTGGCGGCTGGTGTCGGCGACGCCGACGACACCCGTGCCGGCCGGGCCCAGGTCCGCGACAGCCGGGAGAGCCTGGAAGTCGTCGTCGTGCAGCGGCATGCCGACGGCACCCTCACCACCCTCCCATGGCTACAGGCCGACCAGCAGGGCCGCCGGCGCGGCGGATTGGAACTGCCGCAGGACCAGGTGCCCACGTCGTTCGCGGCCCGCGCGGCGGCCAGTTGCGGGCTGCGGCTGCCACTCCAGTTCTCCTACGCCGAGACCCTCGACCAGGCCATCGCAGAACTGGAGCAGCTGTACATACCCGCCTGGCAGGGCAAGGGAAGCCCATGGCTGGCTGACCAGCTGATTCTTGCGCTCGACGAGGATTGTCAGACCCTGCTGGCAGGCTATGCGCTCCGCTACAGCCCTTCCGACGGCCTAGAGGTGGTCCGTGACGCAACCGACCGGTGACAGCACGGTCCCTGTCCCGCTATTCGATCTGAGCATCGAGCCTTGGATCGAGGTCCTGAAGTGCGACGGCAGGCAGGAAGAGCTGTCGCTGCAGCAGGTCTTCGCCCAGGCCGCAGAGGTACGGCACCTCGTGGGAGACTTGGCCACTCAGGAATTCGCGCTGCTGCGCCTGCTCCTGGCCGTCGCGCACGATGCTCTCGAGGGCCCCCGCGACATCGAGGCCTGGGGCGAACTATGGGCCGACCCACAGTGCTTCGCCCCGGTCGCGGACTATCTGGACACGCACCGCGAGCGCTTCGACCTCCTGCACCGGGCCACCCCGTTCTACCAGACCGCTGGACTGCGCACGGCCAAGGACGAGGTCTTCTCCCTCAACCGGATCGTGGCCGACGTGCCCAACGGGGAACCGTTCCTCACCGCGCGGATGCCCACCGTCGACCGGCTGTCATTCGCGGAGGCGGCCCGCTGGGTCGTCCACGCCCATGCCTACGACACCTCCGGCATCAAGTCCGGTGCCGTGGGAGACGACCGCGTCAAGGGCGGCAAGGTCTACCCGCTCGGCACCGGGTGGAAGGGGAACCTGGGCGGCGTCTTCGCGGAGGGCGAGACCCTGCGTGAGACGCTGTTGCTCAATCTGGTGGCGGCCGACACCGATGTCCTGGAGTTCACCGAGGACGACCGGCCGGCCTGGCGGCGTGAGCCGTGTCCTCCCGGCGGCGCCGAGCGCATGCCGACCGGGCTGCGCGATCTGTATACCTGGCAGTCACGCCGACTGCGCCTGCACTACGACGCCGACGGTGTCACCGGCGTCGTCCTCGGTTACGGCGATCCGCTCACGGCGCGCAACATGCACCGCCGGGAGCCGATGACCTCCTGGCGACGCAGCACGTTCCAGGAGAAGAAGCTGCGCCAGCCGCTGATCTACCTGCCGAGGGATCATGACCCTGCCCGCGCCGCGTGGCGTGGCGTCGCCTCGCTGGTCGCCGACCGGTCGGAGGCCGCCCAGGGAGCAGAAGCCGCCATGT
Source organism: Streptomyces sp. NPDC020597 (assembly GCF_044335095.1). NCBI lineage: Bacteria > Bacillati > Actinomycetota > Actinomycetes > Kitasatosporales > Streptomycetaceae > Streptomyces > Streptomyces sp. NPDC020597. The sequence continues at coordinate 64,469 of NZ_JBIRUL010000016.1, read as the reverse complement.
ACCTGCGGCCGGGGATCCTGGAGTGGGTGGCCCGACTGGTCACCGAGGGGGAACTCCCGCGGGACTTCTTGATCCGCACCCGGGTCGTCGGCGCGAAATACGGCACGCAGCAGTCCGTGATCGACGAGGTCGTCGACGACCGCCTGCTCATGCCGGTCGTGCTGCTGCACCGCCAAGACCGCGTATGTGCGCGGCAGGCGATCGGTGCGGTCGAGGATGCCGATCAGGCGGTGCGGGCGCTCGGGGACCTGGCTACCGACCTGGCCCGCGCGGCCGGATCCGAAGGGGAGCAGCGACGATCGGCAGCGCGTGAACTCGGCTTCACTGCGCTGGAAGAGCCCTACCGCGCCTGGCTCGCAGCCCTCACCGACTCCGGGGAGGCGTTCGAGCGGCGGCGCCTGTGGCAACGCGAGGTCCACGCTCTGATCAGCCGCCTCGGCGACCGTCTCATCCAGGACGCCGGAGACGCGGCCTGGCAGGGCAGGACCGTCTCCGTCGCCAAGGGCGGCACACAGTGGCTCAACGCCGGCCTGGCCGACCGCTGGTTTCGCGGCCGTCTGGCCAAAATGCTGGGAGAGACGTCCGAATCGGACCGACAGCAAGACGAGCGGCCGCGATCCGGCACGGACTCCCCGCACGACTGCGACCCCGAGCCCGGCTCGTTCACGACCGACCTGAAGGTGCCCACATGACCACCGCAACAGCCGCGCCGACTGTCCGCTCGCGGGTCGCCGACCTCACCGCAGCACAGGTCAAGAGGTGGCAGGAAGGCTACCTGCGCGACAGCCCACGCGACGTCGCCGCGCTGGCCCGCCTGCGCCGCGGCGCAGGCCGAGACGCCGCAGACCTGCCCGACCTATGGACACTGGTCGACACCACCCCGCTGCACGCGCGCCTCGACGGCGTGCGCCCACTCGCTGAGGAGGAGCTCGCACGGGCCGAGAACGCCCTGCACGCGGCCCTCACCCTCTGGGCGCTGCACCAGCAGTCCCGAGGCGCCCGCATGCACCGCCCCCACACCCGCGGCAGGCCGACAGGACTGGGCGCAGCCGTCCGCCGCCTGATGCCGCACGACAGCATCGACGAGCCCGTCCGCAAGCGCCTGGTCCGCGCAGGCACCGCACCCGACCTGACCGCGCTGTCCCAGCGACTGCGCGACCTCATCGTCCTGCTGCGCCGCGCGGACATCCCGCTCGACTACGGCCTGCTCGCCGGCCAGCTCTACACCTGGCAGTGGCCCGGCGGCGCCGACACCGTGCGCCGTGAGTGGGGCCGCTCCTTCCACGCCTGGCAGGACCCGGCCGCCCCCGGCGACAGCCCGGCCGACGACACCCCAAGCATCCCGGACAGCGACAAGGACCCCTCGTGACCCGCATCTTCCTGGACGTGCACGCCCTGCAGACCGTCCCGCCCAGCAACCTCAACCGTGACGACACCGGCGCACCGAAGACGGCCGTGTACGGGGGAGTACCGCGGGCACGGGTTTCCAGCCAGGCATGGAAGCGGGCGACCCGCACCTACTTCGCCGACGAACACCTCCTCGAGCCGAGCGAGCTCGGCGTGCGGACGAAGAAGGTCGTGGAGGTGCTCGCCGAGCGGATCGCCGCGCTCGATGAGTCGCTGCGAGGAGACAGCGCCCTCACGCTCGCCGACGAGACGGTCAAGGCGACCGGACTGAAGACCGAGGTGCCCAAGCGGAAAGCCGACGCCGCCAAGGAGTCCGGCGACACCCCGGTGCCCGAGGCGAAGTATCTGGTGTTCCTCTCCGCCCGCCAGCTCGAGGGCCTGGCCCGACTCGCCGTCGACGGCGCCGCGGACATCACCGCCTTCTTCAAGGACAAGGCCAACAAGGACAAGGCCAGGCAGATCGCGGACAGCCGCCACTCCGTCGATGTCGCCCTCTTCGGCCGGATGGTCGCCGACGCCGCCGACTTCAACGTCGACGCCGCCGTCCAGGTCGCCCACGCCATCAGCGTGCACCGGGTAGAAATCGAATCCGACTACTACACAGCCGTCGACGACGAGAACACCGAGGAGGAGACCGGCGCCGGGATGATCGGCACCGTCGACTTCAACTCCGCCACCCTCTACCGCTACGCCGCCCTCGGCGTCCACCAGCTCGCCGCCAACCTCGGCCAGGGCCTGCGCGACGACGAGCCGCGCACCGCCCCGGTGCGCCGCGCGGTCGAGGCGTTCGTCCACGGCTTCGTCGCCTCACTGCCGACCGGAAAGATCAACACCTTCGGGCATCACACCTTGCCCGACGCGATCGTCGTGAAGCTGCGCACCACCCGCCCGATCAGCTTCGTCGCCGCCTTCGAAGAACCCGTCCGCGGCGACCAGGGCGGCCACGTCCGGGAAGCCTCCGACCGCCTCGCCGCCTACATCCCGGACATCGAACGCGCCTACGGCGACGAGGAGTCCACGCTGACGTGGGTGCTGCGCGTCGGCCCCAACACCCTCAAGCTGGCCGACCTCGGGACCGAAGCCGACACCCTGACCGGGCTGGTCGCGGCCGTCGGCAGCGCTGTCGCCGACCGGCTGGAGCAGCCCGCATGACCAGCGTGCTCGCCCTGCGGCTGGCAGGCCCCCTTCAATCCTGGGGGGCCTCGTCCCGCTTCACCCGCCGCACCACCGAGTCCGCACCCACCAAGAGCGGCGTCATCGGCCTCCTCGCCGCCGCAGCGGGAATCGAACGCGGCGACGACACGAGACTGGCCCCATTGGCGGCCATGCGGTTCGGCGTCCGCATCGACCAACCCGGCACGCGCATCCGGGACTTCCACACCGCCCACCACGCCGTCACCGGCAAAGCCATGCCGCTGACCGAACGCTTCTACCTCGCCGACGCCGTCTTCGTCGCCGCCGTGGAAGGCGAGCACACCCTGCTCGACGGGCTGCACGCCGCTCTCCAAGCACCGGTATATCTGCCGTTCCTCGGCCGCCGTTCCTGCCCGCCGGCCCAACCCCTCCAGCTGGGCCTCAGCCAAAACACCCGGCTGGAAGACGTGCTCCAAGAGGTGCCCTGGCAGGCATCCGCCTGGTACCGCAGGCAGCACCGCCGCCGAAGCCCCCAGACGCTGACCGTGCTACGGGAGGCCACCGCCGACGAACACGGCGCCGCAGACACCCTGCGCGACCAACCGCTGAGCTTCGCCGCCGCACACCGCCGCCACGCCCTGCGCACCGTCGTGACCGCCACCGTGCCCCTGCCCGGCGCACCGGACGGCGCCCCGCGGCATGACCCGTTCGATGCTCTGGAGGATGAGAGCAGCTGATGTACCTCTCCCGTTTCCGCGTGAACACCGCGCGTCCCGGCGCCAGGCGGCTCCTGGCCTCGCCTCAGACCATGCACGCAGCCGTCATGTCCTCGTTCCCCAACCTGCTGCCCACCGACCTCCCCACCCCCGGCGCGCCGCGAGTGCTGTGGCGCCTGGACCAACAGGCCCCCGCCGAAGTGCTGCTGTACATCGTCAGCCCCGACCGCCCGGACCTCACCCACCTCGTCGAGCAGGCCGGCTGGCCGGCGGCAGCCGCAGTGGATCCGCACACTCCCGGCTGGCAGACCAGGCGCTACACCCCGTTCCTCGACAAGCTGTCCACCGGCGATCGCTGGGCGTTCCGGCTGACCGCCAACCCCGTGCACACCATCCGCCGCACCCCCGGCGAACCCCGCAAAATCACCGCTCACCTCACCTCCGTACACCAGATGGCATGGCTGCTGGACCGCCAGGAACGCAGCGGCTTCCGCATCGTGGAGAAGGCTGACGACGCACGGCTGCTGCCCAACGGCACGACGCATCAGGGCAAACACGAACACCACGGCGACCGCTACGAACTGTCCGTCCGCGACCACAACAACCGGTCCTTCGACAAAAGGCGCGCAGACAACGGTAGGAAAGGCAAACCCGTCACCCTCGTCGCCGTCACCTTCGACGGCCGACTCGAGGTCACCGACCCCGAAGCCCTGCGCCACACCCTCACCCAGGGGATCGGCCGGGCCAAGGCCTACGGCTGCGGCCTCATCACCCTGGCACCCCTCACGCCTGCACGGCAGACACCATGACCACGATCTCCCAACACGCCGCACTCACCCCGCGACAGCTCACCCGCACCGCCGAGCGCACATCCTTCCTCTACCTGGAACGATGCACCATCCACCGCGACGCCAACGCCATCACCGCCCAGGACGCCGAAGGCACCACCCACATCCCCTCAGCCACCATCGGCACCCTCCTCCTCGGCCCCGGCACCCGCATCACCCACCAGGCCATGAGCGTGCTCGGAGAAACCGGCGCAGCCGTCTGCTGGGTCGGAGAACGCGGCGTACGCTACTACGCCGCCGGACGCGCCCTCACACGCTCCTCAGCCCTCATGGAAGCCCAAGCCCGCCAGTGGGCCAACCCACGCAGCCGCCTCGCCGTAGCCCGCGCCATGTACCGGCTGCGCTTCCCCGACGAAGACCCCGCCGGCCTGACCCGCCACGAACTCCTCGGCAGGGAAGGACGCCGCGTCAAAGACTGCTACCGCGCCCAGGCCGCCCGCACCGGCATCACTTGGCGAGGCCGCCAGTATGCCCCCGGCGACTTCACCGCCGGCGACGCCGTCAACCAGAGCATCACCGCAGCAGCCCAGTGCATGTACGGCATCGCCCACGCCGTCGTCACCTCGCTCGGTTGCAGCCCAGCCCTCGGATTCGTCCACTCCGGGCACGAACTGTCCTTCGTCCTCGACATCGCGGACCTCTACAAAACCGAGATCGGCATCCCTCTCGCCTTCGACGTCGCCGCGCAGGACGAGGAGGACGCCGGCCCCCGTACCCGCCGCGCTCTGCGGGACCGCATCAACGAAACGTCCCTGCTGGAACGCTGTGTCGACGACATCAAGCACCTGTTGCTTGCAGGAACCAGCTCAGCCGACCCCGGCAGCGACCAGGACGTGGTCCGACTTCAGAGCGACGGCGGCCGCGAAGTCCCCGCGGGCTATAACCATGACAACACCAGCGACTACGAACAGGTGAACTGGTGACCGTCATTGTCCTCACCAACTGCCCGGCAGGACTGCGCGGCTTCCTCACACGCTGGCTGCTGGAAATCTCCGCAGGCGTGTTCGTGGGCAACCCTTCCGCCCGGATCCGTGACGCACTCTGGCACGAAGTCCAGCAGTACGCCGGCCAAGGACGTGCCCTACTAACCCACACCACCAACAATGAACAAGGCTTCACCTTTCGCACCCACGACCACGCATGGCACCCCATCGACCACGAAGGCGTCACCCTCATCCACCGCCCCGCGACGAAGATCCCGCCGTCCCCCGAAACGAGCCGACCAACCACGGCCCCTTCCGGATGGAGCAAGGCGGCCAAACGGCGACGCTTCGGAACGGCATGAAGGAGATCGGGACGGTTTGGGCTGAATGACGGATTCTGAGAAAGTGCTCTGTAATCCAGCACCTCCGAGGTAAGAGACCAGGTCAAGCAGTCTGCTCCCCGCGCCCGCGGGGATGGTCCCATTTGGATCAGCCGCCACGAATACCACCCGGCCTGCTCCCCGCGCCCGCGGGGATGGTCCCGTGGCCGGAGCGAACGCGATCACGTCCGCCTTCTGCTCCCCGCGCCCGCGGGGATGGTCCCGTGTCGAGCTTCTACGAGAACGTATACCTCGGCTGCTCCCCGCGCCCGCGGGGATGGTCCCGGAAGGACTCGACTGCTCCTTCACGCCCGAGGCTGCTCCCCGCGCCCGCGGGGATGGTCCCGATCCGCTTCTTCACGCGGTCCGGAACGGTGACTGCTCCCCGCGCCCGCGGGGACACTTCCATCGGCGTGGGGTGCCGGGTCAGCGCTCGGGCTTGGCGGGGCGCTGCATCAGCGCGGCCGCGGCCTCGTTGAGGGTGACTTTCGCGTGCAGCAGGTCGGAGATCACTTGCGTGATCGGCATCTCGACGTCGTGTACCTGGGCCAGGGCGAGGATCGCCTGTGCGGATTTGACGCCCTCGGTGGTCTGACGGGTGAGGGCCGTCGCCTCCGCGACGCTCAGGCCCCGGCCGAGATGGGTGCCGAAGGTGCGATTGCGGGAGAGCGGAGATGAGCAGGTGGCCACCAGATCGCCCAGGCCGGACAAGCCGGCGAGGGTAGCCGGGTGGGCGCCCATGGCGACCCCCAGCCTGGTGGTCTCGGCCAGCCCGCGAGTGATGAGCAGGGCCGTGGCGTTGTCGCCCAGGCCCATGCCCGCGGCGATGCCGACCGCGAGGGCGATGACGTTTTTCACCGCGCCGCCCAGTTCGCAGCCGGTTACGTCGGTGCTGGTGTAGGGGCGGAAGTACGGCGTGTGGCACGCCTGCTGAATGCGGTGGGCGGATTCCTCGTCGGCGCAGGCGACGGTGGCCGCGGCGGGTTGGCCTTCCATGATCTCGCGCGCCAGGTTCGGCCCCGAAAGCACTGCGACCCGCTCCGGGTTGGCGCCGGTCACCTCGGTGATGATCTGAGTTGCCCGCAGGTGGCTGTCTTGCTCGATGCCCTTCATCAGCGACACGATCACCGTCTGGGGTCCGATGTGCGGCGCCCACGCGGCGAGGTTGACCCGCAGGGTCTGTGCGGGGATGGACAGCACCAGGAAGTCCGCGTCGTCCAGCGCCGCAGCCGGATCGGTCGTTGCGGTCAGGGCAGCGGGCAGCTCGACGTCCGGGAAGTAGCCGGGGTTGCGGTGGCGGGTGTTGATCGCGTCGACGATCTCTCCGCGGCGGGCGTGCATGACCACGCCTGTACCGGCGTCGGCGAGGATCTTTGCCACGGCGGTGCCCCAGGACCCGGCTGAGAACACCGCAGCACGGGCCGAATGGCGCTGGGTCACTGCCAGATCCTCTCGTCAAGGTGACGGTTGGATCCGGCCATCGTATCGGCCGCGCCTGCCCTGACCGGGCCCTTGTCGGGGCGGCGCAGGGTCAGCAGGACCGCGCAGCGCCCGGCCGGTGGCACAACGAACGACTTCAGGCGTCACACGCGCGCCATCGGGCACAAACACGCAGACACGGTGCGATGACTGAAGTTTCGTGCGCCTTCAGTCGTGATGCCGCCTTGAGGGCCGACGGCTGGATGCAGTGCCGCCGTTCAGGAATCGCGGTTCGGTTGCGGTGGTGTGTTCCGGCCGCGGTAGGCGGTTGCTAGTGCCCACCTGGCCATCTTCCGGTCCTGCGGATCGAGCGCGCTGAGGCTGATCGCGCGGAGCGCGTCCAGGCCGCTGCCGTCATGGACGTGTTTGCGCTCCACGGCCTCCATGGCGATCGCGGCGTGCACGCGTGCGGTGCCGAGCAGATCTGGGTCGAACGCGATGCGGGAGAGGGCTGTGAGCAGGTACTGGTACTGCCTCAGGTCATGCCAGTGCCCGCCGGCCCCTGCCCCTATCGTCACGTCTTCTGGCGCCTGGTAGCGGGGAATGCGCAGGCGTAGCGAGGTGGCGGCCACCTTCGCGAGGGCGTCCGATCCCCGGCGGTCGCCGTACTTGACGAGTAACTCGATGGCTTCTATCCGGCACCACCCCATCGCTCGGGAGGCGCTGGCCTCCTTGGCGAGCACGTCGACGGCGTCCTTCACCGCGTCCGGATCGATGCGGGTCCCCAGGAGGTGTTGCCGGACCACGAAGGCGCTGGCGCCGAATCCGCCATGGGCGACCATCCGCCGGAGATGGGCGGCGCAGTCGATTTCGATCTCGGCCGCCCGGTCGAGCAGGAACCCGGTGTATGAGTCCCCTTCCGGCCGGTCGTAGGACTGCGGATGTGCCATCTGCAGCCGGACCTGCTGCAGCAGGCCGGCCTTCAGCACGGAGCGGACGGTTCTGGCGAACGCTGGCGGCTTGCTCGCAAGATGCCGTACGGCCAGGTACTCCGCCAGGGTCTGATGGAGGAAGACCAACCGTCCGGCCTGTTCTGTCAGCAGGCCGGTGCCCAGCATGATGTCCCGCAGCACCGCCTCCCACACGGTCGGTGGTACCGACTGCGGGCAAGGCTCCTTCCGGAAGGCCTGCCCGTCCCTGTCCTTGGACACTTGGCGTACGGCCATCTCTTCGATGCGTTGCCGCGACTGCCTGATGGCGAGGTTGGTGAGGTCGTCGTCATACGTCGCGAGCGTCGCCTCCACCCGCTGGCGCAGGTCCGCTTCGAACTGCTGCTCCTGGAGCATGTCGGTGAACCACTGGTACAGAGCACCGCGGGAGTCAGGGCGTTCGGTGTCCACCGGAAATGGGTGGACGTCCCCCCGGGCCGGACCGGTCTCCTCGCTCGCCAGACGTTGCCGGTGCAGGTCGCAGAGGATCGTGGCCATGAAGGGGACCCGTACCAGGGCGGCGAAGTTCGAATGCTCGGTCTGGGCGAGCAGGTGTTCGGCTTGCTGCTCCGGCGACGGTGCGTCCCCAATCTTGAACCAGTCGACGGCGAAGCTCCGCAGGTCCGCCCGGTCGAAGGGCTGAAGCTCGAGACGGTCCACCTTGTTGCCGAGGCGGTCCAACTCCCAGGCCGGCAGTGGACGGCTCGTCACGACGAACTGGTGGACGGGGGAGTCGTCCGCCGTCAGGGCGGCCAGGCGGCCCAGGACCGCCCCCCGACGGGCAGGGTCGATGATCTCGTCCAGCCCGTCGACCAGGAGCAGCCAGTGCGCGTCGGGACGAGGACGGGAGGCGAAGAGCACGGCCGTGTCCGGGTCTTGCTCGGTGAGGGGACCGAACTCGGCCTTCACATGCTCGGCGATCGCCAGGGGCAGCAGCAGGTGCTCGTTCTCCAGGGCCCGGGCCGGTAGCAGAACGGGTACCGGAGTCGTAGCCTCCGGTACTCGCAGCCCTTCCATCAGCACCGCTCGCAGCAGGCTTGACTTGCCACCGCCGGGGCCGGCCAGCACCAGGCAGTTGCCGCCGTGCAGCACAGTTGACGGGTGAAGGACAGCGCCGTCGGCAATGTGTCCGGTGGCCGGGCCGTCCTGGCCGCTTAGGTGCGTGTCCGGAACCGGACTCGCAGCCCGGGAGACCCAGCCGACGCTGCGCTGGGGCCGATAGACCTTGGAGAAGGCCGGCACCGGCCAGCGGGCGAGCCCCGGAGCGGGGTGCCGGTCGGCGGTCAGTTCTGCCCTGCGCATATAGGCAAGCAACAACTCGCGCTGCCTCGGGGGCTGCACCCGGCTACGGCGTGCCTTTTCCGCTCGCTTTCGCAATGTCTCGTAGTACATGTAGTCGCCGGGCAGTGATCTGCCATTATCTCGTGCGATTTTCAGTAACTTCTGCACGATTCCCTTGAAGTGCGGTTGCTCTTTGGGGATCGTCTTGCCGCTGAACCACTCGGAAAGAGAAGAACGGGCCGCTGCATTCCCGCGGCCGTCTTCGATCTCCATCAGAATCCGTCGAGGTGGATTGCCTGCCGCGTGCAACAGCACGCGGCAGGCCTTGAAGAACTGGATCTCCTCCGCGGAGAGGTCGGACGGGCCCGGCGCCTGGTCCCTAGCCATTTCGCTGCGCCACCCCGGCCCGCGACGCACCCGACGGCGTGCGCGCTGTTCGGCGCCGCTCGGTCCGGACGCCCGCCGAACACTTTCTGGAACAGCACCTGACCTGGGACGAAGTCGCCCAACGGCGCGCAGAGAACCTGCCGGGGACGCCAGGGCTAGCGCTCCATCTGGTCCGCGTCACGCCACCGGGGTGTGACGCGGACCGAGAGGCGTCCCAGGTGCATCCCATTCGAACTGCCGCACGTGTGCGTGTGCTCACGGCCACGACTCCCCCCACCGAACTCGTCGTGCCGCCCCGGGCGGTCGTCACCCCTGCCCGCGTCTACCGAGGGGACAGCAGGTGTCCCTTCGAGATATTCCGGACTGGGTTCCGTATTCGCGGCGACGTCTGCAATACCGACTTCGAAGAATACGGCCTGCGCAACGCCCCGTCCCCGTGGTTGGGTTGCTCCCGCCGCGAGCGGCAGGCCGCCTGCTTTCCCCAACGGGCCCATGGCAGCACCTGGGTGTACGAGATCGACCGTCCTGGCAGCGGGATCGACCTCAACCGGGTGCTCGGCCTCGACTACCTCTTCCGACAGGAGCGGGAGGTCGTCTTCCTCCACGACATACCGCCCTCCCGCGTCACACGCGCCGTGAGGTGGTCGTGGGGCGTGCCCACGCACCAGATCGTCGTCAACCCATTGCACGCATGAGCGGTCTGGGTGTTCCTGCCCGCCTGGGGACCGGCAGGCCGTCTTCACTCCAGGGACGGCCTGCAGGACCACGACGCAGTCGTCGGCGGACCTCTCGTTGAACTGGCCGGGAGCGCCTGACCCCCGAGCCCGCTGAGTGTTCGAGCGCGGCAATGGGGTCGCTGTGTCTCACCCGGATAATCCTGGGACGGCCTGGGGCGGCCTCCGTATCTTGGCGTCATGACGGACGAGGCAGAGCCGAGGCTCAATCTGAACCGCTGGGGCGACACATCGGACCCGGCCCCGGAGCGACGGGGGCCCCGCCAGGACGCGTGCTCGTGCTTCGATCAGTCCAGGCCGCATCCGCGAGCCCGAGTCGGATTTCACGCCGAGCGGCAGGACACCTCAGCTCCGGGCTGGCGCCGCCTGCTGGAGCTGATCGACGTGGCCGCCGCCGACGGGCGCGAAGAGTTCCGCCCCCTGGCCGAGCTCAGTCCGGAAGAGCGGCGGCAGATCATCACCCTGCCATCGAGCATCGCCCAGCTGACGGCGGTCAAGCACCTCGTGCTCTACAGCAGCAATCTGGTCCGGATCCCGCCCGAGATCGGAGCCATGACCAACCTGGAGGAGTTCACCCCCTACACCTCCTACCGGCTGCACTGGTTCCCCTACGAGATCACCCGATGCCGGAAGCTGACCCGCAGCACGGTGAGCACGCGCGCATTGTTCGGCAACTACAAGTTTCGACCGCCGTTCCCACAGCTACAGCCTTCCCTCAACTCCGTCGCGGACCTCGATCCGGGAAACCTGGATCCTCGGCACTGGGGCGTCACCGCCATCCACAGCTGCAGTGTCTGCGCCCGTCCGATCGAACAGAGCGCACTCCATCAGGTGTGGATCTCACTGCGCGTGGCCACTGACGTACTGCCCCTGCTGGTCAGCGCCTGCTCGGCGGCGTGTGTCGCCACCCTGCCCGGCGGTGCTCGTGACTACATCCCCACACCCCACAAGGGCGGCCGAGTCGACCAGCCGGCATCCGGCTGGGACTGACCAGCCGAACCTCACCTTCCGGTCAGTCGCGAAACGACCACGATGGTGTGACGACGGGTCGAACGTCCGGGCGGGGGAAGCCGACGCTCGCGATGGGGAAATACATGACCGTCGACACCAGCGACTGAGGCAAGCGTGACAGCCCAAGGACTGTGCCGCCAGAGCCAGAGCCAGAGGCCTCGCAGGACTCGGCGGGCACCGGGAAGTTGTCGGCTTCGGTGCTCCACCCAGGTCTGCGCCGCTGCATGCAGCTTGTGTCCACTCATCGGGCTGCTCGGCATCGGCGATCAACCCCACTGCTCCCCGCGCCCGCGGGGGTGTTCTCGGCGACGTGGCCCGGCACCCTATGGATCTACGTCTACTCCCCGCGCCCGCGCCAGTTGTGGGTGGTGAGAGGCCCGGTGCCTTCGAGGTATCCGAGGAGGCCGGCTCGCGGGTATTCGATGATGTCGTCGGGCAGTTCGTGGACCGTGAACCAGGTGAGTGCCATGCACTTGTCGGGTTCTTTGTTCACGGGCTCTCCCTCCCATTGGAGGGCTTCGAAGAAGAAGCCGATGCGTTCGACGTCGTCGGTTTGGCGGTGGTGGACGACCTGGACGAGCCGTAGGGCGGTCGGGTCGACGGTGACGCCGGTTTCCTCGGACAGTTCGCGGGCGGCGCCTTCGGGGAGGGGTTCGCCGTGGTCGAGCTTTCCGGACGGCATGTGCCAGCGGCCGTGGCCGTAGGGGCCGCCTCGCTTCGAGAGGAGGATCTTGTCGCCGTCGCGGAGGATGACGTGGGTGTCGATGACGGGTGCTGCCGGTTGTCCGCTCATGTTCCCTGGGGGGTTGAAGGGGCGGGGGAGGGAATCGACGCTAGCGGCAGAGCGGGCAGGGCGTCGGTGATTCGCCGTGCTACGTCCGATGGGGTGGAGCCGCCGTTGTCGAGGAGCAGTACCTGGACTCCTTGGCTCATGAGGTAGGCCGCCGCATCCCGGTAGAGGTCCACTTCCCTGCCCGGGCCGGTGGGATCGAGGTGCCATCGGTGAGTGATCCCGCGTTCGGCGATGCGTGCGGCGATCCGGCACGGCTCGGCGGTGAGGATCACGGCGAGGTCTGGCATGGGCACGTGCTGGTTGATGTCGATCAGGAATTCGACGGGGACGCCGTCGAGTTGCTGCAGGACCAGGGTGGAGGGCAGGTAGCGGTCGCTGACGATGAGCTCGCCAGCCTGCAGCGCGGGCTGGATGACCGTCTCGACGTGCTCGTAGCGGGTGGCGGCCACGAGACAGGCGAGCGCCAGGCCGTGAACGTGGTCGGCGTTCGCCCGGGTGAAGGCGCCCAGTGCGGTGGTGGTCGGCTCGCCGGTGCAGGTGACGGGGTGGCCTTGGCCGGCCAGCAGGTCGTGCAGAGCTTGCACGGTGGTGGATTTGCCCACGCCGCTGGGCCCGTCGATGCTGACGAACCAGCCCCTGCGCTCGTCGCTCACGCGGCTTCCTCCTGCCCGCTCTGGTTGCGTTCGTGCTGCTCCCGGGTGAGGGTGGCGAGGGTCGACCGGATCTGTGGCAGCGGCACGTCGCCGAACTGGAGGCCGACGGAGAAGTTGAACTCGTCGCGCTGACGCATGGACTCGTGGGCTCCGTCGCCGGTCAGGTCGACGTCGCCGTAGGCCAGCAGGGCGTCCGCCGTGTAGCCGGCCTTGATCAGGGTGTCCCACACGGGGGTGCCGGGGTAGGGCCGGAACTCGAAGACGCTGGCGCGGATGTCGCCGGCGTGCTGGTCGCAGATGTCCCACAGGTTGCGGATGTGCCGGACGGTCGCCTGCAGGTCCTCTTGTGTCTCGCCGGGGAAGCCGAGGATGAAGTAGCCCTTCACGCCGATGCCGTGGGCGACCAGGCGACGGGCGACGCGCTCGGTCATCTCGGCGTCGATGCGCTTGTCCATCGCGGCCAGGATGCGGTCGCTGCCGGATTCGATGCCGAGAGCGACTTCGCGCAGGCCATTGCTGACGAGGCGGTCCAGGTCGGCGTCGGTGAGCCGGTCGAGGACGTTGATGCGGCCGGTGGCGTCCCAGACGTACCGGTCCCCGATCCGGTGCTTCGCGAAGGCGGTCATCTGCTCGTCGATGACCCGGCCGACGCCGAGAAACAGGTCGTCGACGAAGCGGAACGCGGTCACGCCGTACTCGTCGTGCAGCTGATCGAGTTCACCGATGATGTTGTGGGGGGAGCGGACGCGGATGCTGACGTCCGGGTTGGCGGAGACGGCCGCGCCGCAGAGCGTGCAGTTGTAGGGGCAGCCGCGGCTGCCGACGATGTTGGCCTCCCAGTGGCCCCGAGGACTGATCCAGGGGCGTTGCGCGGCCAGGCGGAGGTCCGTCGCCGTGGGCGGGGCGTGGTAGGGGTCTTGGGGCAGGAAGGCCCGGTTGACGTAGGGCAGGGCGTCGATGTCGGGTCCCAGCAGGGCGGCACTGGTCTTGGGATCTGCGATACCGGCGGCCCGGGTGCCGAGCAGGGGGTCGCGCCACAGGACGCCGGACAGCGATCGCCGGCGGTGGGCGTCATCCAGGAGCGCGGAGACCCGCAGCTCTCCCTCGCCGAGGACGAGGGCGCGCAGGTTGATCATGCGGGGGTCGTTGAGGACGCGATCCGGCATGGCTTTGGCGTGGTGGCCGCCGACCATGAGGTCGATGCCCGGATCGAGCCTGGCGGCGATCCGCGCGGACATCTCGTAGGTGGGCGCGAGGAGATTCATGGCGGCCCAGCGGGGTCCCGCCTCGTTGACTAGCCGGGCCGTCTCGTCTACGCCCAGACCGTGGGCTTCGGCGTCGAGCACGCCGACGTTGAACCCCTGTTGCTGGGCGTAGGTGGCGATGTAGGCCATGCCGAGCACGGGGAGGGTGTAGTCGTTGGTGCGGGGCCGCAGCGTGTAGTCACGCAGCGGTGCGTTGATGAACAGGGCGTCGATCGCGCGGGTGGTGTCGGCGCCCGCGATCAGCGGTAACTGCCGCATGGATCCTCCAGGTCATCGGATGTGCGCCCCCCAGGTCAGGGTGGCGAGAGTGAGGGTGTGCAAGGCGGTGCGGTCCTCGCCGGCCCAGCCGCTCCACAGCGGCCCGAACGCTTTGTCCTTCTTGCCGGGCCACGGGTAGGCGGGCGCGATCTGCGCGGCCCAGGTGCGCACGGCGAGGTCGTCGTGCGGGTAGATGCTGAAGTCCCCGGTGAAGTCGGCGGCCGCCGCGCGGGCGGTCCACGGACCGATGCGCGGGATGCTGGTCAGGGCGACGGCCAGCTCCCCGGCGTCCGCGTGCCCCCATGCGTCGTGATGCCGGTCGTAGTGTTCTGCCGCGGCCTGCAGAGCAGTGCGATGAAACTTCGCGCCGACGGCGGCGAAGCCGGTGTCGGGCAGTTCGAGAACCCGGGTGTGCGTGGGGGCGACGGCCAGCGGACCGAAGGGCCCCTCCACGGCCGTTCCGTACGTCGCACACCAGGTGCGGTAGAGCTTGCGGGCCTGGTCCGCGCGGACGACCTGCCGCAGAATCGCGGTGGTGATCGCGTCCCACAGCCACGGGTTGGCGAGCCGCTGCGAGGCGCCGAGTTCGACGAGCCCATCCCGCAGCGCGCTCGGGGCGGCCGCCGGCAGGCCGGCGGGGTCGGTGACGACGAACGACGGCTTGACGTCCTCACTGCCATCCACACAATCCACGCGCAGGCCGTAGGTGTCGTGCGACATGACCCACAGCCCTGAGCCGGCCTGTACGGCACGGGCACAGGCACCGCTCTCGTAGCGGTGCCAGGCAGGGTGATCGGTCGTGAGAACGCCGGCCATCGGGATACTCCTCATGTCGTTCCAAAGGTGTTCGCCGTAGCCTCTCGCGCCGCAGGGCAGCGGCACACCGAAGAGGTGCGCGATGCGCGACGTCAGTCGATGATTTGGCGCTCTCGCAGGTAGCGGCGCATCGTCAGGAACTCGTTGAGGGTGGCGGAGCGGGATTCCTCGGGCTCGTCGCCGGGGATGGCGGGCTCGGGCCACGACTGCTTGGCCGGCATGAGGTCGCCGGCAGCGTGCGAGCGTTGCTTTCGGCGTGGGCCGCGGACGAAGAGGGTGACGGTGCCGGGCGCCATCACCGCCTGGTGCACCATCGAGTGGTCCAGGGCATACGCGCTGCCGGTCCGCTCGAGGGTCACGATGGCCGGCTGGAGATCCGCCCCGGTGAACGGACCCTGACGGCCGTCGGTGCGGCGCCTGACCACGTGGACGTAGCCGCCGGCCAGGATGCGGGTGGCGAAGGCGTAGCAGTGGTCGTGCGGCACGAGCTGGTTCTCGGGCCGCGGGTTCATGTTGAGGCGGATCTCGAAGCTGCGATCCGGGGCCTCCCACAGCGACAACCGGTTCAGCAGAAGCGTGACGCGGCTTGCCGCCAGGCGGTCAGGGTCGGTCAGGACCGCGTCCACGAGTGCGGTGAGGAGGGTCCGGTCTGCGGCGATCCGGTCCAGGACGCTGCAGCTGACGTGTTGCACATAGGCCACATCGGGCATGTCCAGACACGGGACCTGCGACAGCCAGGAGTCGGCGGCTGTCACCGGCGTCCACCCGCCGTGCCGGCCAGCAAGACGTCCTCGAGGGCCTCGCGCGCCCGGCGGGCGGCCCCGGTGTACTCGTCCGTAGTGAGCGGCGAGCCGCCCGGCTTGACCGAAGGCGTCATGGCCAGGAGATGTAACGCGTCGGCACTGCTGCGGGTGGCGCAGAGCGTCTTTGCATGGACGGCGAGCACTTCCTCGGGGCCGCACGTGCGCGCGTAGTGGGGCTGCTGAGCGAGGGAATCGGCTCTTTCCTGGTACATCTCCAGCTGCAGCGAGCCTGTGATCGTCAGGACCACCGAGGTGGCGAGCACCGGCCAGGGCTCCAGGCCGGACTGCGCCGTCACCCGAAGGTAGGCGGCGGGCCTGTCGGACAACGTAAGAGGCAGATGCATGTAGCCGTGGGCGAGGAAAGAGCCGTCTGCCCGGTAGGAGCCCGTGTCGAAGACGCTGACAATCCGGGACGCGAGCGGGGCAAGCCAGCCAACGGCAGCCGACGGTGCGATCTTTGGGACCTCCGCGGAGTCCTGGCTCTGGCCGAGCAACTGGCTGACGAAGACGGGCAAGATGACAGTCACGAGTCGATTCCCTGGCAGGTAGAGAAAACAGCGAAGAACGGACATACGGGCTCCCATGTCGTTCCGTGTCGAAGACGAACCGGTGAACGGGAGCCTCAGCAGACACGACGCACGCCCTGCTTTCGGAGCCGTGGCAGCCATGGGCCCGGCACGGAAAGGGGCCCGGTTGTCGGGGCGGCGGTCGCCCTCGGGGCTCCCGCGCCGGGCGGGAGACTGCCCGCGGGCTCAGGGGCGGGGGTGCCCGGGGTGTGCAGGCCGTGGTCTATACCGCCGGCGGGGTGAGTTCCTGTAGGAGTTGATCGAGGTCGAGGATGCGGAAGGAGTGCAGGCGGCGGACCTGCTGGGAGGCGAGAAAGCCGGTGATGTCGGGGTGGCTGTAGGGCAAGGGCGGCCCTGGCTGTGCGACGGGCTGGACACCATTCCCGCCAAGTCCGTAGAGAGTGCCGACAACCCCATAAAGCGGTGCGCTCTGTGCCAGGTAGACGGTCGGACCGCCCTGCAGGTGGGGGCACAGCTGCGCGGCCGTGCGCACATGCCGGGCGCAGACGGGCGGCTGGTTCGTCAGCACCTGCGCTACGCCGGAGTTCTCGTCATGGGGGCCGACGAGGAAGATCAGGCCGAGTGGGGAGCGGGCGGGCTGCGCGCAGATCTGGCAGCGCAGGGCTTGCATGCACATCAGCTGCCGGTAGGGGTGCATCAATTTCCACTGCGGCCGGCCGGTGGGTTGACCGCGTGCGTCGAGGCGGTTGAAGGAGCAGCGTGCCCACAGCACGCCGCGCAGGTCACGGTCGCGGGGGTCTTCGTCGAGGTAGTGCAGGTGGAGCCGGCCGTCGATGTGGGGGAGGAGGGTCAGGTTGTCGGGGGCTGCGTCCTCGCCTTCACGCTGGGTGATGAACGGAACGGGGCCGGAGGTATCCGGGGTGGTCATGGGTTGCCACTTGCTGGGGGTTGGGGATCGGGGACTGTAGGGAAGTGGAGGAGTGATCATGCGGTTGTCTCTCGAGAAGTTGGGGGCGCGGCGGCCTTTGCGGATGGTGCGGTGGTCGTCCGGGCAGTCTGGCGGGGGTACTTGGCCGCTTGAGAAGACGGCGGGGCGGGCATGCTGCGGTGCGCTGATCTGGGCGGCCCGAGCCGGTTCCTCGCCGGCTGAAGCTGCCGGATCCGCCGAAGCGGGTGCGGAGCTCAAGGAGTGAGTGGGAGAGTCGAGGCTGCGACGCCGATGACGAAGCCGCAGGACGCGGAGATCATCACGATGAGGAGCGGCCCAGTGAAACGGGCCAGCCATCCCATGCGCCTGCGCCAGGGGCAGGCGCGCGTGCCCTGTCGCACCTGAGTTCTTCCATGAGCCCCGCCTCGTGGGCGTGTGACGGACCGCGGATCGGTCATTGGAAGGGCTCACTGAGCAACTCGGCCCAGACCTCTTTGCCCGAGTCGTGCAACTCCGTTCCCCAACGTTCAGCGAGGGCACTCACGAGGAGCAGTCCGCGGCCGTTCGTGCTGAGGGCGGCGGCGGACACCGCGGGCGCGGGAGGCACGGGCGCGGTGTCGGTGACGCCGATCCGTACGGATCGCTCTCCCGTGCGCCGGACGGCGATGCGGATACGGTGGCTGTCGGTGTGCGTGACCGCGTTGGTCACCAACTCGCTCGCCACTAGGATCCCGGCATCGGTCAGGCACTCCAGATGCCATAGGGATAGTGCCGTTTCGACGAGCCGGCGGGCGGCTTCGGCACTTTTCCTCGTGGCGGGCAGCTCCTGGCAGTATCCGGGGCGGTGCCCTTGGGGACGTGACTTCGTTAACGCGATCATCTGGACCTCGACAGGGTCGGTGAACGACGGCCTCACTCAGTCAACGTCCGCCCTCGGCTGTAGGGGAGGAAAAAACCTGCGGACGTGCCCCCCGCCCACCGGAAATTTCCTGCCTCGCCGGCCACTGACGAGGCGCCAGTGGCTACGGTGGGTACATGGAGGGGAACCCGCGTCTCGGTAGCGCGTTACGGCAGAGTGGCCTTACGCAGGCCGAGTTGGCCGACAAGGTGAACGCTCACCTCATGAGAGCAGGGCACGAGGGGACGGTCGGCGACCGCACGGTCCGTAACTGGATCACGGGCAAGACCCGGTGGCCGCACCCTCGTCAGCGTGAGGCGCTGGAGGCAGTATTCGGCTGTACTGCCCGAGAGTTGGGGTTCAATCCTCCGGCAGCAAGAAGCCGTTGCGTGAACGCTTCGGAGAACTCCGTGAGACGCAGGAACTTCATCTCCGCCACCACTGGAACCGCCGTTGCCGTCGTGGCGCCCATCGTGGATTCGAGACCGTCTATCGTCGGCACCTCCGACGTGATCCGGCTGAGGTCCGGCCTAGACGCCTTGATGGCCCTGGATGCCGTCAGAGGCGGTCACGAGGCTTTGGAGCGGTCCGCCCTCGCCGGAGCGGACGAGGCACTCGAGAAGGTCAAGCGGGCCGCCTCCCAGCGTATCCGGCAGAGGCTGTACTCCGTGGCCGCCAACTACACCTCGACAGCAGCGTGGGCCGCTATCGACGGCCGTCAGCTCGGCCGGGCCCAGTCCCGGCTGGACCGCGCCCTGTACCTCGCCGGGATGGCCAAGGACCCCGTCGTCGAGCTGCGGGTGTGGAACTCCTACGCCATGCTTGCCCATCAGCGGGACGACTTTGCCGACGCGGTGGACGCTGGGTACGCGGCTCAGGCGACGGGCATTGCCCGCCGGGATCCCTTCTACGGCTCTCTCGCGCACGCCCGTACGGCCGTTGCCCACGCCACCCTCGGGGACCGCCAGGCGGCTATCAGGTCCCTGGGCTACGCCCAGGAGGCGCTGGCCAAGGCGACCGAGGACGAGGCCCGCCCGAGCTGGGTGAGCTTTTACGGCGTGGCCGAGCTGGACGCCATGATGGCCATCACCCGGGACCGGATCGGGGACTTCGCCGAGGCTGAGGCCGCATCCCACAGGGCGCTGAGCGGCATTCCCAAGCACTTCAAGCGGAACCGGGCCCTGGCAACGGCCAGGCTCGCCCTGACGCAGGTCCATCAGCGGGACGTTGACCAGGGGTGCCGTTCGGCCTCCTCGGCCTTCGAGCTGATGTCCGGCAACCCGATCCCGGGCCGCATGCGCTCCCTGCTTGGTGACTTCTACCGGGACCTGATCACCCTTGCGCCGAATGCCTCGGCCGCCCGAGAGTGGGGCGACCGCTACCGATCCGAATGGAGCCGAGCCTGATGGCCGACCTGGACGTCCGTCGCTACAGCCGTGAGGACCTGCCGCAGATCCGGCAAACGATCATCGACATCCACGTGGACGCCCAAGGCGAGCAGACAGACGACTTCCGAAAGAAGTTCCCCTGGTTCGTCGATCACTGGGGTTCGCGCGAGGGCTACGCCTGCGTGATTGCGTGGGACGGCGACACGGCCGTGGGCTTTGCGTACGGCGCTCCGGCGGTCGATGGCCGGGAGTGGTGGCGCGAGTACGTCGAAGAGCCCCCAGAGAAGCACCTGACCTTCGCCTACTCCGAGCTGGCCATCCGTCAGGCGTACCGGAAGCAAGGCATCTCCGACCTGCTCTCGCGCGCCCTTCTGGAGGGCCGGACCGAAGACCTCGCCGTCCTCTTGGTGGACGTCGAACACCCCCGCGTCCAGGCTCTGTACGAGGACTGGGGCTTCAAAAAGGTGGGCGTACAGCAGCCCTTCCCGGACTCCCCGGTCTTCGCCGTCATGCTGGCGGAGTTGCCGTTGGGCTAGCGTCTCTCAGGCGGGCCTACAGGACGAGTCCTTGGGTCTGGCCTTGGAGGTGTTGCGGTCCCAGATGAATAGGAGATGATCTTCGCGACGGCCGTTCTGGGTGAGTTCCTTGAGCTCCCGCTGGTTAATTGGTGGGGGCCGAGGGTCGGCTGTACGCGTTTTCTCGCCCGCTGCGATCACACAGCGGGCAGCAGGTCAGGCGCGTCGTCTACGCCGAGGAGCAGGACGTGGTGGCCGACGGCCTCGGTCACGCCGTCGGTGACTCGCTCGACGTCCAGACGCATCCGGATGCGGCCGGCGCCTTCGCCGTTGGCCGCAAGATCGTGTTCCAGTTCGTCGTCGAGGCGGTCCATTGCGGCCTCGGCCGCGGCGAAGTCGGCCAGGTCGCGCGCGAGGAGTTGGCGGGTGGTGGTGTCGCGGAGCTGGTAGCTGGTCATCGGGACTCGTCCTTCGGCGTGGGGTGATCAGTGGTGGAGTCGGCGATCCTTCGCGCCGCGTTCACCGCGCGCGACCAGACGTCGGGGCTGCCGCCGTGCTCGCGGGCGAGGGATGCGGCGAGTCCACGGATGTCACCGCGCTCGCGCAGGGCGGCCAGGGCGACGGCCGCCCGCCGGTCGGCTTCCGAGCGGGCCGGCGCGGCCGCGGGCCGGTGCTCGAGGGCGTTGCGTACGACGTACTCCCAAGACCTCTGCGGTCCCCCGTACTGCACGCTGAGCTCCGCGGCCAGCCCCGAGTGGTAGCCGTCGCGGTCGATCGCCTTGGTGGCGTACTGCTCGGCGAGCTGCGTGGCCGTGAGCGGCTCACCGCCGGCGTGGGCGCTCAGCTCGGCCGCGAGGGCCTCCTCGAGGGCGGAGGGCCGGCCGACGGCCGCGTCGGCCTGGGGCCCAGGACGGCGGCCGGCCTTGCCGAGCTTGTCCCCGGTGCGCTTCTTGTCGAAGTCCTGCAGGTCGCCGACGCGGAAACCGGGGATCATGCGGCCGGTCGGGCCCTCGACCGGCTCGGCGAGGGGCTTCGGGAAGTAGTCGGGGTTGTCCTTCAGGTACTTGCGGATGGCCGAGGCTCCGTTAAAGCCCAGCCACTTGGCAGCCGTGTTGATGGAGACGACATCCTCCGGGTCGGCCTGGTACAGCTCGGGGTCGGCCTTGAGGACCTTGCTCGCCTTCTCCTGCTGGAACCAGGTGTAGAAGTCGCGGAACTGCTGCTCGTCGTAGAAGTCGGTCCCGTCGATGCGCTCCTTCTCCGGGTGACGGTGCTCCTCCGGCTGCTCGAGGCGCACCTTGTACCAGCGGGCCGCGGTGCCGACGCTGGCGCCGGTGAACTCGCGGATCCAGTCGCGGTTGACCACGGCACGGTCGCCGACGACGCGACGCTGCGGGTTCAGGGCCTTGGACATTGCACTCTCCGGTTCGGATCGCGGCCCTATACTGAGGGCCTGCTCCTCTTTGTTCCTCCGGCGCTCACGCGCCGGTGGGCGAGTCGAGTTGGTGAAGGTGGTCGGCGGGACGTTCGGTCGGGGTTGCCGCCCTGGGCCGACACCCTCGTGAGAGGGTGCCTTCCGCCGCCCACCGCTTTTGCCGCTAGTTTCGCGTAATCAATATGACGCTCTTGGTGGATGGCTGTCAATCTCGCCGGCACCCAGAGCACGTCACAGCCGGCTGCGGCGGTGCGCGGCCCACTCCCGTTCGAAGTGCGGCACCTTCTTGTCCCGGACCTGGAACGGGGCGGTGACCATCAGTTCCTCCACGGTCGGAAGCTCCGGCCCGCGCCGCTGGACCCACGCCCGCACCCTCCCGTAGCGCTCGTCGACCTCGATGGGGACGCCGCGCCGCTCCGAGACACTCTGCAGCCTCCGGCCGAGAGTGGTTGCCCGGCCCACGTCGACTCGCTCCACCGAGCGCATCGCCCGCCCGCGCC
This sequence comes from Streptomyces sp. NPDC020597, assembly GCF_044335095.1. Lineage (NCBI taxonomy): Bacteria > Bacillati > Actinomycetota > Actinomycetes > Kitasatosporales > Streptomycetaceae > Streptomyces > Streptomyces sp. NPDC020597. Next base: position 42,461 of record NZ_JBIRUL010000016.1, on the reverse strand, counting down.
GGGCCGGGTCCGCCTTCGCGACGGGCAAGATCCGGCGCACGTGGTACAGCGCCCACGGGCAGGCGAGCTCCTCCTTGAAAGCGGCGAGCACAGGCCGGTCGGCGGCCCGGTCAGGGTCGAACTGCTCCAGCAGACTGCGCCGGCCGAACAGCCTCGCCTGCGGGTTGAGGCTGACCGAGGTGTACTCCAGGCGCAGCACCCGTCCGGCGATGTCCGGATGGGCGCGCATCCGGTCCAGGTGCGCATCCATGGCCCCCATCGACACCGGGAAACAACAGAAGCTGCAGTAACTCTTCTCCCACCGCACCCCGAACCGCTCGTACAGGAACGCTTCGCACCGCTCGCGCCCCCACCCCCAGACGTTCAAGGGGTACACGCCCTGGCGCAGCGGGTTCTTGTTTGCGGCCTCGTCCCGGCGGCTGCGGCTGACCTCGTCGGCGTTGAACCCCATCACTTGCCTGAACGGCCGGTCGCCGATCTCCTGGGCGATCAGCGCGTCGCCGACCTCCCCCTTGGCATGCAGGCTGCAGAGCCGGATGCCGCCCTGCTGGGGAACGGTGCCGCCTGTCTCGTGCTCGTCCCACAGCGTCCAGGGCCCGCGCTCGATGATGCGCTCGGGCTGGCGGGAGTCGTCCATGACCGCGATCTCCAACGAGCGGCTGGCCCGGGATACTTGAACGAGCCGGACCCGGTGCTCGCGCAGGAGCGGCAGCACGTACTGAGCGGCGTGGGCGCGGGTGGCCGGCCACTCGTCCCCGGTGAGTTCGTGGAGCACCATGGTGCGGGCCAGATCGACTCCGTGGGCGGACGGGTCCTCCAGCATCTTCACCAGGTACGCGGTGCTGTCGACGCCCAGGCCCCAGTTGATGACCAGCTCGACATCGGCGCTGCCGGTGCGGGGTGCGGCGTTCATGCGGCCGCACCCCCTTGGTCGGCCTTCGGGTACGGGTAGGAGGTGGCGGTGAGCCGGCGGCCGGTGCGCGGCCCGATGTAGGCCGCGTACTTGTGGTTGCCCCCGTGGGATACGACCCGCGCGCCGACGGCCTGCAGGGCCTCCTCCAGCCACCCCCGGCCGGGCTTGCCCTCGTCACGGGGGCGGGCGCCGAGGGCGACCAGGCGCCGCTCGACTCCGCCGCGGCCGCGCTCGCCGTTGCGGACCTTGGACATCGCGCGGTCGTGGAGGACCGAGCCGTCGGGCAGCATGGTCAGGCGCCGCGGGCGTGTCTTGCCCAGGTAGTCCATCCCCCTGGCCTGGTAGATCGTTCCGTAGTGGCCGGGAAAGATCGTCTCGGGGCCGTGGGCGGTGAGGCGCGTCCTGGGCTCGGGGTCGCTGTGCGCGACGACGCCACGCACTCCGCGGGCGGCCGCCAGGCGGAAGGCGCACGCCTGCGCCCACGTCTCCGCGTTCGCCGGGATCTCGTCGAGCAGCACCAGCCGGTTCAGCTCCAGGCTCTCCTCGTACGGGGTGTTCTACGCACCGCAAGCAGTCATTGGCGCAGCTAATACTGCGTGTGACCTGTCAGTCGAGGTGTTGATGGACTGGACGGGTTCGACGACTCGCCCGCGGATGAACCGGGGCCTCGTTCAAGCGCCGTCAACGGACGAACTGATACCCGATCCAAACTTGGACCTCCGTCAGGCGGCGCAAGTCCAGGCCCGCGTCGAACTCCCGCTGCGGAATCGTCACCTGCCAGTCACCGCCCACTCCTCGACCCCAAAACGCCAGGGACTGCGGGGCAGTAAGGGCCGGATCGTCACCGACTCCTTCGTCCGCCAGGAGGCGCTCCGTCTTAGCAGGTCGTGTGGCAACGCGCGGCATCAGATGCTGGACCGCAACACTCTTGTCGCGCCGCCGCTGCGTGTACGTCGGGCCATGCCGCACCTCGCACGAAACTTCGCTAGCAGGGTGCGATGCACCGACGAGCGCCAACCGAACGCTCTGGATCTTCGCGTCGAAATGGTCGACCGGCACGTCAGACGCATCGATCCGGAACTCGAGCTGGTGCCGCGTCTTCAGGTCGCTCAGCTGGCCATCAGCGGACTTGAACGAGTACCTAAGCGTGTCCTTATCGTGCGGGAGGGCGAAGAAGTTGGCCAGTGACGCGGGGGCGATCCGGGCCTGCGGGGCCGCCGCTGTCGCGGCGATGTGGACTGCGGAACTTGTCGCTGCGCAGCAACTCCCGCTATTGAGGCGGATCCTGTCCGTTCTGCGCCATCCGCCCGTCACTCACCCACCGGTGCGACTCCGCAGCATCGTCGCCCAACTCCAGCTCCATGACGATTCCACGGAGCACCCGCTCAGGCTCCGGTCAGCGTCGTGATCACCGCGCAGGGTCGAGGCCACCGGCGGAGACCCCCACCGCATCAGCGGGACGCGATCTGGATGCACCTCAGCTCCACCGAGGCCTTCAACGAGGTGCTCGCCATCCTTGATCCGCGCGGGGCCGCGGCGGGCGGTGGGCACGCCGGGCGGCGCGGGCGGACGCCGGGCGGGCGGCCTCCGCGATTGCAGGTCCTTCGATGTGTGCGCACCATGGGGAGGTGAGGGCATAAAACGTACGACACGGTTTACCGGTGCCCTTCGGCGCCGGGTGGGGTCGGCCTCATGCTTCCGCTCATCGATGTGCTGCGCACCGCGGGGATACTGACGGCCCTGCCCGTGGAGCACGTCGACGTCCTGACGGCGCTGGGATGCAGGGACGGCGCAGATCCCGCCGGGCCGTTCGACGTCGAGGTCACAGCGGACGCCTTCTCCGGAACCCTCGGCGGGGTCACGGTCGCGGGTGACGCGAGCCGGGCCACGCTCACCGTTCCCCTGGCCGGCGTGCTGCTGGCCTCGGCCGTCGCGGGCCAGGCCGTCACCGTGAAGTCCGGGCCGTCGCCGTCCTCTCCGTCCGCGCGAGCGGCCGAACCGACCCTTGAGGTGTCGGCGCAGGGAGTGCGGTGGAGCGGACCCGGCGAGGTCGCCCTCACCATGTCCCCCGGCAGCTTTGAACTCCCCGGCCCGGTACGGGTCACGCTGCGGATCGACAGCGTGACGCTGTCCTTTCCCGGGTCGGAGCCCGAGGTCGAGGTCGGCGGTGTGCTGGTCGTCGGTGGCGTGCCGGGGTGCGGTTCGCTATCCCTGCCGTTCGCGGTACGCGGCGGCCGTTCCGGCTTCAACGGCGGCGCGGGTACGGCGGGGCACGCGGCTCACGCCGGGGCCGCTGCGGGGCCGGTGACGTACTCGCTGGGCTGGTCCCAGGCCGGCGACCCGTTTCCCACCTCGATCGACCTCGCGACCGCGTTCCCACTCCCGCCGACGGCCGGCGTCATCAGCGTTCCCGTCGACGCGGGCGCCACACGGGTGCGGGTACGGCTGGCGCGCGGCCCGTCCGGATACGACGGCACCGTCGTCCTGGAAGGCGGCGACACGGGGATCCTGTCGAGCGGGGACACCAGGGCGGCCGCGCTGGGCGTACTCGCCACGGCGACGGCCGGCGACACCAGCGAGGCTGCCGGGCGCCCCGGGCTTGCCGAGTTGGGGGCGCTGATCGCCACCGCGCAGGCGCTCGGCACGGGTTTCGGCACCTCGGGACGGGCCAAGGTTACCGGGGTGCGCTTCGCCGCGCCCGGCACGGCCCGCGTCGACTACGAGGCGGAACTGTGCTGCGCCGTCCACGCGATGTTCCTCGATGCGCACACCGTGGCGCCCCTGCGGGTGGCGGTACGCGACGCCCTCCTCGACTACGGCACCTTCCCACCGGCCCTCGGCCTCACCGGCGCGTCGATCGACGTGGCGGACGCCGGCCGCTGGGAGGTCACCCAGCCGGCCGGACTGCTGCAGGTGGCGGGAGTACGGTCCGGGCACGGGTCCTCGTACGTCGAACTCGACCTACGGGTCCCGATGAACCTCGGTCCCCTGAAGGTGGCGGGCGCCGTACTGCGGCTGTCGCTGGCTCCCGGCGCCCTCGCGGTGACCGTGGAGGGCTTCTCCCTCGGCGTGGACGTGCCCGGCCTCGTATCGGGATCCGGGCAGTTGGCCTTCCAGGGCGACGGCGGCTTCACCGCCGCCCTGCGCGTCGACGTTGAACCCCTCAATCTCGCGGCGAGCGCCGGTCTAGTGGTCGAGGAGGCCAGCGACGCCGGCCGCCCCTACCGTTCGATCCTCGCGGACCTCAGCTGCGATCTGCCCGCCCCCGTCCCGCTGGCCGACACCGGGCTGGGACTCTTCGGCATCGAGGCGTTCCTGGGCCTGAACCGCTCCGCCGCGCTGCCGCCCGGCCAGGACCGGGACAGCATCCGGCAGCGCCTGGCCTGGCAGCCCGACCGCGACCACACGACGGCGACGCCGGACGCCGCACTGTTCGGGGCCGGTGTGGCCGTCGGGACGGTGCCCGACCTCGGCTTCGCCTTCTCCGCGCTCGGCAGGCTCGCCGTCCGCACCCCGGACATCTCGGTGGTCGCGGCCACTGACGCCCAACTGCTGGCCGAATGCCGCAAGGTGACGCAGCGGCCCGCGTCGTCGGGAGCGGTCAGCCTGCTCGGCCTGCTCGTGGTGGACCCCGAGGAGCAGGTGTACGCGGGTGTGTCGGAGGAGTTCAGGTTCCCGCCGGACACGCCATGGGCGCTGATGGTCGCCGACGTGCCGATGGAGGCGCGCTACCCGGTGCGGGACCCGCGCACGTGGTTCGTCCACGTCGGCGGTGACGGCAGGCACGGCTGCGGCCCGATCCGCGCGGTGGTGCTGCCCGAGTTGTTCCATGTCGGGGCTGACGCCTACATGATGCTGCACGGCGACGGCTTCGACCCGCCGCTGGACCTGCCGATGTCGCCGGCCAGCGGATTCGGCGCGGCGGCCGGGTTCTGCCTCAGCACGCGGTACGGCGTCGCACCGGCCTGGGCCGACCTGTCCCTGGGCGCGGTGGTGGCCCTGGGCACGCGTCCGCTGTTCGTCGCCGGGCGCGCACACGCCAGCGGCGGCCTGCACCTGGGGCCCTTCAGCCTGGGCCTGGACGCCACGCTCGAACTCCAGCTCGGCCCGGGGACGCTGACGTACGCGCAACTGCGTGCCTGCGGTTCCGTGGACCTGTGGTTCTGCGAGATCAGCGGTTGTGTGCACATCGGGTTCGGCCAGTCGGCGGCCACTCAGCAGGACATGCCGGACAGCCCGCTGGTGTCCGCGGCGGTGGGCGACCGCAACGGAGTGGCGCTGCCGGGCCGCGCGGACCTGGGCGACCAGCCGGAGCGGGCACCTGCGATGTGGCCGGACGGCACCGTCCTGCTCGGCTTTGCCCCCGGCCCGCGGTACGCGGGCCCGCCCACCGACACGTTCCACGACGACCTCGACCAGACGTCGGCGGTCAAGGGCGCCGGAACGCTCGCGGCACCCGACGGCGCCCTCGGCTCCGCCGCCTATCCGGCCCACTGGTCGCTCAGCGGACTGTCCCTGGCCCGCCTGACGGACACCGGAGCGGCCCAGCGCGTGCCCGGTCCCCTGCCCGCGTGCTGGCAGCTGCCGACGGGCACGGCGCCCCTGGCGCCGACCGCGGGACGCTCGCTCGCCCTGTTCACCCGCAACCCCGCCCTGTGGTCGCTGAACCTGCTGGACGGCGCCGCCGGGAACCCGGCGGATCCGGTCGCGCTGCACGAACGGGCCTGCCGGGGGGACTGGCCGGTCGCGGCCGGCTGGGCGGTCGGCGGCCGGGCCGCACCGGAGGGTGACGGCTGGAGCCTGCCGCCGCTCGAGGACCGGCCGCTGCCCGCGACCTGCTCCACCGTCAGGGCGTCCGCTGTGACGCAGGTACCGGTGGGCCCGCCGGCCGGGCAGGTGCCCGCGATCCGTGACTGGGCCGCGATGCTCCTGCCGGGCACGGCGCTGGTTCCCGGCGGCACCTTCCCCAGCGGCCCCCTCGCCCTCGACGGGCTACCCGAGTTCACCGACCGCCTCGACCTGGCGGACTTCGTGGCCCCCCGCATCCTGGACCTGCAGCGACCCGCGGTGGACCCGCGGGAGTCCGCGCGCGAGTACGGCCGGCAGGCGGAAACCACCCTCACCTCGCAGGTGCCGCTGGAACCGATGGTCCGGGCGGGCCTGCCCCCCACGCTGCTGCTGTGGGCGAAGTCCGACGTGCGCGACGTCGGCGTACACAGCACCTGGCAGGGCCAGGAACGCGACTGGGTGCTGGCCTCGGTGACGAAGCTACGGTCGGGACAGGTGGGCACCTACGTCTGGGACGCGGACGCGCCGGTCGACACCGTGCGGGTGCTGCACGGCCCCCGGTGGCCCTCGCACGACGCCCGGCCGGTGCTCGCCGTCATCGCCTTCGGCGGCGTGACGACCACCGCCGCCCAGGCCGCCGAGAACGCGCGGTCCGCGTCCGTCGCCGCCTCCGGTGCGCGGGCATGGGCCGGGGCCCGCGCCGCCGGGCCGGCGGTCTTCGCCGAGGGCGCCACCTACCGGCTCGACGTCAGCTGGACAGGCGCCCTCGACGGCGATCCGCGGCCGCCGTCCGGTGCGACCGAGAGCCGGTACTTCACGATCGCCCGCCACGCGCCCAAGGAGCTGCCCGCCGACGTCGTCGCGCCGCACGAGCTGTACCGGTCCGTGTCCGCCTTCCACCCCCGCATGCTCGGCCGGTACCTGCTGGGCTACAGCGTCGACCGCTACCGCCCGTGGTTCTGGGGCGACCCGGTCGAGGCGTCCCTGGCCTCCCGCACGATCACCCAGGTCGCCGACGTCTACGGCTACCAGGTGGCGCTCGTGATCGACAGGACCGATCCCCCGCCCGGCCCGCCCCAGCCGGGCTTCCTGCGCGAAGTCCTGCTGGACGCCGCGTGGTTGCGGCCGTGCCGGCGGGACGACCTGCTGAGCGCCGTCGACCGGCGCGGCGTCGCGCGGGCCGCCGCGTCCTGCCCGTGGCCCCTGGACCCCGTGGACGCCGCGATCGACGCGGGCCTTGAGGGCGACGCCTCGTACGAGGTGGGCGTGTTCGTCGAGCCGCGCAGACCGGTGCTTCCCGAGCGCGTGGCCACGATGCTGCCCCGGGCCTCCTTCCGCACCAGCCACTGGCCGGGGCCCGCCGCGATGCTGGAGGACTTTGGGTTCGGCCGGCCCGCGCCCGCACTCGTCCATGTGCCGGCCCGCCGCGGGCTGTCCGCCCCTGCCGAGGACAGCGACGGCGCGCTGCGGGCCGCCTTGCGCGAGGCCGACGTCGACCTCGGACCGCTCGGCGGCCGCGTGCGCACTACCGTGCTGTGGGCACCGGACAGGGCCGGCGGACACACCGTGACGGCACTGCTGCTTGAGTGTGACGAGCCGCTCGTACGCGGCGAACGCCTCGGCGACTACGGCCTGGACGGCTTCACCACGCACACCGACAGCGCCACCACCACCCTCCTGTTCGTGGCGGACCGGCCGGTGGCCGGCGGCCCTGTGACCCTCGTCCGGCACGAGTACCGCGACCCGTTCACGGGCGCCTGGCAGTCGGCTCCGGCCACGACGCTGCAGCTGCCGCTGCCGTCCGAGGTGCCCGCGCTCGCCTGGGAGGTGTGGCCGTGACCACCGCTGTCCCCACCGGGCCCGCATGGGTCCATCCCGGACTGCTCAGAGCGGACTGCCTGTCCGCCGGCGGAGGCCCGCGCGACAGCAAGTGGCTGCGCCCGGGCGTCCATCTGCGCGTCTTCCCTTCACCGCAGATCGGGTTCCCCCTGTGCCCCTTCACGGTGTGGGTGGCTGGCGACGCCGTGCCCGGCCCCGGGTCCGACGGCACCGACATCCGGTTCGACGCCGTCGACCCCTTGTGGTCCCGGTACGTCGGCGCCTGGAGCGACGGCCGGGCGCTCAGCGTCCTGGACGCCGCGGGGCGCACCACGGGACGCTGCTCCGGGCCCGGCGCGTTCGTCGCCCGGGTGCCGCTGGCCGGGGTGCGGTGCGAGGGCGGCGGCAGGGTGTGGCCCGCGGTCTACCGCTCAGGGCTCTCGCGCCGGGGCAGGAGTGGGGTGGTCCTGCCCGACTGGTTGCCGCGCGCCGCCGAACTGGACGTGGACACGGCCTCTGCCCTCGACGCGATCGGCTCGCAGGTTCCCCGGGGTGCGTGGTGGTGCGGCGCCGACAGCCGGTTCCCTTCCGCCGACCTGGGCTACCGCCTTTCCGGTGTGCCCGACGCGCCCCTCCCCTACGACGACATGCAGCCGGCCGACGCCGCCGGCCGCGCCACCGCCCAGGCAATCGGGCTGCAGGAGCCGGTCGCCGATGCCTGGAGCCGCCCGCCGGCCGCCCCTGCACCGGCCACGGCACAGCTCACCCGTTCTCTCCCCGCCACCGTGGCCGGCGGCCAGGACGCCTCGGCCTCGGTCGACATGAGCGTCGCCCTGTGGGCGGCTTCCGTGGACCCCGCCGCCGCACGGTGGTGGGGCTTCGGCACGACGCTGCCCGTGAGCCCGCAAACCGGGGGCGCCGACGGATGGCCCTGCTACGCGGTCGCCGCGCTGTTCGCCCTGCCTGCCCCCGCCTCCGGCCCGCAGGCGCAGTGGGTGCGACTGGCCGAGGCGGCCCAGGCGGACCCACTGGCCGGCCCGTTCACCGACGCGCTCCTCGCCGTCCACGGCGGACAGGGACTGCCCGACCTCGTCGGCGAACTCGAAGCCGCGGGGCACACCGTGGTGTGCCTGTGGACGCTCGCCGTCGAGGCCCCGCCACCCGACGTGCCGGACGCACCGTCCGCCACCGCCCGGCGGGACGCGACACGGTGGAACCCCGACGGCACCTGGACCGCCGCCCTGGCCCTGCACGGCACCGCAGGAGGCCCGCTCGCCGTGCTGCGCTCCCCCGACACGCCGCTGAACGAGTACGTGCTGCCGGGCGAGCCCTGGCGGCAGCCCCTCGTGGCACCGGCCGCCCGCGACACCCCGTCCGCCGCCGCCTTCACCGACTACCGCTGCCCGCCCGGCGCGGCGCGATGGCGCGTCGCGACCGCCGACATGTGGGGGCAGTGGTCGGACTTCGCGCCCGTCGACGGCATCGATCCCCCTGACCTGCCGGCCGTACCCCAGCCGACCGCGACACTCGCCCTGCTGCCGGCCGATCCCGCACCGGGCGGCGACGGGCCGTACAGCCCCGGCGCGGTCTCCTTGCGGGTCTCGCTCCCGCAGCCCGTGCAGGCCGCGCCGCCGGTCACCACCGTGCGGGCGACCCTGGACAACGCGGCCGGCCCCGTCCTGCTCGCCCAGGACCCGGAAGGCATGTGGACGGGTACCGCTTGCGTGCGCGCCACCACTCCCGGGGAGTCGGTCACCGTCCGCTGCGAGGTGGAGGTCCGCGACGCCGCCGGGCGGCAGGCCGGGACCAGCGCCTCCCTCGCGGTGCTGGACCCGCGCCCGCGCACCGCCCGGTCCGCCGCCCCCGTGCTGCTCTTCACCGGCCAGCGCGCACCGGACGGCTACGCCGAACTCGACGTCACCGCGGCACTTCCCGCCGGGCTCGCCGCCACCGCAGGCTGGCACCTGTACATCGCCGACGAGCAGTTGCTCGACCCTCAGCTGGCGCCGGACGACCCGCGGTGGAAGCGTGCCGGCAGCCTTCGGGCGCGCGTCGGGCAGGCGCGGGACCGCTCCGGCATGGCCCGGCTGACCGACGCCTCCATCGAACCGGGACCGGGAACCCGGCGCGTGCGGTGCCGGCTGCCCGGCCGGCTGGAGCAGGTGCAGGTGTGCCAGCTCGTACCGGTCACGGACGGCGGGCAGGAAGCGCCCGCCACGGACTGCGGGTGCTTCACCGTGGCGGTGCCCCTGAGCGACACCCCGCCCGCGCCCTCGCTGGCGGCGGCCGAGGCGGACCCGGACGGGCGAACGGTGCGCCTGACGCTGTCCGTCCGGTTCCCCGGCACGCGCCCGCCCGGTGACCCGCCCCCCGGGCCGGTCCTGCGGCGCGGCACGAAGCGGACGTCCCTGCCCGCGCGAGTCCGGCGCTCCGCCACGGGCACGGCGCCCGAGACGTGGCCGGTCGTCGGGCAGGTGGAGCTCGTACCGGCCGACGAGCACGACCGGGAGGCCGGCTGGCAGTGGACCGCGAGCTACGAGGACGTGCTGCCGGTGGACACGCCCGCGTGGACCCCGCTGTCGTACGTCTGCGAGGCCGCGTGGCCCGACGAACCCGCCTGGGACCCCGAGGCGGTACCGGCGGCAGGCGAGATACGCCCGACGTGGCCGCAGCCGGCGGCCCAACCCGGCCTGTGGAGCGCCCCCTCGCAGATCGTCACCCTTGTGCGGCCGCGCCCCCGGCCCGCGATCCGGCCGGCATACACCGACCACGGCGACGGGCATGCGAGCATCTCGGTCACCGTCCCGGTCGCGCACCCGCGGGCGGCGCCGTGGAGCCTGACCGCTGCGGCCGCCGCCTCCACCCCGCCGGCGTCGGCCCACACGACGGGCCCCGGGCCCGAACTCGTCCTGGGCCACCTGGACGCGGCCATACCGCCCGCCCATTGGCTGGTCGCGGTGACCACACCGGACGGCACCCTCCTCCCCCTGGCCAGGGCCGACGCAACCACTCCCGCAGGCGCGGGGCACCGGCCGCGGGCCGTGTCCGCCGCGTCCCCGCACACGCACACGCACCCACCGGACACCCGAGCGAACACATGAGAACGGAGCAGGAGGCGGACACCATGTTTGGCACTGATCTCACCTTTCCCATGCAGCACCAGTACCAGACGCACTGGTGCTGGGCCGCCACGGCCGTCAGCACTGCCGCGTACTACGACGCCGCGAGCCCGTGGATCCAGTGCCTCGTGGTGGACGACGAGTTCGGCACGACGACCTGCTGCGAGGACGGTTCGACGGCCGAGTGCAACAAGCGCTGGTACCTGGACCGCGCCCTGAAGCGGGTCGGCCACTACGTGAAGGACGAGGCCGGACCGGCGCCCCTGCGGCCCACGGTGGTCGGTGAGATCGACGCCCACCGCCCGCTGGCAGCCCAGATCGACTGGAGCGGCGGCGGGACCCACTTCCCGGTCGTCAGCGGCTACGCGGAGATCCCCCTCGGCGACGAATTCCCCTACATCGAACGGTGGCTCACCATCCAGGACCCGGCATACGGCCAGTCAGCCGTGGAATACGACACCTTCCGCACCGCGTACCAGGGCTCGGGGTCCTGGACGTGGACGTACTACACGGGGTGACCCATGACCATCGAATACACCTCGCCGTCCGGTGACGCGCGGCGGACCGCAATGAGAGGCGTCGAGCACGTCGCCCGGCTCGCCGGAGCACCGGGCGGGCCGACCCTGACTGAGGCGGACGTGGCACTCTCGGCGCCACACCGGGTCCACCATGTCGGACTCGACCACCTCGTGGCGCGCCGTCCGCTCACGGACTGCCCGGTCACCGGCTGGCGGTACCTCGTCCTGGCCGACGGCGGCGCGGTCGCCAGCAGTGAGCTGTCGGCCGGCGCTGGCGAGGGACCGCTGAAGCTGGAGCAGGTCAACACCGGGCCCTACGTACAGTCGACGGCGGCGGCCCTGCAGCGGCTCGCCGAGAACCCCGAAATACGGTCGGGCCGGTTCGAGCTGCACATGCTGAAGATCCCAGCGCTCAGCACCTTCCTCCTGTGGCTCCACCAACTCGACGGAGACGCCGACCTGTTCAGTACGCTCCCGCCCGCGCCCGGCTTCCTCGAAGCGGGACGCCTCTACCGCGAGAACGAACTGCTGGACCTCATGGAGGGCCCGGCACGGCGGTGCCTGGAGTTCGACACCACGCCCCGGAACGGGAACGGACCCGCACAACAGCAGTGACGCCGCGACCGACGGCACGACCTCGGGCGGTGACGGCCGCTATGACCTCGCCGGATAGACGAATGGCGCCGGAACGACTGAGCCGTCCAGCTCGACTCCAAGATCTTTTGCGGGACAAGCCTTAGGTGACCCCGCGTGATCACCGGTGGTCTGCCCTGCTCACCGTAGGCACCTTCAGGTGACGCTGGGTCAAAGCGGCCCGTTACGAGGGTTAGATTGAAAAATCTACCGCCGCCTCCCACGCCACCAGTCGAGTTGCAACGCCGTGACGGCTGCGAGATCGTGGCGAAAGAGGTATAGCCGCACAAGGTGGAGTTATCATGCCAGCAGACTCACTGGAGTTGGGCGAGGTCGTCAATGCGGAGATCCGTGATGCCTCAGGTGCGGTGACGTCTTTTACGCACGAGTATCCGATTGACGCATCTCGGCTTCTGCGCATTCCGTCGCTGAACACGATCATTGCAGAAGGCAAGCCGTTGACGCCGGATCTACGCGATGAGATACACGACCGGTTCGTCGATGACGGTATCCTGGACCCTGTGACGGTCAATCTGACCCTGAGCAGCACGCGCGTGGACCTCGAGAATACCATTCAACCGGGAGAAAAGATCTTCGTCAGACTCCTTAACCCGGACGGCACCGTCGACCCTAGTTCGGGATCGTTCGTTGTCGACGGGTCGGGGAGTATCAACATCCCCTTCTTGGGCGGGGTCCTCGTCCGGAATTATCGCTTCTTTGAAGCGGAGCATGAGATTGAACAGGGGCTCATCGACGGGGGTTTCTTTTCCCAGCCGATCGTCAACGTAACACGCGTACAGCTTACATAGAGTGCATTCGTTAACAGCACTCCTCAGTGGCTGGCTTTCCTCAAGGGCCGGGCGGCTCGGGGGTGGCTGCGGCTGTCCGGGGTGCTTCCGGAGCATTTGCGGCGATCAGTCGGCTGTTCTCGATCATCAGCCGCTGGTTGACGTTGCGGAGTGCCTGCATGGCGGTCTCCGCTTGGCGGTTGGCTGCGAGTGCGGCGTCTCGTTGCTCGCGCAGTTCCTCCATCTCCGTGTCGTGCAGCGAGAGGGCGTTCAGGCCGTCCCGGAGGCGGGCACCCAGATCGTGGGCGCGTAGCGTGCGTAGCTCGTTCTGGACTTCGTGAAGGGTCCGTTGCAGGGCGGCGTTCTGTTCCAGGAGCATGCGGTTCTCGACTTCGAGGGCCGCCTCTTTGCGGGCGGTTGCTGCTGCCGCCGCCCGCGGCCCGTCTTGGGCGAGCTGGGCGCGGACGGTCTCGGCTTCGGCTTTGAGGTCGCGGTGGCGTTGCAGGTACTGCGGGTTGACGGCGGCCCGCCGGGTGATCTCCGCGTCAGAGAGGGCCTGGCGGCTCTTGCGCATCGCGGCCACGACGTCGAGGACCCGCTGCCGGCACTGTTCGCTGTCGGCACGGCGCCGCTGAACGGCGGCCGCTCTGCCGGCATCGAGAACCTCAGCCCGACTGGCAGGGATCGGCGCCTGGCCGGGCTTCGCGAACGGGGCGGCCGGGCGCGTCACCCGGTCGTCCTCTCGGTGAGGATCGGGTCGACGGTCGGCTGGTCCAGGCTCTGCCGTCCGGCCAGAATCGCCGCTACGGGGATGACGGTGAGGAACCGGTCCCGGGTGTGGAGCCAGGACTCCACTGTGGTCCGTTCCTCGGGGGTGAGGGAGCCGATGTCGGCTTCGCATTTGCCGACGAGTTCGTCGATCTGTTGGATCTCCTGGCGCAGCAGCTCCAGGTTCGCCGCGCTTAGGGGGCCCGCGGTGAGCACGCTGCCGTAGGCGCTCTCCAGCGCGGCGAGCTGTTCCGCCTTCCCGGCGCGTAGTTGGCGCAGTTCGGGCAGGTGGGTGAAGTCGGTGGTGTAGAAGGTGCAGGAGAAGCACCGGTTGTATACAGGGCAGCCGTGTCCGTCGGCGCGGACGTTGTTCATTTCGTGGCAGCGTCCCGCGGGGACGGGCACCGAGCCGACGCCTGCGCGGATCCGGTCGGCAAGGTCATTGTCCGGGGTGCGGGCGCGAATCCGGCCGCCGGTGAGGTCGAACTGGTACTTGGCGGCGATGGCGCGCACCGCTTCCACCCGTCGGGGGTGCGAGGGCCGGTAGTAGACCTGTGTGGTGGAGGGGTCCTGGTGGGCCATGAGGACCTGAAGGATGTCGAGCGGGACGCCGGCGTCGGCGCGGAGCTGGGCGTAGGTGTGCCGGAAGGCGTAGGGGAACACCCGTGCCGGGTCGAAGGGCTTGCCGTGTCCGTCGGTTACGGCGAACTGGTCGAGCCAGGTCTCCAACCAGTAGCCGATTGTGCCGCTGTCGTACGGCCGCTCGCCGAGTGCGTTGGCACGGGAGCGGCGAGGGGTGGGGAACAGCACCATGCGGGTGGAGCGGGGCCGGCCGTCTTTGTGGAACAGGTGCGGGGCTTCGTGCCGTAGGTGGTCCTGCTGGCGGGTGATGACCTCGGCGTCGCTGGGATGGAGCGGGAGTTTGTGCCGTCGGCGGACTTTCTGCATCCAGTAGGCGAGGAAGGGGTAGGACCGGCGGCGCACCGTCCCGTCCGGGTCCTCCACGTCGATGTCGTGCCACTGCAGGCAGTCGAATTCCAGGTGGCGGAGCTCCCAGGGCCGCCGGCCTACGCGCATGGCCAGCTCGACGCAGTTGCGGCGGGTACCGGCCGGGAGCAGGGCGAGATTGCGTTCGTCCATGAGCTGGAGGAAGACCTGTTCGGGCAGGGCGTCCTGGGAGCGGCCTTCCAGCTCGCTGGCGGTGTCGTCCCGCTCTGGATACGGCGGCACGTCCATCTCCAGCAGATGGACGTCCGCCGCATGGTTGTCCGCGAGCCATGCCCGGCCGTGTTCGAGGACCTCACGCAGTACCTTGACCAGCTCGTAGTGGCGTACAGGTGTGACCAGCAGAGGCCCGGTGGCTCGGCGTGATGGCAGGAGGCGCTCGGCCACGATCTGCCGTACCGGGTCGTCGTCGTTGAGGAGCTGGTAGTCGCTGGTGTCACGGGCTCGGTGCGTCAGCCAGCGCAGGTAGGCGAGCATGCCGTCCCGGCCGACGTCGCCCGGCCTTCTGCCCTCGCTGGGCAGGGTGCGAAGGAACATCGCGAACCACCGGGACGCGTAGCCGACGAGCATCAACCGTGCCGAGGAGGCGCCGGCGGCGGCGAGGCGTAGCAGGTACTGCTGGGCGAGGTGTGTGACCCAGGGTGCGTGGACGTCCCGCAGATCGACGCTCCCGCCCTCGTAGCGGGGGTTGAGGATGCGCAGCCGGACCAGGGTCCGGGTGTGCTCGGTCGCCGGGTCGGCTTCCAGCAGCGGCAGGGTCCGCTGCCACAGCCGCAGATACGTCGTCGTCGCGCCCTTGGTCGGCAGTTCCGCGGTGGCCAGGTCGTCGACCGCGTGGTCGCACAGCCAGCGCACCGCCGACTTGACCTGTGCGGGGCTGATCCGGCCGCCCTGGCGGAGCTGGGCCTCGTACCCACGCAGCACCTGCGCCACGACCGCCGGCGCAAGATCGGTGAGCGGGACCACGTCGACGGACGTGTAGATGGCGGCTGCCGTCAGCGCCCACGCCTCGCGGTCGGGCGTCCCCGCGTTGGACCACTGCCGCTGGTGAGGCAGGCACAGCCGGCTCCGCCGCACTACGGCCATGCGCGGGCACACGCGGACCAGGCACTTCCCGAAGCCCGGACGCGGGTCGCGGCCCCGGGCGAGGTACTCCTCGACGGTCAGCCCGAGCACCCGGCGCTCGGAGGCACAGCTCTTGCACAGGCCGCTGGCCTCCGCGGCACGGTCGCAACCCACTCGGCACCGATGCTCGGCGTAGGTGCGGCGGGCGAACGGGACGGGCGTGCTTGCGCACCAGCTGTCGATGTCGCCGGGGGCGCCGGCCTCCCGCCAGTCGGACGCGCAGCGATGGCACAGCCACGGCCAGCTCGTGGCCGGCCGGTCGCACCCGGTGTGCCGGCAGCGGCGCAGCAAGTGCCAGTCGGCGCCCAGGGGGAAGCACAGCTGGAGCGGGGAGCGGTCGAGGCCGTGTCGGGCCAGGTAGTCCCAGTCCGGTTCCCACTCGGTCGCGCGGGCTGGTGCGGGCAGAGGTGCAGAAGTCGTCATGCTGGTCCGAAGATCTTGTCGTTCACGGCCTGGGCGGCGTGAGCGACCCGGGCGTCGGAAGGGTTGCGGTACACGTTCTGGCTGGCCACGTCACGGTGGCCGAGTAGGCGCTGGAGAACGTCGCACGCGACGTCGAGGTCGGCTGCGGTCTCGCCGAAGGTATGCCGCAGCATGTGCGGATGGATGTGCCGGATGCCGGCGTCCCGGGCGAGATCCGACATAAGGTCCTGAACCCGCCGCGTGCCGAGGACCTGCCCGCCCGGCTCTCCCGTGGGACCTGGGAACGATACGAAGGCCCAAATAGCTTTGCCCGCGCCGGGGATGGTGAGGCGCTCGCGCATCCAGTCGGCGTAGAGCATCACCACGGGGCCGGGCACGGGAACGACGACGGTGCCGCGGTTCTTGTTCGCCGCCCCGCGCGGGTGACCGTCACGCTTCTTCAGGTGCAGGTGAGGGCCCAGGCTGTAGGGACAGCCCGGTACGGTACTGCCGGCCGGGACGAGGTGAATGTCCTCGCGGAGCAGGCCGACGACCTGGCCGACACGCAGCGCGCACGCGCCGAGCAGGGCGACCATGCAGCGGTCGCGGGCGGTCTTCGTAGTGCGCAGGAGCGCGGCGAATTCCTCGTGGCTGGCCGCCGGTGCCCGGCCGGAAGAGTGACTCGGCCGTGGATCCACGCGGATGCGTGGCTCCAGGACGAGTTTTCCAGTCGCCAGGTGCGGAGCGGTGACGAACAGGGCGTCGACCGCCTTCGCGCTGATCCGGCGGAGGTCGGCCAGGTGCAGGTAGAAGCCGTGGATTGCCGCAAGGGCGGGGGCGAGCGTGGAGTCCTGCGGGAGCCGCCCTTGGCCGCGGCCGCTCGTCAGCCGGGGCGTGGTCCTCAGCTTCATCAGATAGTGCGAGAGTTCGGCGGCCGCGTGTTCCCGCGACAGGTCGTGCTCGCCGCACCAGGCATGGAAGCGCTTGAGGTGACCTGCGTACGTCTTCGTGGTCGATTCCGCGCGGGCCCGGCCGAAGCGCAGGTGGCAGAGGAAGCCGTCCAAGTCCTCGACGACCGTCAAGGTGGGCCCTGCAAGTACCGTCCAGTAGGCCAGCGTGTCAGTGACCTCGACCCGCAGGATCTCGGCAGTTGGCCTGTCCGCAGTGAACACAAGCGGAATGTAGCAGTTCAATCACACAGCGAAACAATCGATGTTGGGACTGTGCGCGAGTGCATCAAAGAGTGCATGGGCGACTCGCCTCACTGGACCGCCTGCCCTCGAACGGTACGAGTCAGTCGATGCTTAGGCACGGTTCGCAGAAGGGGTGAGCCGGCCGAACACCGAAGTGAGCACGGCGACCTGGGTCGGGATGCCCAGGGTGAGTACCCCCACCAGGCTGTTCTCCGGGGGCGCGGCGGTGTCGATGAGGCCGTAGGCGAAGCGGACGGAGGGAATTATCTACATCTGTCAAGCTCCTGCGCTGGTCGCATGTAGGTCCCTCGATCAGCGACGTAAGGCACGTGCAAGTCGCCACTGTCTGCCACGCCCACGCGTTACCGGCTGATCCATATCGCGTCGGGCGCTACGCCGTCGGTGTCCGATCGTCGCCAATTCGTGAGTGCGCCAAGTTGAAGGGCATGATATCTGCCTGAATCTGCACCGAGATTGAACTCATTCCAATCGTCGGCTTCAGGACCATGCGGCGAAGCTGCAGTCCAGGCAGATCTGTATCGGGCGCGAACGTAAACTGACGAAAAATTGTCACAAGTCGACGACCGGTCGCGGATATGACAGGAATCGAGAGGGACTCCGCAATTTTGCCAGCACCCTGTGGAATCATCACTGCATCGAACGGCTCGACGGCAGATACACCTTCAAGCTCAACAGAACCATCCGCTTGCGACGACCAGTGGAACAGGGAATCTCCAGCCCTGCTTACCTCGCCAACGCTCCTGACGGAGACCCCTTCACTTGCGACATCCTGCCTGAACTGGAATGAACCATTCGTTAGCGTCAACAAGTTGACTGATCCGTCAAACTCCCGCCCGAAACCGGTGGTGGGAATAATAAGGATCGAGAGGAGGGAGCCAAAGGTATCAGCCCTTGGAGGAGGAGGGCGAAATTCCACGCTGAACTCAACAAATCCACGAGAGGGGTCGACGGAACCGGACCCTTCTGCAGTGAATTCCACTCCATTGATGGTTCCATGCGAGTCGATCTCAATAGCGCAAGGAGTGTTCATACGCCCGATACCCTTCGCCGCAAACGCATCAACCCACCTACTCCATATTGCTACACGCGCCCACAACCCGCATCCCGAGGGGTCATCGGCTCAGGCGCAGCCTTACGCCGCGCCCGGCTCACGGTGCATGGATGGGCTGAATGGCTGAGGTAGTACAGAGTCAGCAGGCGAGACCGAAAGCCATCGCCTACGATGCTAAGAGCCGCCGTAACCGCGGGGTATCAGTCGTCCATGTCCTGAAGGGACTGATGGAAGATGCAGCGGATCCGGAACCTTGACGACCTCCTTCAGTTTGTCGCCGTCAACCCCGAAGCGGCCAGAGAACTGAAGAGCGACCCACGCAGAGTCGCAGCGATGCTCGGCGTCGAACTCTCCGATGAGGAGGCTAGCCTCATTTCTTCCAATCTGGATATTGACGCTGTGCTGGCGAACGCACAGGCAGCAGATTCCATGGCCGTAAAGGTTGCCCAAGGGATTGGCCTCCGGACCTCTCGTAGTGAAGGTTCGTAAAGAATGCATGACGCGAACGACCGGGAACTACGGGAATGAAGTCTGACATCTTGCTGCTTCGGCCGCGCGGTCGTATGACAGACAGCCGAGTATTCGCCATGGAGCAGCTCGGATTGTCGTACATCGCGGCTATGGCTCGTGCAGCTGGATTTACGGTTGACATTATCGACGGGGCTCTCGACCCTGATCGCTATGGAGCGGCTCTAACAGAATCGAAAGATCTAGATCACAAGCTCATTGGTTACCCAATCTATCCCGAAACAATCCGTCGTGTTGCAAAAGACGTGGCTGGGATGCGAGCGCGAGGGATCACAACGCATGTGACAGTCGGAAATCACCTGGCGACGCTCCATGACAAAGCGGTGCTGACTGACTTTCCTCAATTCAATTCAGTGGTGCGTGGCGAAGGAGAGCAGACAGTAGTTGCGCTAGCTCGGGCCCTATCATTGGATGCTGGCTTGTCAGGCGTTCAGGGTCTTACCTATCGGCAGGGAAAGGAGATTCGTCGCAACCCCCCGCGGCCAAACATTCAGGATTTGGATGCGATTCCTTTTCCGGCACGGGATACGCTTCCCATGGTATTGAAAGCTGGCAACGCACCCCTTATCTATTCAAGCCGCGGATGTAACGCTAGGTGTGACTTTTGTTCAGTTCACAACTATTTCAATGCATCGCCGAGTGGGGCGTGGCGCGGCAGATCACCTGCCAATGTCGTAGACGAGATGGAGGCTCTATTGCGCCTATATGGCGCACGCGAATTTGCCTTTGCCGACGAACAATTTCTCGGCCATGGTAAGAGCGGAACCACGCGAGCTCTTGAGATTGCTGAAGAGATCCGGCGGCGTCGACTAGACATCAAGTGGTACATCGAAACGCGGGCGTCGGGTGTCACAATCGATGTATTCGCCCGTTTGCGTGATGCAGGGCTCAGTGCCGTCTTTATGGGGCTAGAGTCAGGTTTTGATCCCGCCCTGAAGCAGATGCGCAAGGGACTTACGGCAGCCCGGAGTGTCCACGCTATCGAAGTACTCAAGGAGCTAGAGATCTTGCCCAGTGCAGGTTTCATTATGTTCCGCCCAGACACGACCATTGAGGAGCTTCGAAGTAATCTTGACTTTCTCGCTCAGGTTGGGTGTGTCGAACTGACGGCCCTCGTCACAGCTATGCGCGTTTACTCTGGAACAGCATTGGAGGACCGACTTCGATCAGAGGGACGCCTGAAGGGGCACTACTATAACTACGAGTGGTCTTTTCAGGACGCGAAAGTCGGAGATTGCTATTTGGTTGCCATGGAGTCGGCTGACACTCTGTCCACTTCGTATAACGCCTTCGCACGCTTCCGTCGGGCCGGTTTGGTTTCATACAGTGAATGCTTGAAGCTCCAACGTGCTATGAATAGTGGGCCGCTCGAAATCATGCGTGATGTAGTAGATGGGGTTGACCAAGTCGGCCGGGCCACAGCGGATCTTCGTGCGCATGCTCGAGAAAGATTCAAGCAGTGTTGTGATGACTTTCTTCGCTTGCTGAGATTTGTGGAGGTGTGTGCCGAGCAACGCCCGGCTGATAGCGGTGTTCGCCTGTTGAGCCCCATGTATCTTTGCTGAGATTGGGCTATCAGCTTCATGCCTTTTTCTGCGCCCACATCAGGTTCGACTCGACGAGTTGCTGCTCTCGGTGCGGATCATGCGCCGCAGGCTGGTCCTTGCGCTGACCAGGTCGTCCTCAGCCTCTGCGAGCTTGTCCGTTAGCTGCTTGACGCGGCTCAGGGCCTCGTCGCGCTCGCCTTGCAGCCGCTGGTTCTCCACGATGAGCTCGTCGACGCGGGTGCCCAGGTCTGCGGCGCCGATCTGCTCGAGTTGCTGGCCGAGATTTCGGCGGACGGCGCCCTTCAGACGCTCGACCTCTTGCCGCAGCCGCCGGTTGTCCTGCTGGAGGAGCTGCTTCTCCACCTTCCATCCGGCCGGTTCCTTGGCGCCGACGCGGGCGTCGTTGGTCGCGGCGCGCCCCTGGCGGCGCCGGGCGGCCTCGATGTGTTCGCGCACGCCTTCGGCGTAGACGAGCCAGTGGGAGACGTTCGCGGCGCGAGCCACGCCGGTGAAGGTGACTGGCTCGTTGTCGGCGAGCAGCTGGTCGACGACCGACAGAACGCGGGCACGCTTTTCGCGTGAGTCCTTCTGCCGGGCCTCGCGCAGGACCTGGGCGGGGGTTCGAGGCTCACTCATCGGTGCTTCTCCGGGCTGGGATGGACGGGACGGGCAGGACAGGCGGAGGTGCTGCGGCGCGGACCTTACGCAGGACAGCGGACGCCTCTTCGAGGTGGCGCCGTTCCTCGTCGGGCATCGCCTCGAGCTGACGGCGGATGCTGGTGACCACGTTCTGGAAGGAGTCGATCTGGTCGGTGAAGTTGCGGACGACGAACTCCGCGGTCCCCAGGGCCCTGGCCATCTCGCGGTCGGCCTTGAGGGCCCGGATGTGATCTTGGACCGCAGGGAGGAAGGAAGGGTCGGGCCGGTAGAAGGCGCACCCGGAGCACTGAAAGCGGATCGGGCAACGTCCGCCGCCGGCCTTGACGTTGGACGGCTCGGTGCAGTTGCCGAACGGTACGGCGACCGAGCGGGCCTCGTACGCGGTCGCCGTCGAGGTTGGCGCCGGGTTGCCGGACCGGTCGACGACGTGTTTGCGCATCGTCTCGACGGCCTTGCGGCGCTTTTCCATCGAAACTTTGAAGTAGCCCATGGTGGTATCAGCAGATTTGTGGTCCATGAGGTCGCGCAGGGTGTGCAGGTCGGTGCCGGCATCCGCATGACGCTGGGCATAGGTGTGACGGAAGGCGTAGGCGAAGATGCGGCTGCGGTCGAACGGCAGCGGCCGGCCATCCTTGTCGACGGTGTCGGTGACCAGTTCCGGCAGGCCATCGACCCAGTGCCGGAGCATCTTGGCGACCGTGTCGGCGTCGATGCACCCGTCGTAGCCGTGGCGAGCCGTGGGGAACAGGAAGGTTCTGGAGCGGGCAGGCACCTTCAGGGTCTGGCGGATCGCGAGCCACTCCTGGATGGCGAACGCGGTCTCGCGGCCGATCTCCAGACGACGGCGGTTGCGGCGGGATTTGTGGTTATCCCAGATCAGGATGTACTCGCCGTCCTGGGATTCCAGGCAGTCCATCCGGAGCCAGCGCACTTCCCAGGGACGGCGACCGGTGTCGCGCAACAGGATGTAGACGGTGCGGAGCATCACCTGCACCACCTCAAGCGCCATGTCGCCGTAGGGGAAGTCGACGCCGATCTGCTGGACTTGGGCGTCGAGCTGGGCAACGACGTACTCCGGGATGGCCTTGCCGGCCATGTCCTCGGCAGGGTCCTCGTACGGGATCTTGTGATGCGGGTGGCGGGCGAAGACGGAGGCGACGTGGTCGAGGATCTGCAGGCGCCGTCCGAAGTCGAGCAGCTGGCAGAAGTGCGCGAGGAGCTCGGCGCGGGACCCGTAGGCGAGGGTGGCGGTGCCGTCCTGGCGTTTCCGGTCGCGGATCGCGGCGACGACCGCGTCCATGTCCGTGACCTTCAGCGCGCCCGGGTCGTGGCCGCCGCCGGGGCGCGCGGACAGAGCCCGCGAGGCCGACAAGCAGCCCTCGAAGGTGCGCCGGAAGTCGTTGGTGTCAGGGGTGGTCTCCTTGACCCAGTCGGCCAGCAGGCGGCGCAGCCACTCTTGTCGAATCTGCGTAACGTCCAGACGGCGCGAGTTCACGCGGACGCCGGATCGGGTCCGCGAGCGCAGGCCGAGGTCACTGAGCTCCCAGACGGGCCTGTCCAGCGGGTCGACGCCGCGGAAGCGGTCGAAGGCGCCGCGCACGAGGCGTACGACGTCGTTCCAGTGGGCCTCGCAGTTGCGGTCGAGGTATCCGAGGTCGCCCAGCTTCTTGTCCGTGAGCTCGGCGATGGATGACACGCCTGCGAGACCCCGGACCATCAGCCGCATCGCGACCGGGCTGAGGGTCGGGCGCTGCTTGTCGCGCTCCATCAAGGCGAAGAGGAGCTCGTGGCGAAGTAGTTCGGGCAGAGTGACCAGCGAAAACTGGAATCCGGTCAGCCACGGCGGCTGCACGGCAGCCCAGGCCTCCAGGCCTTCGTAGACCGTGCCCTTCATGCCCATCTCGTGCTGGTGACGGCGCCAACGCTCGCGGTGGTACGTACACAGCGGCACACGACCGTGGGCGCTGCCGGCGCAGGCCCCGACCTGACACGGCGTGCCGGACGGGAGCGGCTCAGCGTAGGCCCGGAGCCACGGATCCAGGCCCAACTCCGTCTTCCCACGGCGCTTGAGGTAGCGCCATCGTGCGTAGTGCGGGGTGCATGCACCCTGCGTCGCGGCCTCCAGGGCGCAGCGCACGCTGTCGCGCTCGACCGAACACGGCGGCCGTTCCCCGGGCAGGGAGCGAACCAGCGCCCGGCGGCCGACCTTGGCGAACTGCTCGCGGCTCAGACCGCTTTCGAGGAACTGCTCGTAGCAGGACCGGCACAGATGCCGGGTCGCTCGGACCGCGACGTGGCATCCGGCGCTGTTGCACCGCCAGATCGCGGTCTCGTCCTTGTCCGGATCGCCGGTGAACAGCCAGTTCGCCGCATCCCATTCGTCCGGCCGCCAGTCTGCCTCGGTGTTATCGATCAGCCAGGTCATCCAACCTGTGCGGTCGATAGGCAGCGTGACGATGCCCGAGTCGGCCATGGCGGCTGTCATCTCGATGCTCATCGCGCCATCTCCCGGCGTCGGGCGTCCGCGCGCTCGACTGCTGCCCTCCGGGAGCCTTCGTCGGCATGGACGTAGGGGGCCATGGACGACTCGGACATATGCCCGAGGAGGTCGGAGACCACCGACCGGTCGGTGCCCTGGCGGATCCACTCGGTAGCGGCACTGTGACGGATCATGTGGGGTCGGGCGATCAGGTCCGCGCGTCGGGCCAGTCGGTCGAACAGGCCCTTGACGCCGGAGTACGTCATCGCGCGCCCGAGCGGCTCACGGAAGAGGTTCACCAGCACCTGCTCGGTGAACTCAGCCTGTGGGACCGCCGAGCGCTCGTGAAGGTAGTCGGCGTAGCAGACGCCCAGCTCGCTGGTGACCGGAATGGCCCGCGGCCGCCGCGACTTCGCCCACGCTCCGTTGCTGTTCAGTCGTCGCCTCACGTGCACGTGCGGGCCCTTGACTTGGCAGCCGAAGGCTTGCGAGTCGGCCAGGAGGTGCATGTCCTCGCGACGTAGCCCGAGCGCCTCGCCGATCCGCATGCCGGTGCACCACAGCAGGAGCACCAAGAAGCGATCCCGCGCATGCAGGGTGACGTCAATCAGGCGGGCGATCTGCTCGACCGTCAGCCACTCGATCCCCGAGTCGACGCCCCTGAGCTTGAGTATTCGGGAGCGGACCGTGCGGTACTGGTTGTTCTCGCCCGGGTTGAAGCCCTGCGGTAGATACCGCAGGTAGCGGGGCTCGGTCAGCTGCCCGGCTAGTTCAGGATCGACCCACTTCATGCGTACGCCGAAGCTCAGGAACTCGCAGACAGTTCCCATGATCGCGTTCGCGGTGTTCTCGTCGCGGAAACGCTCCAGCCCGCCCCCGCCGCGGGCTCGTGAAGGCAACGGTTCCTCCACCAGCCAGTGCAGGAAGCGCGCGAGCTGCCACACGGTGATCTGCGCCCACTCCAGGCGGTGGAAGGTGCAGTACGAAAGGTAGAGCGCCGTACGCCCGGCGTACGTCCTCTCCGTGTTGTAGGCCCGGCCGGCGTCTCGCAGTCCTGCGAGGAAGAGCGAGCCCTCATGGTGAAGGGCGTAGTCGTCAGCTCCGACGATCACCCAACCGGTGCGGTCTTGGGCCAGTGCCGCCCGTTCTGCACGGAACGACGTGACAAACGTGCCTGTGATGCCGAACACCCCTTGGATACCGATGATCCAGCCCGTTCAGCGCCCATGTGGCTGACGTAGCTGATGGAAAGATCATCGTGAAGATAAGGCCCGACGAGCCGCTGTAGTGGTGGGCGCGTACGAAGGCCTTCGCCGTGTGGACCAGCTCGTTCGGCATCTCGCGGACGCGGTAGCGAGCGGGATCGAACCCGCCCTCGCTGGTCGGCCTCCAGCTGTGCCGGCGATGCTTCCACCGCTGGCAGACGGCGCCGAGATCGAGCGGGGGTTGCTCGTAAGCAGACATCAGGGTGTTCCCCTCGGGTCGGTGAGTTGGTGAAGGAGGCCGGTCCCGGGGTTGCCGCCCCGGGACCGGCACGGCCGGCGGTGGGTCAGGTCGTGGTGGGGAGCATCAGCTGACGGGGGGCGTGCAGCACGTCCAGGACGCGTTCGCGCCAGCGCATCGCCCAATGCACGCAGTTGGAGCAGCTCTTGTGCTTGCCCTCGCACTGGGGAAGCGGGTCGTTCCAGCGGGCGTCACGCGACCACGCCAGAGAGTCGGCGGAGGCCAGGTACTCGGCGCACGTCTCCAGCGCCTGGGTCTTCAGCCCGAAGCCGTGCAGGCGCAGCCCGGAGGTGGCCACCGTGGCGAGGACGGCCTGAACGTCCTTGACTGACTTGCGGCGGCACACGGAGCCGACCCCGACCAGCGGATAGTCCGCCAGCCGTACACCGCGCTTGTCGTACAGGTCCAGGCAGGCTTCGTAGTCGGCCGGACGCCAGCCCTGGACGGTCGGGATGATGTCGACGCCGGGGTCCTCGGCCATCAGGTCGACGAAGTTGCCCACGGTGCGGTTGATGTGCTCGTGCACGGACAGACCGGTTTTGGCGATCATGTCGGGCTCGCACATCCAGTCCTGCGGACCGGCCCAGACCAGGCGGCCGATCCCGTCGCGGAACTGGCGCAGCTCGCGGACGTAGGCGTGCGGGCCGATCGTCCAGCCGCCGTGGGTGTCGAGTTCGGAGAAGGCGCCCGAGTCGTACACCCAGGCCTCGGCGGCGCGCGGCAGCGTGGCACGGCCGGTCAGGGCGGAGCGCGAGACGCACATGGGAACGCCCCAGGTGGACAGCGACCTGGCGTGGTGTCCGCCGAGCCAGAACATCGGCCCCTCGGGCGGCGAGTCCCCTGGGTGGAAGCCGAGGCCGTACTCGCAGTGGCAGACGCAGCTGCCCATCGTGCAAAACCCGCAGTCCAGGCACTGTTCGTGGTAGCAGTGGCCGCAGGCGTAGCGGACGGCGGGCGTGCAGGTGCACGTCTCGGGATACGGGGTGTACACCGGCGGGGCCGGCATCGGGCGGGCTGGGGCGGTGAGGACGGCGTTCACGGGCGTGTCCTTCGAGTTGGTGAGTGGGGGGCCGGTCCGGGGTTGCCGCCCCGGACCGGCGGTGGGGCAAAACGGCGAGCGGGCGTGGCTGACGCGGTCGGTGACCGCGTCAGGCGTCCGCGCTGGGCGGGTCGCGGTCCCAGGGACCGAGGACAGCCCGCGGCTCCTTCGCCCCCTGTGCGCGTTCGCGTCGTGCGGCCAACAGCAGATCGAGGATCCGCCGGCCCTTGACCTCCGCCTGGTGGCGCAGATCTGCGGGCATCTGGACGGGGAGCACCACCCGCCGCGACCGCAGATCGACCTCCAGCGTCACGGTGCGCACCAGGGTGCGGGCCTGCTCCTGGCCGACGTAGAGGTGCAGCCGCGCCTCGACCCGGTGGTCGACGGGGATGAGCTGTACGTACTCGTTGCCCCAGGAGAAGTCCGCGACGTCGGGGGAGAGCCGCACCCGGGCGGGAACGGTGCGTCCGGTGGGCACGTCGCGGTCGTTGAGCGGGGCGGTGGGGTCCTTCTCCCGGCACGTCACGTGCTCGTGGAAGGGGTACCAGCCGGGCCCGTAGAAGACGGCTCGGGGGTCCAAGGCGTAGGCCCAGTCGCCGAGTTCCAGCTTTACGCCGTACGCGTAGGCCTCGTCCTTCGAGGCGACCTTGAGGTCCAGGGACGGGACCTCGTGGGGAGGCCGGGCCGGGGCGAAGTCGGGTGGTGGGGGCAGGTCGGCGGGCAGGAACGTCGTGCGGGTGTTGCCCAACTCGTCCGGGTCGAAGGCGCCGTCGCCCACCACCTTGCGGACCAGGCGGGGGACGGCGCGCTCGCGCGGGGTGACGCGCAGGGCCACGGCCGAGCCGTCGGCGGAGATCAGTGCCTGGAAGTCCCAGTCCGGCTGTGCCGCGCTCAGGTCGTGCTTGACCTCGCGGAGCGCCCGGGAGATGCGGCGGCCGAGCGGGTCTTCCGGGTCCATGCGGCGGGTTGCGGGCAGGATGAGGGCGGCGTCGGGGTGCCACTGGTCGGACAGGACCTGCCACGGTCCGGGCTGCAGCAGCGAGGCGACCTGGCCGGCGAGCTGCTCGGCGTCGGTCAGCTCGCGCAGGACGGCGGCGGTGAGGCGGGCGGTGGACGGCGCGTCCCACGGGCCGCCCAGGACCAGGCTGAGTCCGCTGCCGGGGCTGCCCAGGGTGACGCTGAGCCGCCTGCCTTCCAGCCAGGCTTCCGCATGCCCGAACCGGACGAACAGTCCCGGCTCACCGGGCCGTTGGAAGGGGGCGCCAGTGGTGAGCAGGCGGGCAACGGCCTCCAGGGGCGGGCGGCCATCGCGGGCGTCGGGCAGGGCCGGGGCGTAGCGGGTGACCGTGTCGAGAATGCGCGAGGTGACGGGCGTCGGGGTGTGGGCGCTGATACGGGCGGTGCAGATCCGGGCGGGGCCGGTGGGCGACGGCGCGGCCAGTGCGGCCTCAAGCTGGCCGTGCCGCTCGCGGGTGCGCAGGGTCAGCCGGTAGCCGCCGGGCAGGTCGGCGCGGGTGCGGTCACGGCCGCGCAGGCGGTGTTCGACGATGGTGTCGGAGATCGCGTAGGTCGGAGAGGTGGGCTCGAACTCGTACATGGCGCAGGCCTCCAACGGCGGCAGTCGGCGGGGTGTGCGGGGGCAGTCAGCGGGTGATGCGGGCCCGGGCGCGGTCGGCCTGGACGTGGACGGCATCGGCGTGCGCGGCGGCGCGGACCTTGTCGGCCCACTCGGCGGCACGCTGGGCCAGTCCTGCGAGGCGAACGAAGGCGGCGTCCTGGTGCTGGCGGGCGCGGTCCATCAGCGCCGCGTGTTCGGCGGTCAGCTCCTGGGCGGTGTACGCGGCGATCGCCTCGACCCCGTGGCGGCGGGTGACGCGTCCGAAGGGGCAGGCGCCTTCCTCCTGCTCGATGACGGCGAGGTCGGCGGCGGGCCAGCCGGTGTCCTCGTCGCGCGGGCCGAGCTGGATGTCGAGCACGCACACCGCGTCCGCATCGTGCAGGCCGTCAGCCTGGTAGCGGATGTGCGGCCGGGGCACGGGGCCGGTCTGGCGTTCGGTGTGCGCGCGCCACAGTTCGGGGGAGGGGTCCTCCTCGTCCTGGTGGAGGCGGTGAAGGTAGGAGACCAGGGCGGGCAGCTGCCAGGCGGGGGAGCCGAACGGCGCGGCCGGCATGGCGAGACCGGCCCGCGCGATCAGACCGGTGTGGTTGCTGACGGCGGCCTGGGCGACGAACAGAGAGGCGTTGATGCGGAGTTCGGAGCGGAGCATGGCGAGGCCTTCCGGGCGGGCAGCGCGCAGAGAGCGAAGGGGGAGGGGGCCCGGGCCGGACCTGTCAGGTCCGGCCCGGGCAGCAGGTCAGGACGCGTCCTCGGAGTCCTCGGCGCTCACGCCGTCCGGGTCGTCCGGGGTGTCCTCGTCGGCCTGGCCGTCGGTGTCGGCCGCGTCCGGCTCGCCGTCCTGGTAGGGCTCGTCCTCGACGATGGCCTGTTCGACGCTGGAGAGCGGGTAGCCGATCTCGGCGAGGAAGGACAGCCACGTGCGGGCGTCCTCGCGGATCTCCCGCAGCTCGTAGACGGCGGAACGGGCGGTGCTGTCGGTGCGCCAGGTACGGACCTCGCCCATGCGCTTCTCGAACGTCGCGGCCAGCACCGCGAAGTTCAGCAGGGTGAGCTTGGCGGGGGTCGCCGACTTGGCGCGCTCGGCGGGCTGGTCGTAGCCGGTCAGCTCCTTGACCAGGTCCCGGCGGCCCGCGTCGCCCACCCACTGAGCCACCGGCTTGGGGCAGGAAAGGAGCTGCTCGGTGATGAACGCGGCGAGTGGCTTCGGCGCGGTCTTCCTGCCGACCAGGTCCTTCAGCCACGCCTGCCGGGCCTTCTCGGCGGCGCGGTAGGCCTTGTTGCCCTCCTTGACGTACTCGCGCGACGGCTCCGACGGCTTGGCCGCACCCGCCGCCTGCGGCTGCTCCTCGGCCTGGTCGCCGTCCGCCTCGGGGGCGTCCTCCTGGGGCGGGTAGTGGCCGAAGCGGTTCGGGTCGGTGCAGAAGTAGTCCACCTCGCCGGGCTCGCGGGGGTTCTCGGCCCAGGTCGCCACGTGGCCGGGGCAGTCGGCGTGCGCCTCGGCGCTCATGGGCTCGCCGTCCGGGCCGTCCAGCTCGCTGAGCGGCTCGGCGGTGGTCGGAAGCGTGTCGCTGTCCTCGGCCAGCCGTACCCCGGCGGCCTGCAGCTGCGGGCGGACCTGCTCACGGGCGCGCTGCTCGGCGCGGTCGTCGCGCTCCCACTGCACCTGGAACTCGAAGCGGCCCTTGGCGTAGGCGTCCAGCAGTCGGTTGATGGCGTCGGCGTCGTCGTCGAACTCGCCAAGCACACCCAGCACTTCGAGGTCGAGGTCGTACGTACCGGCTTCGGCGAGCGCCGAACGGGTCCGCTCGCCGACCGACTTGGCGGTCTTCACCGCCTGGGACACGTCCCTGCGGGAGCGGCCGGTGAGCTCCGCCACCCTGGCCTGCTTCATGCCCGCGCCGACCGCACCGAACAGGGCGTCGGCCTGCTCCAGCTCGGTCAGGCCCCGGCGGTAGTCGTCGTCGTTCTCGATGAGCTGGTCGATGAAGTCCTCGCCCGCCTCGCGCAGGGAGGGGTCGAGCACGTACGCGGGGACCTCGATCGCGTCCTGCTCCGCCTCGGCCTCCTTGGTGGCCCTGGCGGCGAAGTAGCGCCGGTGGCCCATCTTCAGCTCGTAGGTGTCCTCACCGAGCGGGAGGACCACGACGGGGACCTTCACGCCATTGGCCGCGACGGACTTGAGGAACTTCTCGTCCAGGTTGAGGTCCTGGCGGACGTTGTGTTCGTTGACGCGGATCTGGCCGAGCTGCAGGGTGACCCGCTGCATCGGTGTGGTTGTTGCGGTGTCGCTCACGGATTGCTCCTCGTGCGATCGGTTGGTGTTGAGCAAGTTGCCGCTTGCTCTCAAGAATCAATTATACGCTCTTTTGGGGTTGAGGCAAGACCCCTTTATCCCTGGCCGGATGCGGCGCGGTGCTCGCGGATCGCCTCCGCGATGCCCTCGGCAACCGCCTCGATCTCCTCGATGGCGTGCACTTCGCGGAACACGGCAATAGGGCCAGAGGGGTTGAGGCTGGCCCACAGGCGCAGCTCGCCGCGCTCGTCGACGTCCAGCGAGTACGTGTCGGCGCCCTCGGCTTCCAGATGGCCGGAGGCCTTCCACGGGCCGGGAGTGGCCGTCCAGCGGTCGCCGAGGATCTCGGCCACACGGTCCGCGACCGCAGCGGGGGTAGTCATGAGAACCGGTCCTTTCGGGTTGGAAGCCCGGGGGCGGTGCGCCCCCGGGCCGGCCGGGCGCTCAGTCCTCGTCAGGCTCCATGATCGTGATCACGGGCTCGCCTTGGTCGCCTGGCCCGATCGCGCAGACGAGCCGGACCGGTTGGGCCTGCCGGGCGCGGC
Source organism: Streptomyces sp. NPDC020597 (assembly GCF_044335095.1). Classification (NCBI taxonomy): domain Bacteria; kingdom Bacillati; phylum Actinomycetota; class Actinomycetes; order Kitasatosporales; family Streptomycetaceae; genus Streptomyces; species Streptomyces sp. NPDC020597. The sequence continues at coordinate 12,107 of NZ_JBIRUL010000016.1, read as the reverse complement.
CGTCGCGCGGTACCCGCCGCAGGTCGACGGTGACCTGCCCGTCGCCCCCGCCGCTGCGCCGGATCGCGTGGCGGGCCATGGTCAGCACGTCCCACAGGCGGCCTCGTTCGTCTTGCGGCACCTGCCGTTCGCTGTCGCCCTCGTTCCAGGCCACGCAGCCCTCCCATACGGCGCTGGTCAGGGCGACCGGGACACGGAAGCCGGCCTCCCGGGCCGAGTCGGCGTCGGCGGCGACCAGGACGCCGTCTGCCAGGGCCCGGGCGCGGGTGTAGGTGTGGATGATCTCGCCTGGGTCGGTCAGGGGGACCGACCGCATGGCGTCGCCGCTGACGGTGTAATCGTCGGTGACGGCGGCGTCGTGCAGAACCGAGTCGATGCGGGACAGCACGCTGTCGTGGCTCACCCGTCGTTCGCGCGGCGAGCCGGAGCGGTGCCGGACGGGCTGCTGTTCCTCCGGTGAGCTGGGGCCGTGGTCGGCCGGGGCGGTGCCGGTGGGCGACGGGGCGGCGTCCTCCTCGGCCACCATCGCCGCGTGCACCGCGAGCACCGTCCCCAGAGCCGCGACCCTCCCGGCGTCTCCGGCGGCCTGCGCCTCGGCCCGCTCCTGCTCGAACTCGTCCCGGATCTGCTCGTGGCTGTAGCCCTGGGCGAGCTTGACGCGGACGGTCTTTCCCACGAGATCGACCGCCAGGGCGGGCAGATGGCCGGGCAGGCGGTCACCGTCCGGCACACCGGATGCCCGTGCGTGCCGGGCGAGCGTACGCGCCGCGCTGCGGTCCTGCGTGCTGGTCGGTCCGGCGGCCTGGTGCGCGTGGCGGGTGCCGGGCGCGGCGGTGGGGGCCGCGGGAACCTCGGCGGCCGGCTCCTCTGCGGTCAGGACGTAGAACCGGCTGGAGTGAACGTGAACCGTCCACTTCTGCCCGGGGGTGTCCTCGGTGAGCCGGGCGCGCCGGTTGCTCTCCCATGCCTCGAAGGCGGCTGCCGGGGCGACCGGCAGCATGTTGCCGCTGTCGGAGTCGTAGGCGCGGCAGGTGCGGGCCGCCGTGCGGATTTCCGCAACGCGCTTGGTCCAGTTCCGGCGGATGGTGGTCATGGTGCGTCCTCCTGTGTCGAGTGGTGCCGGATGAGTTGCCGCTCATTCCGGTAGGGGGCCGGGCGCCGTGGTCGGCGCCCGGCGGGACGGTTCAGGCCCGGACGGCCGAGTCGGCGGTGCGCAGGGCTTCGCGGGTGGCCTCCAGCAGCGGTGCGGAGACACCGCCCGCCTCCAGGTCGGCGGCCGTCATGCGGCCTGCCTCCAGGTCGCAGAACAGGTTCCCCAGGCAGACCGACAGGGCGCCCAGCTCGTAGCGCAGACCGTGCGGGGTGACCGTGCGCGCGCCCACCAGGAACCCGTGCCGGTCGTAGGGGGCGGCGTTCACCAGGTCGCGCACGGTCGGGTAGTCGTCGGAGGTGCACCCCCGGAAGCGGGTGGCCCGCAGGAAGGCCACCATGGCGCGGTCCATGCGGAAGGTGCCCGGCTTCGTGTGGTCGTCCTCCTCGGCGGCCTCGACCAGCCGTCCCACGGGCTTGGTTCCGGTCCATCCGGAGTTCGACGGGGTGGTGTTCTTGCCGTGAACCTCGGCGTTCCGTACGTGCGCGTACCTGCTGTAGACGGTGGTGCCGCCCGGGCTGCGCTCCTCGTGTCCGGCCACCTTCTCGACCAGCCAGACCGGCTCCGAGCCGGGCCGGTAGGCGGTGAAGTCCTCTCGGTCGAAGACCAGCATTCCGGCGGTGATGTCGTGTCCGTAGGCGCCCATGTGCGGTTTCCTGTCTGCTCGGTGTGGGTCGGTCGGTGGCCGGTGAGTTGCCGCTCACCTGCAAAATCAATAATACACCCTCAAGTAGCTGATCAATCCCCTTTTCAGAACAGGGTGTCCCCGCCGCCGTCGCCGAACCCGGCCGACTGTGCGGCTGCGGGTGTGGCGCTGGTGGTCTCGGCCGTCGGCCTGGGTGGGCGGCTGGCTGAGGCTTCCCGCTCCGCGCGCCCGGCTTGCTCGGCCTGGGCCTCCAACTCGTCCTCGTCGCGGTTGTGCACCACGATTTCGACGGCAGGTGAGGCGTCGCGCCACTGGTCGCGGTACTCGTCCGTGGGGATGCCGGGGTTGGGGCGCAGCTTGATCCCGGTCTCGCGGTGGAAGCGCTCGTACGCGGGCGAGTCCTGCGAGACGAATCCGGTCTCGATGCGGAACGGGGCGGATTCCCTCGGGATGATGAACGCCCCCCGCCGGGCCAGGGTTTCAGCGACCGCGATCACGTGGAACTCGAACAGCGGTCCCCGGTACCCGGGGGCGTTGGAGCTGCGCTTGATCCGCCCGAACGGGGGGTTGCTGATCGCGCAGTCGAAGGAACCGAGGTTCATGCCCGGGAGGTCGAGCACATCCGCGCAGATCCACTGGGCCTCCGGCAGGATGCGCCGCCCTACCTTCACGTACTCCGGGTTCTTCTCCACGCACACGATCTCGCGCGGCGGCAGACGCTCCCAGCGCCGGTTCCAGTAGTCGCGGGCGTGCCAGGCCAGGCGTCCGATGCCCGCGCACAGGTCGATGATCCGGTCACCCGGAACCACGTGGTGGAGTTCGCCGGCGAGCTCGGCCGGTGTGAAGAACGCGCCGTCCAGGGTGCGGCCCATGTTCGCGGACTCGTGGAAGTGGTCGAGAACGAATTCCCGCTCCTCCTCGGTCAAGTCCCGTTCCATGTCGACCAGTTCGCACGCCCGGTTGTGCTGCTTGGTCTGCTCTTTGCTGAGCTTTCCGGCCATGGCATGCCGCCTTTCGCGGTGGTGTGGGGGAGCGGTCCTGACGCGGTTGTCCGGACCGCTCCAGGGCGGTCGTGAGTTCGGTGGGGAGCGATGGCTACGGCGTCCGCGCTGCGCGCCGGGCAGGAGGCGTTCGTCAGGTGTCGGTCGGCGGCTGGAAGCTGCTGCAACGGCCCCACCCGCGCGCGGGGTCGTGCTCCGTCTCGTACCAACCGCACGTCCCGCACCGTGGCCCCCATGCCGGGGGCGGGGCGGTGGGTTCGGCGATGTACACGTCTGCGGACTTCCAGGGGAAGCCTCGCGGGGCGAACCTCACGGACTCGTCCGGCATGAGCAGTGCCCAGCCGTCCGGCCAGTCGATCGGGCCAGGGCGCGTTGCTTCGGAAACTGCCTCACGGACGGCTGCTTGCGTCCAGACCTGCGGAATGCGGCCGTGTCCGGTGACCCGGTACGCGTCAGCCGTGATGTACCGCTCCGGGTGGGTGATGATGACGCCGGAGTCGCGATCCGGCGTGAACGTGATCGCTGAATGCCCGTTGGTCTGGCGGTAGACGATCGTTTCGTCGTCCGTGATGGCGGCCTGGCTGGACAGCCAGAATCCGAGTGATCCGCCGAGGAATGCGCGCACCGCGTCGCCGCTGAGGTGAGGCCGACCGTATCCGGGAGCCTCCCGCACGGGGATGCCGGTGTCGTCGTGGTGGATGGTCTGCGTGTACCGCGCGTACATCCGCGCATCGCGGACCACGATGCGCGGACGGGGCGCACCGTCGTACCACTGCGGCAGCGGCACAGTCTCCAGCTCTGTACCTGGCAGCGGACTGCCGGGCTGGATCCATCCCGCTTCCTTGTCCGCTCGGCACATGGCGGGCGCGTCACGCACCCACGCGAGGAATTCACCGAAACCGCCGGCATAGCGGCCGTTGCGCTCGGACACCTCTCCCCAGTAGCTGGAGCCGTACCAGACGCACCGGGCGGTGAGTTCAGCGACCGTGGTCGGCGTCGGGAATGCACCGGTCAGGGTGATCGTGCGTACGGGGGCATCTTCCACGATGCCCTGGGAGGTGACGGTTACGGCCCACCCGTTCGCCGTCGCTGCCTCGACCAGCGTGCGCGCCCTCGTGGGCAGTTCGGCGACCTCGGCGGCGGACGGTGCGGCGGGACGGGCCGCGGGGGTGTCGCCGGTCGGCTCGACCCTGGGGCCGGCTCCGCCGTCCGTCTCCCACGCCTCGACGGTGCCTGGGTCGGTGACGGCGGCGCCCGGGTCCGGGCGATCGCCGGTGAGCTGAGAGGGGAGGTGTGTGGACATGGGGGCTCCGCTCGGTGGGCCGGGCGCCTGGGGCGCCCGGCCGGTCGGGTGTCGGTTCAGGCGGTGGAGGTCGGCTCGGGCTGCGCCGTGGTGACGGTCAGGTTCTCGGCGCGCAGGTCGGCGGCGACCGCGTCCATGAACCCGGTGTCGGCCTGCTGGTCACGGCTGCCGGGGGCGTACCAGTACTGGTTCTTGCGGTGCCACTTGAAGCCGTGGCGCTTGAGGACCTCGGCGGCGCCGTCGCCCAGGCGCGTACCGGTGACCGTCGTCCCGTCCTCGTCCGTGTGCTGGAGCGCGAGTCCCTCCGCGCCCTCGTCGCCCTGCTCGCGGGCGTTCGCCGGACGGGTGGCCTGGGCGGCGGCCTGCTCCTTGGCGGCGGCCCAGCGCTGGGGAAGGACAACATCACTGGCGATCTGCCACATCTGCTGCGGGGCCCAGTTCTCCTGGATGACGTGGCCATCGACGACGCAGGCGGCGAGCATGCCGCTGGCGGGGGGCTCGGCGCCGTCGTGGGCCTCGGACCACAGGACGGCGGCGGCCTTCAGAGCTTCGTCGGAGACGTCCCGGTGAGTGTTGATGCCGTCGACCAGCGGCTTACCGGTGACCTTCCGGCCCTTGACGGTGACGGTGACCGTGTTGTCCGTGGACTCGTAGCGGTCCTCCATGCCGTTGAACTGCGCGCCCTGCATGGGGCGGGTGTGCTCCTCGACGTCGGCCGTGGAGGGGCCGTCGGTCCAGTAGACGGAGATCCACGCGGAGGCGGTGCCGGTGCCCTTGCGCACGCTGAACTTCACGCCGGGGAACGCCTTCTTCAGGCGGTTACGGAGCTCGGCGGCCACGTCCTTGGTGTCGATGTGGTCCATGCCCTGTCCTTCTGCTGCGAGTTGGGTTGGTGGCGGGTGAGTTGCCGCTCACCCGCGGAATCAATAATACGCTCTTACTGGGAGGGTTCAACGCTTCGTCCGCATCAGTCGGCGAACCCGGTGACGGGGCGGGCTCCGGGGTGATGTCGCGCGGGTCGGCTGGGATCGCCTCGCCCGCGAGGGCGGCCCGCATCTGCTCGGCCGACATGCGCCCGCTCACCTCGTTGTAGGGGAGCGTGTACGTGCTGCCCTTGTGCCGGGTCTCCGCCGTTGCCGCGCGGGTGACAACGCGGCATCCGTCGACGGCGCCGACGGTGCCGCCATCAAACGCGGCGTGGATGTGCGGCACGGTCACCGTCTTGGCGTTGACCCGGGTCACCTCGTACCAGGACCCCCGCCACCGCACGAAATCACCCTTGATGAAGTCGGCCCGACCCCACACCTTGAAGCCGCGCCGCTCCGCCTCCTTGATCGTCTCCGCCCAGTACGTCAGCTCTTCGTCGTACTCGGCCAGACGGCGCGTCAGCTCCTGGTGGCGCGCCTCGGACGGCTTGCGTCGCCACACATCGGCCGTCCGGCCCTTGTCGTCGACGCCGTCACGCTCCCGCAGAACGCCGCGCCGCTCCGCCTCCAGCTTCTCGATACGGCGCAGCGTGCGCCCCGGGTTCTTCCGATACCGCTCGTAAGCCTCCGCCGCCTGGGCGCGGTTGGCCCAGTATCCGGCCCGCTCGCCCTCGGCGATGCTCTTGCGCATCGCGTTGTGCATGCGCTCCTGGTCCCGGCGGGCGCGCCCCTCCGAATGGTGGCCCACCAGGATCGGCTGACCCATCCAGAACCGTTCGCCGATCCGGTCCGAGGCATCCCGCGCCGACTGCGACGATGCCGCCGCCCGTCCGGCCCGGTCCGTGAACCGGTCCGCCCTCTGCTCGGCCGCATCCACGCGGGCGGCCTCCCGCTCGGCGAACGACATGGTTTCTTCGATCACCACAGCGCACGACAGGCCGAGTGCGCGCACCGCCTCCGCCGCCCGGTTGATCTTCCACCGGTCGGCGTCCTTGTAGCGGCTGCCCCGGATGAAGATCCCCGGGGTACGCCGGTAGGTCCAGCCCAGCGGGCGCAACGCTTCCCACACCCCGTCACCCTTGGCGGAGCCCTCCACAGTGGTGCCGTCTTCGTGGGTGTGCCGGATGACGATGTCCGCCGCCTCGGCCACCTCCTCCGCTTCCACGATGTCCCCGGGCAGGGTGAGCGCGCGCAGTGCCGCCGGAGAGTGCCCCATGACCCTTGCGGCGCACTCGGCGCAGCGCGGGGCACAGCCGGGCACGTCCCACAGCAGCACCCCGAACCCGCCACACGTGTTTGCCGCCGCGCAGTCACCGCGCCCGGCAGGCTTCGCCCAGTCGATCGGCATAACCGCCACAGCTGCCGCGACGGGGGCCGGGGTGTCGACGCCCGGCACCGCGCCCCCCTCTGCCTCCCACCCGTCCACCCCGGACGGGTCGGACACCACGTCAGCCGCCCGCGCGGACACCTCGTCACGGGGTGCCGGCGGGGGGGGAGCTCTCCGCCGTCCCGCGCGAGCGCTCCGCCCTCGCCTCCCACCCGTCCAGGTCGACCGCATCCGCGTGCGCGTCCGGCCGCACGTCCTCGGCCAGAACACCCGGCGCCTTGCACTGCTGAGCAACCGTGGCATTCACCGCGTGGAGCGTCGCCACGATGCCCAGCCGGACCCCGTCCACCCATGCACCCGACGCGCTCACGTCGTACAGACCGGCCGACCAAACCGCGCGCACTTCCGCCGGAACCTTGCCCGTGGCCCGCCCTCCGGCGCGCACGGTCACCGTGGCGCCCTGACGCTGCATTGCGACGGTCCACCCGTTCGCTGTCGCCGTCTCGGCGAACGCCACGGCAGCCATAGGCAGCCACACACCCGGCGCCGCCTCGGTCTCCGCCATGACCGGCGCACCCGCGTAACCGTCCTGCCAGTCCTCCAACTGAGCCGCCGTCGGTGCCTTGCCCGCCGTCGGGATCTTCGGCGCCTTCCACGGCTGAACCAGGGCCTTGACCGACGCGGACGCCTGCCCCTTCTCAATCCCGCCCGTGTGCCCGTGCGTCTTCTTCGACGGGAGGTCACGCCCGATCAGCGCCCGCCCCTCGTCACGGGCCGACACGGCGTCCGCGAGGAGATCCACGAACGCGCGACGCTCCGCCATGCCCGGCGCGTGTTCCATGTCCGGCGACACCTCAGCGCACGCCGGAAGCTCGAACATCACCGCCGCCCCGCCATCGGCCGACGCCCACGCCCCACGCCCCGCCGGAACGTCACCGGCCGCCGCACGGGCCAGGAACTTGCGACCGGCCGCCGCACGCTCCCCGGCCTTCCTGGCTTCCGACTCCAGCGCGGACAGCTCACGCTCACGCCACCGCACCACATCCCGCGCACCCTGGCGCCGCTTGTCCGCGGCCCACGACACCTCACGCGCACGCGCGGACCACGCCCCCGCCGTCTCCTCCGCAACCCACACATCCGGCCCCAGCACACCCGCCGACCGGCGTACTTCCTGGTGAAGGTCGTACGCATCCCGCCGCCACGCCGCGCACGTCTCCGCGTGCTCCTCCGCCACCGTCAGCCGCTCACGCGCCACGGTCAGCGCACGGCGCGCATGCTCCGTCAGCCACGCCCGCGACACCCGCACCGTGCCCTCGTACGGGCCACGGAACGCCACCGGGAACACCCCACCCCCCTTGCCGTGGCAGATCACCGGCAGCACCTCGACCGCGCCTCCGTCGGTCTCCCACCCGTCCACCCCGCCGGGGTCCGACACGACGTCGGGCAACACCGCCGGGGTCTTCTTGACCTCGTTCCCCTCCGCCGGAACGTCCGGTGTCACGCCGCTACCGGCCGGAGCGTCGCCGGCCGGAACCTCGGTCTTCTCGGCCGGCCCCTCCCACCCCGGGCGGGTGATGCTCAGCAGGAACGCCGACGCCTGGGGCCGCAACCGCCCAGCAACCGCGCGCGGTTCCGGCGCACGCTCCGCGCACTCCTGAGTCGACGGCACGTCAAGCCCGAACCAGCGCACGACGGCGAGAGAGTCACGCGCTTCCCAACGGGCCGTGTCGACGTCGCCCCGCCCGTACGCGGACGCTGCCCCCTCTGCGCACTCTTCGGCCTCACGGACTGCACCCCGGGCGCTGTCGTACTGCTCGTCCGTCAGACCGTCCCAATCGATGCGCTGAGCGAACGCACGGACCGTGTCCAGGGCAGCGCGCGCCATGCCGACCGACACGGCTGTCTGTGCGTGCTCCTCCGCCTTCTCCGCCGCGCGCTCCGCATGGATGCCGTACACGCGCGCCGTCTCGGCCGTCGCCCGCAGTACCGCCGCCGGACGCTCCGCGATCACGTACGCGATAGCGGCCCCCGTGACCTCACCCCACGTGCCGCGCACGTCCCCCGTCGGAAGGGTCACGGTGTGTCCGCCGCCCGACTTGAAATGGAAGCGGAACGGGAACCGCTCACCGCACACGGACAGTTCCGACAGCAGGTCGGAGCGCCGGAACTCCCCCTCGTAACGGTCGCCCAGCGACCGCGCTTCCATCGCTTCCGGCCACTCCTCCGCCGCCCTACGCGCGCGCTCGACTTCCGCGACGGACGGCGCCTTACGGGCACGCTGCCGGGGGGCCGAAGTCTCCGCCGCGGTCTCGGCCGGACCGGGCGCCGGAGCGTCCGCCCGGTCCGGCGCGGTCGGCTGTGTGCGGGCGGTGGGCGCCTCGGCGGTCACCAGGTCCGCGACGGCGCGCCATGCGATGCCCTGGGCGGCCGTCTGGCCGTAGCGGGTGAGGGTGGCGCCGTCCCAGCGGTGCCCCCGGGCGGTGAGTCGCCACACGCAGCGCAGGACGGTTTCCCCGGCCTCTTGACGGGCGGCGAGCAGCAGCGCGCAGTGTCCGGGCTGCGTCTGGACGGTGGCCGTCCATCCGGCCTCCTCGGCCTGGGCGGTGAGGCGGGCCAGGTTGCGGGGCAGGGCCACCCCTCGGGCGTCCGCTGCGTGGGGCTGCTCGGCGGGCGGGGCGGTGGGCGCCGGCACTTCGGCAGGGGCCGGCGCCGGTTCCTGGGCGGGGGCGCTCGTGCTGGTGGCGGGGTGCGTGGTCGTGGTCATGGCGGTCTCTCCTGGTCGGGTTGGTGCCGGGTGAGTTGCCGCTCACACCGGGAGGCAGGGCAGGGAGGCAGGGGCGTTCCCGCCGGGCCGGTCGGGCGACCGGCCCGGCGGGGTGGTGCTCAGTTGCGGCGGTTCGGGGGCCGGTTGTCCCGGGGCGCGGTGCGGCTGGCCGCTCGGTCGCCCGTCTCGGCCTGGTCCTGAGCGGGGCGCGGTACTCGCTCGGCCTGGCGGAACTCGACTCCCGGCTCTGGGGCCAACGGCACGCCGTTGGGGTCAGTGCTGTACGCCTCTCGGATGGCCTCGGAGGTGAGCGGCCGAAGCCAGAAGTTCCGGACCTTCCAGCCGCGTACGAACTCCGATCCGTCGGGGGCGAACGTCCGCACGACCAGTGCGCCGGTCGCGCACCCGACCATGGACGCCGCGATTACGGCGCACACCCGCGTGGATGCGACCTCGTTGATGATCAGGGCGTCACCCATGACGGTGAGTTCCTGGCCTTCGGTGAGGTCACTGTGCGGCGTGCTGGCGTTGGCCACCATGTGGTGCGTCCCGTCGCCGAGAACGGCGTTCAGGAGCGACAGGTACGCGTCCGCCGCTCGGTCGAGCAACGCGTGTGCCGTGTCGGCGGCGGTGTGCATGGCCTCACCCGTTTCGGCGTCGCTGACGGGTGCGGGGGTCCACCGCATCGCGTCCATGCCGAGGTCCTCGCCCGGGTCAACGTTCTGCCCTTCGAGGGTCCGCCGTACGTGGTCTTGGTACTCGCTCATCGTTCCCCTGCCTTGGGTTGCTGAGTTGATGGCGCGTGAGTTGCCGCTCACTCGCAGAATCAATAATACGCTCTTACGGGGGGTGATCTCAACCCACAATCCCCCCGGACGTGGCGAGTTACGACGACTCCACCGGCGTCACCGTCGTACGGAAGAACGCGTTCCGAGTAAGGCTGAACGTGACCCGCTTGGTCTCGCCGGTGCTCTCGCGCCTGCCGTAGATCTCGACGTCGGTCAACTCATCGCCCTCGTAGGCCACTTGCAACACCGTGCCTTCCCACACCTCCGGCCACGGGGCGGACCGGAGTGCGGTCCTCGGGCGGGCGTAGGCGGCCAGGCTCCGGGTGGGGTTGCGCTCGATGCGTACCCGCTGCCCCCGGCTGAGCTGTTCTGTGGCGGTCATGCTGTCCCCTTCTCTGATGGCTACGGCTCCGGGAGGGTGGGGCGACCGCCGGTCACCCCACCCTGGGCGCGTCACTGCCTCCGGGCTGCCTGCTGCTCCTCGGCGGCCATGGACAGCTCATTGACCCCGTGCCGGGCGTGGTCGGCTCGTACGCGCGCGGCCACCTCGCCGGCGGACGGCAGTCCGAACCCGCCGTCACTGGCGAACATGTCGTACGCCTCGCGCCACCCACGAACCTGGCACTCGACCGCGTTCCGCGACGCGCACGCGATCGTCAGACCTCCGACGGTGACCGACAGTGCGCCGATCCCGTCGGGGCTCACTGCTGCGCTACGGGCACGGATCTTGGCGCGACGGGGCGCGTCGTCAAGGATCACAAACGAATTGATGGTGAGTTCGGGCTCACGCAATTCGCCTGCGTCGATCTGCTCAGGAAAAATCCTGTTGAGCATTTCGGCGGCCTCGCACCAGCCTTCCCACCAAACGCGCGCGCCGGTAGGGTGCCGGAATTCGATGATGGCTGTCGGGATCTTGAGTAGGGGAATGAGCGTCAGACCGATGGATGCATTGGTCTCATGCTCTCCGGCAATGTGGATCGTGAGGCGGCTTACTGCCTCAACGGACTCGGTGTCCAAGGGGGCTCCTCGGGTTGGTGATTGAGACTCAGTCAGGTTGCCGCCTGACTGCAAAATCAATAATACACTCTCAATGGGCGGGAGGCACCGAAACACGGAACCTTGCAACATCCCTTGCACCTTCTCTTGCGGCTGCTCCTGCGCCTTCTCTTGCAACATCTCTTGCGCGAGCCTCTTTTGGAGGGTCGACGTATCCGCAGGTCAACCAAGGGTTTTGCGCACGGTCGGGGGTCTGACATCCCCTCTGCTGCCACTTTTCCCGCGCCGGTTGAAGGATTAGAGGAATGGGGCGGGGGCGGGTTGTGTGGTGGCCTCGGGGATTGGGGGCGGCCTGTGGTGTGTTGCGCGACGGCGGGGGCCGTCGCGCTGTGGGGCCGTGCGGCCCTGGGGCTGGGGTGGGGTACCGGTGTCCAGCGGCCTCCGGTGTCCCCTCCTCCGCCTCCTCCTGCCGGAGGCAGCCTCAACCCTCAACGACTCTGAGTCTCGGGGTGGTACCAGCCGAGACGCTCATAAGCATGGAAGCGTGGCGGATGCCGGTGGATGGTTTCGCCGTCCGGCCCTGGGGGCCGTTCGGCTCGGGTACCTCCGTTCGTTGTATTCCGGCGTTCTGAATTCGGGGGTTCCATTCTATGGCTGGGGTATTCGGCTCCTGTAATTCGGAATTCTGCCGGTTGGGTTTTCCTCCGGGCTAGGGGTGGGGGCACACTGCGCACTACACAGCCCCTGCGCATGATGCATCTTGGGGTCTGCTGGTTCCCGTGTCGGGTTGATGCTCCGTCATGCCGCATCAGTGGCGGTGGGTTGGGGTGTAGGCTGTCGGAGTATTGGTAAGGGTGACGGTAGGAGGTGGGGGAGTTGGGGAATCGGTTCGGGTGGAGCGTAGCGGAGCCCGTCACTGCGAAGGGGGTGTGCGGGGGCGGGGTCGGATGGTTCGTCAACTGTCTGGGGGTGGTGGCCTGGAATCCCAATCGCTACACAGTGCCGCACGTGATGCATCCGCCCCTTGCTGCCAGCGCAGGCACCCGCGCTTGCGCGGGTGCCTGCAATTCCCGCTTGCGGGAATTGCATTGCGGTTATAATTCCGTTTACGGAATTCAATTCTCGCGCTTGCGCGGGAATTTGGCGGAGCGTCAGCGGAGCCTTTTACTTTGCAGCGGCTTGCCGCTGCAATACCCGCTCCGCGGG